>DATJNE010000016.1:0-13486 GCA_035508305.1 Acidobacteriaceae bacterium | reverse complement strand
AAAATGAGTGTCAACTGACGAAAGGCACTTACTACCGCGCCTGAATTTCCGGTTCCGCCCCGGCGTGGATCACTGCGCTGCATCGCAGCAAAAAATCATCATTTGCCCGCTTGACCTGACCGGGTCACGGAGTAGAATGAGGATACCACCTCGACCCGGATCAGGGTCGGCGAACCGGGTGATCGGAGATACCCACCACTCTCCATCATCCGGTTTGCTTTGTCTGCAGCGATTTCTCCCGCGTCACCAGACGGAAGCGCCGGTAACGCCCCAGCAGAGACGCCGGCCCGGCGACCGTCATGCGCACCAGGTTCCCCTGGTACTCGCGATGCTGGATGACCGTGCCCGCTTCCAGCGCTGCCAAAACATCCCCTTCGGACTGCGGCACCTGGAATTTTTGTTCCAGAATCGGATCCTGCACCAGTTCCGCGTCCACCCGCTCCAGCAGCGCCTCGAGCCCCATCCGCTCCTTCGCCGAGACCGCGAGCACCCGGCCGTTCGCCGCGGCCAGCGCAGCCCGTTCCTCGTCCGTGAGCCGATCGATCTTGTTCAGCACTTCCAGACGCGGCTTATCGAGCACGTCCAGTTCCCCCAGGACTTTTTCCACCTCGGCCTTGTGCTCGTCGCGCATGGGGCTGGAGGCGTCGCGCACGTGGAGGAGAATCTCCGCCTTGCGCACTTCCTCGAGGGTGGCGCGGAACGAAGTGACCAGGGTATGTGGCAGATCGCGGATGAAACCCACCGTGTCTGACAGGAGAATCTTTCTCCGGCTGGGAAGCTGGATCGCGCTCAGCTTGGGATCGAGGGTGGCGAACATCCGCGACGACTCCAGCACCGGGGTCCCTCGGGCGCGTGCCGCTCGCGCCTGGGGGTGAAGCACTCCCGCGCGCGTGATGGCGTTGAACAGCGTGCTCTTGCCCGCGTTCGTGTAGCCCACCAGAGCCACCGTCGGCACCGGAACCGACTCGCGCCGCTGCCGCTGCTGCGTCCGGATGCGCCGCACCGCGTCGAGTTCCCCCCGCAGTTGCTGCACCCGCCGCTGAATCCTCCGCCGGTCCGTTTCCAGCTGCGTTTCGCCCGGTCCGCGGGTGCCGATCCCGCCCCCCAGCTGCGACATCGCCTTCCCGCGCCCGGTCAGCCGCGGCAGCATGTACTCCAACTGCGCCAGCTCCACCTGCAGCTGGCCCTCCCGCGTCCGCGCGTGGCGCGCAAAGATATCCAGAATCAGCTGCGTGCGGTCGATCACCCGGCACGGCAGCGCGTTTTCAAGGTTCCGTAACTGCGTTGGGCTCAGATCGTGATCGACGATGGCGACGTCAGCGCGGGTGGAAGCGGCGACTGCGGAAAGTTCGTCCAGTTTGCCGCTCCCGATCAGCGTCGCCGGATCGGCTTTGGGGCGGTGCTGGATCACCTCCGCGGCAATCGTGGCTCCGGCGCTGACGATCAGCTCGCGAAACTCCGCCAGACGCAGATCTTCGTCGGGAAGGACCGAGTGAGCCGCGGAACCCGAACTCGCTACGTCCCGTGCCTGAGCGGCGCCGCGGGTCAGGGCTCTCCTCGGCGGTCCAATGATCGCCGAAACCAGCAACGCCTGTTCCCCGTTCGAACCCGTCGCGTTCAGCGGCATCGAAAAGTCGTCGCGGGTGGTGCTTCGAGCGTCCGGTTACGAGCCGGACGCCTCCTGTGCAGCCTGGGACGGGGTAACCGCCACCGGACCCGCCTGTGCGGTATGCGGCGGACGATGATCGCCGTGCAGAACCGAGCGGGTGCTGACCACTGTGGAGATTGCGTGTTTGAAAATCAGTTGCTCCTGGCTGTTGTTCTCCAGCAGCACCGAATATTTATCGAACGAACGGATTTTCCCGGTGAGTTTCACGCCGCTCACGAGATAAATCGTAATCGGGGTCTTATCTTTGCGAACCGTGTTCAGGAAAGTGTCCTGAATGTTCTGCGCCGGCTTGTTTTCCATGAGCCGATCTCCTTTGCCCTTTATTTGCTCGACGGTGAAACTGCAACAGCAGGAAAAACTGCAGCGAAGCCGAAATTTGGTGGCGCCGCACCCACCGTCAAGGTGTTGTTACCAAGATACGGGGTCGCGAAGCATTTACGCAAGATTAGGAACGCACCCCGATATTTTCTTCGGCTCCGCTCTAAGCCCTTGCAGCGACTGGGCCCCCGGGGCCTGCTTCCGGCAGCGGGCTCGGGCCGGGCTGCGCCTATCCCCGGCGCTTGTGGCGCGGTCTCTGATCGTGGTGGGCCCGTTTGGCAATCGCCAACGGCGGCGGCGTCTCTCCTTCCCGATGCACGACCACGCCGTCCATGCGGAAGGTTTCTGTCGCGGTGTCGCCGGAGTTCACCATGCCCGTCACCGGATCGAGCGCGACCTGGCTGGTGGTCGCAATGCGGAAGGAGAAGCTCGGAACGTTCTGATTCTCTGCCGATGCCGGCGTCACCGTAACCGGCAGAAATCCCTCCAGATTCCGCTCCCGATAAGCCGTTTCATATCTGTGCTTCTTCGTGTTCCAGGTAAACACCCGCACCTGATCGAAGTCGTAAGGCAGACCGTCTTTCCACGGCGCCAGCAGGGCCACATACTCGGGCACCTGGTTGCCGGGAACATTCGCGCCAGGATCGTAAACCTTTCTCAGCACGTACGCCCCCACCACCTTCTGGCCTTCGGCCAGCCCGGCGATGGCATCCGGCACGTCCTCGTCCAGCGTGCGTCCGCGAACCCATCCGACATGCCCGCTGCCGTCCCGTACCAGCCAGTAGTCCTCCAGATCGGGCGGCGGTGGTCCCTCGCTGGTGGTCCGGCTAATCGGCTTCTCCTCCGGCACCAGCAGAGCCTGCGGCACTTCCGGCCTGGGAACCGAAGCGCGCTTCAGCAGGAACAGTCGCTCGTTCTCCGGCAGCAGGTAAAACCGGTCCGATGTCCGTCCCGGGGCATCGCGGAGCCAGTAATCGTCGCGCAGCACCGCCGTGCCGATCACGGGATCCCCGGCGTTCTCCTTCGTCAGCTGCATGAATTTGTCGTACGTTGGCTGGTCGATCACGCCGTGATCTTCAATCCAGCCCACTTCGCCTTTGTCGGTCCTGACTTTGAGAAACCGATGACCGTGCTCGATCACCTGCAGCCGCTGCCCGTTCACCACTTCGGCCACACGATTGCTGACCACGGCGACCCGGTCGCGCAGATACGTCCCCCGGGCCCACACATACACGTATTCACGAGGCGGCTGCGGGCCGAGTCGGCTACAGCCCTGCAAAAGCACCAGTCCGAGGAACAGCCCCGGTAACAGGCGACGCGATGAGGGAGAAAAGTGCAGCATGGAGACCGGTGGCACGCCCGTCTTATTGATTCCGCGGGCTGCCTCAAGGATACATCCAATTGAAGAGACCAAACCCTGCGCAGGAAGTCGCGCAATGTTACTTTTAGGTTCCCTTCATGACTGCGGTTTCGGCGTCAGACGCACGAAACGCGGCGCCAGTTCCTCCCATTTCGAGATCAGCCAGAACGCCCGCGTGCTCGCCGTCTTCTCCGCATGCAATTGCACCAGCCCGAAGATGCTTTCCCGCGCCTGCGCATCCAGCACGCTCCACGGCTCCGGTGTCAGAAAGCCCGCGTGATAGCGCTGCCGCGCGAGGAACTGCCCGTCCTCGTCGAAGACCCACGCCTCGCCGCCGGTCATCCCGGCGCCAAAGTTCGTCCCGGTCGCCCCCAGAACCGCTACCAGGCCCCCGGTCATGTACTCGCAGCCGTGATCGCCCACGCCCTCCACAACCGCCAGCGCGCCCGAGTTCCGCACCGCAAAGCGCTCGCCTGCCCGCCCCGCGGCAAACAGGGCGCCGCTGGTGGCTCCGTAAAGAGCGACGTTGCCCAGGATCGTATGCAGTTCGGACTGCAGCGCCGCACGCCCCTGACCGCGCAGGATGATTTCACCGCCGGAAAGACTCTTGCCGACAAAATCGTTCGCCAGCCCCTTCAGGACCAGCCCCATTCCCGGCACGGCAAACGCCCCGAAGGACTGCCCTGCCTCGCCCGTGAGGCGAAACGTCAGCGGTGCCCTCGGCGTCATGCCCGCCGATTGCAGCATCGCCAGCTCGCCGGCCAGCCGGGCGCCAAAGGTCCGGTCCTCGTTCGCGATCAGCGCATCCACCAGAAGAGGCTCGCCGGCCTTGTACGCCGCAACCCCTGCCTCGACCCACGCGTCGTCGATGGGCGCGTGATCCTCGGGCCGCAGATTGCGCTGCCCCTGCCAGTGCGTCGCCCCGGCTCTGCCGCCATCCGCCGGCGCCGCCAGCATCGGGCTCAGATCGAGACATCCGTCGAAACGCGTTTGCGCCAGCAGATCTGTCCGCCCCACCGCAGCTTCCAGCGACGGCAGGCCCAGCTCCGCCAGCAGAGCGCGAATCTCGCCCGCCAGGCCCTCAAAGAAACGCACCAGCTGCTCCGGCTTGCCGCGGAACTTCGCCCGCAGCTCCGGTTTCTGCGTCGCAATGCCCGTGGGACATGTGTTCAGGTGGCACTGGCGCGCCATATCGCAGCCCAGCGCCACCAGCACCGCCGTCCCAAAGGCGTATTCGTCGGCGCCCAGCAGGGCCGCGATCACGATGTCGCGCGCCGTGCGCAGGCCGCCATCGCAGCGCAGCCGCACCCGTCCCCGCAGTCCATTGCGGATCAGCACCTGCTGCGCCTCGGCCAGGCCCAGCTCCCAGGGATTGCCCGCGTACTTGATGCTCGAGAGCGGCGAGGCGCCCGTGCCTCCGTTGTGCCCGGCAATCACGATGTAATCGGCGTAGGCCTTCGCGACGCCCGCCGCCACCGTCCCCACCCCGCACTCGGAAACCAGCTTCACCCCAATCGCCGCCTTCGGGTTGATCCGCCGCAGATCGTGGATCAGCTGTGCCAGGTCCTCGATCGAGTAAATGTCATGGTGCGGCGGCGGGCTGATCAGCTGCACCCCGGGCTGCGCGTGGCGCAGGCGCGCGATCAGCTCCGTCACCTTGTGCCCCGGCAGCTGTCCGCCTTCGCCCGGCTTCGACCCCTGCGCGATCTTGATCTCCAGTTCCTCGGCATGCATCAGGTACTGCGCGGTCACGCCGAAACGCGCCGAAGCCACCTGCTTCACCTTGTTGTTCAGCAGCTCCGCCGCATACGTTGCGCCCGCCACCGGCAACTGTGCTCCCGGCTCGTACACTGCCGGATCTTCCCCGCCCTCGCCCGTGTTCGATCGCCCGCCCAGCATATTCATGGCCGCGGTGATCGTCTGGTGCGCCTCCGGGCTCAGCGATCCCAGCGACATCGCGCTGGCAATGAACCGGCGATACAGATTTCCGGCCGGCTCGACGTCTTCCGCCGCCAGCGGTTGCCCCGCGCCGCGAACCTCCAGCAGATCGCGCAGAACCGCGGGCTCCTTTTCCTTCGCCTGCGTGGTGAACGCCTGCCACGCCACCCCGGCATCGGCTGCCGCCGACGCGCCGGCTTTGGTCGCGCCGGTAATGGTCTGCAGCAGACGAACCGTCTGTGGCTGCCAGCCGTGCGGCTCCGCTCGCTCCGCCTTGCGAAAACGCACCCACCCGAAGTCGGGCAGATCTTTCGCCGCCGCAACCGTAACCAGCGGACCGCCATCGCCGTTCTCCGGAGCCTCCGCTCCGGCATCGCCGCCGTGCGCGCCCAGCCACAGCTCGCGGATCTGCGCCTCCAGCTCCGGAAAACCGATGCCGCCCAGCGGCGCCGGCGTTCCCTCAAAACAACGCGCCACCACATCGTTGCTGAGCCCGAGGCAGTCGAACAGATGCGCGCCGCGGTAGCTGTCCACCACCGAAATGCCCATCTTCGACATGATCTTCGCCAGGCCCAGATCGAAGGCGTGCAGCAGATTCGCCTCGCCCTGCTCCGGATTCACCTGGCGCGCCGTCTCCAGCGCCAGCCACGGACAAACGCACCCCGCGCCCATGCCCATCAGCACCGCGGCATGATGCAGATCGCGGCAGTCTCCGGCTTCAATCGCCAGCCCCACCTTGATGCGCTCCCCGGCCCGGATCAGCGCGTGATGCACCGCGCCCGTCGCCAGCGCCATGGGGATCGGAATCGCCTGCTCGCCGCAACCCCGGTCGGTCAGCAGCAGCACCGCCGCGCCCCCCCGCACCAGCTCGATCGCCTTCGCGCACAGATCGTCCAGCGCCAGCAGCAAGTTGCATCCCGGATTGAACACGCACTCCAGCACCGCCAGAGGCAGATCGCCCGCCAGCTCGTGCTTCCGCTGGTGCAGAGAATCCATTTGCGCCAGGGAAAGAAACGGCGATCGCAGAGAAAGTCCCGGCAGCCGCTCGCGCGTGTTCAGCACATGCGGCCACGGGCCCAGCCGCGTGTGCAGCTGGATCACACAGGCCTCGCGCAGCGAGTCAATCGGCGGATTCGTCACCTGGGCGAAGCGCTGCCGGAAGAAGGCGTAGACCGGCCGCGGCGCGCGCGCCAGCGGCGCGATCGGGGTGTCGTCGCCCATCGACCACACCGCATCCTTGCCCTCCATCGCCATGGGCTTCAGGATCATGTTCACGTCTTCTTTGGTGTAGCCAAAGCCCAGTTGCAGGCGGTTCAGCTCCGCCGCTTCGACCGCCGGCACCGCTGCGCTGGCGTCGAGCGTCGCGCTCTCCAGCAGCGCTTCGTATTCCGGCGCGGAGCGGTCGAAGAGCGCCTGCAGTTCCTCATCCTCATAGAAGGTGTGGTTCTCCAGATCGGCCAGCAGCATCTGCCCAGGGCCCAGCCGGCCGCTGTGCACGATCGTCTCCGGGTCCAGGTCCACCAGACCCGCCTCCGAGCCGGCGACGATCAAATGATCTTCCGTCACGAAGAATCGACAGGGCCGCAGGCCGTTGCGGTCCAGCGCCGCGCCGATCAAATGCCCATCCGTGAAAGAAACCGCGGCCGGCCCATCCCACGGCTCGATGCAGTCGCCGTGATAGGCAAGGAACGCGGAATGCCGGCCCGTGTCTCCGGGCGGCATCACCATGCGCACCGCCTCTGCCACCGTGCGCCCATTGCGCGCGAGCAGTTCGATCACTTCGTCCAGGCTCGTCGAATCCGATCCGCTGGGCGTGAAGATCGGCTGCAGCTCGTCGGGCAGCGTCGCGGCCCGCGCCGTCATCCGCGCGCGATTGCCCCAGATCGTGTTGATCTCGCCGTTGTGGCCCAGAATCCGGAAAGGCTGAGCGCGATCCCACGACGGTGCGACATTCGTCGCGTAACGCTGATGGAACAAAGCAAACGGCGTCACGAACCGCGCATCGGCCAGGTCCGGATAGAACTCCGGCAGCAGCCGGGCGTCGCACATCGCCTTATAAATGATGGACGACGACGAAAGCGAGCACACGTAGCCCGCCGCCCCGCTGCGCTCGAATTGTTTGCGCGCCAGATACAGCCGCCGGTCGCGCTCCTGATACGAAACCGCCCCCGCACTGAGGTCGGTCAGCAGCAGCTGGCGGATCACGGGCAGCGTCGACGCCGCGATTTCGCCCAGAATCTCCGGCCGCGTCGGCACCTCGCGCCACCCCAGAACCGAAAACCCCCGCGCCGTCGCCGCCTGTTCCAGTTCGCGCACCGCCGCCGCAGCAGCCGCCGGATCCGCGGACAGGAAAACCATGCCCACCGCCAGCGCTTGCCCGGGAGCCGGAGAAACTCCGGCAGAAGACAGCAGCAGTTCCCGCGGGATGGCGGTGTGAATCCCGATGCCGTCGCTCGATTTGCCGTCCGCAGCTACGGCGCCGCGATGCGCCAGCCGGGCCAGGGCCGTGAGCGCCTTCTCCAGGATGTCGTGCGAGGGCTGGTTGTCGAGCGTTGCGACGAATCCCACGCCGCAGGACTCGTGATCGAAGCGTTCATCGATCAGACTCCGGCCGGGGGCCCTGCGAATGGGCCGGGAGTCGCCGGTCGACAGGGCCGAAGCGACACAATTTCTCGTTCCCATATCCAACTATAACGGCCTTCCATTTCGCTCACAGGCGAATTGAGAAATTTCTGTGAAAAAAGGTGACGAATGCCGCGAGTCGCGGCGGTAACCAGAGCGACTCCGACCCCCAAAAATCGTCTTGCATATTTATACATCACTCCTGTATTTTTATACAGAGTGAGATGCGGCTGGCCGCAGCAGCGGCCGGCCGCCATTTTTTGCGTATGAGTCTCGAAGTGAGCAAACAGGAACGGCACCACCTGATCCGGCAGCTGCTGGCTGCCGAATCCATCGGCAGCCAGGACGAACTGCGCCGCAGACTGATGCGCCGCGGCTGCGATGTCACCCAGGCCACCCTCTCGCGCGATGTGCACGAGCTGCGTCTCTACAAGGGCCCCAACGGCTATGCGGCCCCCAACGGCAACGGCCACGTCGAGGAGGAAGAGGAGCAGCCGGCGGTCGGCGAGGTGCTGTCCGGCTTCGGCCTCACCGTCCGGCAGGCGCAGAACCAGCTGGTGCTCCGCACCACCGGCGGCGCGGCCCAGCCCGTTGCGCTGGCCATCGATCACGAGGAATGGAGCGATGTTGTCGGAACCCTGGCTGGCGACGATACCGTGCTGATCATTTGTCCGGATCAGCGCCGCGCCTCGTCGCTCAAAGAAAAGCTGGAGCGCATGATCGGATGAAACCCAGCGCTCCGGGCACAGAGCTCAGGGCGCAGAAAAAGGCGGTGAGCATGAACGAAAATCGCCGCCAAAAAAGAGAGTCGAAAGGTACGAAAACGAGTCAATAAGGTTTTGCGAAAAATGCCCTCCCCGATTTCCAACTCGAACACGAACGCGACTGCTGGCGCGGCGTCTCTGAGCTCTGAGCCCCGCGCCCGGAGCTCTGCCGCTGAGCCCCGCGCTCCGCGCCCGGTCGCCGTCCTGGGCGTCACCGGTTATGCCGGCATGGAGCTCGCCCGCCTGCTGCTCCGTCATCCGCAGCTGGCCGGCACGCCTCCCCTCTTTCTCGGCCGCGCGGACGCCTCGCCCGAGCCCCTCGCCGCCGTGCATCCCCAGCTCATGGATAACAACGGCACCGGCATCGGCCCGGGCGCCCTCAGCATCGAGCCGTTCTCCTGGCCGCTGCTGCAGGCGCGCAACATTGACGTTCTCTTCCTCGCCACGCCGCATGAGCAGTCGCGCGCCTGGGTCCCGCAGGCCCTCGAACACGGCCTCCGTGTCATCGACCTCAGCGGCGCGTGGCGTCTCACCGAAGCCTCCAACCGCGCCGTCTACAAATTTGAAGACGAAGGATCCCCAGCCGCGGCCGCCGTCCAGACAAAAGCCGTCTACGGCATGCCCGAGCTGCATCGCGACGAAATCCGCGCGGCCCGGCTGGTCGCCAACCCCGGCTGCTACGCCACGTCCATCATTCTGGCTTTGAAGCCGCTCGTTTCCGCCGGCTGGATCGACCTTGCCCGCGGCATCGTTTGCGACTCCAAGTCCGGCGTCTCCGGCGCCGGCAAAGCGCCCACGGCGAAGACCCACTTCATGCACGCGGCCGACAATCTCTCCGCCTACGGCCTCTTTTCGCACCGCCACACCGGAGAGTTGCTGGAACAACTCGATCTCCACACCGAGCAGATCGTCTTCACCCCCCATCTGCTGCCGATTCCCCGCGGCATTCTCTCCACCATCTATGTTTCGTTCACCGAACCGCACCAGCCCGGCGACGTGGAGGCTCTGTATCGCAGCTTCTTTGCCCGGAGTCCGCTGGTGCGGGTCTTCCCTGCCGGCCAGCTGCCCCAGATCCAGTATTCGGTAAACACCAGTTATTGCGACATCGGCTTTCACCTGGCCGGCGATCGCCGGCGATGCGTGATCGTCTCCTGCCTCGACAACCTGCTCAAGGGCGCCGCGGGACAGGCAGTCCAGAATTTCAACCTGATGTGCGGCCTCGAAGAAACGGCCGGCTTGCTGTGAAAGCGGAATGGGAAGGAACTCAGATGAGATACGTGGTCAAACTCGGTGGTGCAACCCTGGAGAATCCCGAACTCCTGCACGAATGCGCCAAAGCAATCGCCGAGCTGGTCAGGGACCGTAACCAGGTAGCGATCGTCCACGGCGGCGGCCTGCAGCTCACCCGCACGCTCAAACAACTCGGCAAGCAGAGCGAATTTGTTTCCGGTCTGCGCATCACCGACGCTGAAACCCGCGACACCGCGCTGATGGTCCTCGGCGGCGGCGTCAACAAGGCGCTGGTTGCGTCGCTCGGCTCGCACGGGCAGCCGGCGGTCGGCCTCTCCGGCGGCGATGGTCTCGTCTTCCGCGCGCGCAAAAAGCGCACCGCGCCCGATCTCGGCTACGTGGGCGAGATTGCCGCCGCCGATCCGCGCTGGCTCGAAGCCATCTGGCAGATGGGCGCGGTTCCCGTCATCTCCTCCATCGCCCTCGGCTTCGACGGCGAGTACTACAACATCAACGCCGATGAGATGGCCGCGGCCTGCGCCGGCGCCTGCAAAGCCGACGCCCTCGTCTTCCTCACCGACGTTCCCGGCGTGCTGGCCGCCGACGGCAGCGTCATGCGCTGGCTCTCCATCGACCAGATCGCCGACCTCACCCGCGACGAAGTCATCAGCGGAGGCATGCTGCCCAAGCTCAGCGCCTGCCGCGAAGCGCTGCTCAACGGCGTCAAGCGCGTGCGCATTCTTCCCGCCGCGGTGGCCGAGCTCCTGCCCGATCTGTGCAGCACCCGCGTGAACCAGGGCACCGAGGTGATGGTGTCATGAGCAACGCAAGTGTTCCCACCCTGCACCCGACTGAGAAGAACCGAATGAAACTCGAAGAACTGAAAGCGGCCGAATCCAAACTCCTCCTCGGCACCTACGATCGCTACCCCCTGCTCTTCGAGCGCGGCGAGGACGTCTACCTGATCGACGCCAACGGAGTCCGCTATCTCGATCTGCTCAGCGGCATCGGCGTCAATGCCCTCGGCTACGCGCACCCGGCCATCGAAAAAGCCATCGCTGAGCAGAGCCGCAGGCTCATCCACACCTCGAACCTCTACTACCACGAGGGCCAGGCCGCTCTGGCCCTGCGGCTCACCGAAGCCACCGGCATGGATCGCGCCTTCTTCTGCAACAGCGGCACCGAGGCCAACGAAGCCGCGCTCAAGCTCGCGCGCGCCTGGGCCAGGCTGCAGCGCGAGCAGGGCAAGCCCCTCGGCACAAAATTTCTCGCCCTCGAAAACAGCTTCCACGGCCGCACCATGGGCTCGGTGGCCGCCACCTGGAAGGATAAGTACCGCGAGCCCTTCGATCCCGTCATGCCCGGCGTCGAGTTCGTCCGCTTCGACGACGTCGCCGACCTTCGCGCGAAGTTCTCCACCGAGGTCTGCGCCATCCTCGTCGAAGTTATCCAGGGCGAGGGCGGCATCCGGCCCGTCTCAAAAGAGTTTTTCCAGGCCGCGCGCGACCTCACCCGCTCCACCGGAGCCCTCCTCATCGCCGACGAGATTCAGTCCGGCATGGGCCGCACTGGCAGATTCTGCGCCTACCAGCACTACGGAATCACCGGGGCTCCCGGCGAGCCTGTCTCGACGGGGTGGATCCAGCCCGACGTCACCACCCTCGCCAAACCGCTCGCCGCCGGCATCCCGCTCGGCGCGCTCCTCTGCACCGAAGAAGCCTCGCAGGCCATCCACGCCGGCATGCACGGAACCACCTTCGGCGGCGGTCCGCTGGCCTGCGCTGTGGCCCTGGCCGTGCTCGACACCATGGACCGCGAGCACCTGCTCGAACATGTCACCGGGATCGGCACCTATTTCCGCAATCGCCTCGACGATCTGGCCGCGCAGCATTCCGCCATCACCCAGGTCCGCGGCTTCGGCCTCATGCTCGCCCTCGAGCTCGACTCCGCCGACCTCGCCAAAACCGTCCTCGGCGAAATGATGCAGCGCCGCATCCTCATCAACCGCACCAGCGACACCGTCCTGCGCTTTCTGCCGCCGTACATCCTGCAAAAAGCCCACGTCGACACCAGCATCGCGGCCCTCAACGAAGTCCTTGCCGAACAGACGGCGCAGGCCGCCGCCACCCCATTCCCCGGAGGAAAGAAAATTGGCAACTAAATCCATCGCCGTATCGGAACTCGACTCGGTTACCCCGGACGTCTCGCTCGCCGGCCGCGACCTTTGCTCCATCGCCGATCTCACCACCACCGAACTGGCCGGCATCCTCGCCCTCGCGCACGACGTAAAGACCAACCCCGCTGCGTATCGCTGGGCGCTCGACGCAAAGCAGATGGTCATGTTTTTTGAGAAGGCCTCCCTGCGCACCCGCCTCACCTTCCAGACCGCGATGAACACCCTGGGCGGTTCGGCGCTCTTCGTCGACCAGACCCAGTCGCCGCTCGGCGAGCGCGAATCCCTCGCCGACATCGCCCGCAACGTGGAGCGCTGGGTGCAGATCATCGTGCTCCGCACCTACGCCCACGAGACCATCACCGAGATGGCGCAGTACGCCAGCGTGCCCGTCATCAACGCCCTCAGCGATCTCGAGCACCCCTGCCAGGCCATCGCCGACTTCATGACGCTGCAGGAGCGCTTCGGCGCTCTCCGGGGTTTCAACTTCACCTACGTCGGCGACGGCAACAACGTCTGCCACTCGCTGATGCTAACCGCAGCCCAGCTGGGCGCAAACTGCACCGTCGGCGCGCCGAAGAACTACGCGCCCAAAGCCGACATCGTCGCCCAGGCGCGAGCCATTGCCAACGCCACCGGCTCCAACATCACCCTGGTCAACGATCCGGTTGCGGCGGTCACCGGCGCCGACGCTGTCTACACCGACGTCTGCACGAGCATGGGTTTCGAGCATGAAGCCACCAAGCGCGCGCCCATCTTCAAGCCGTTTCAGGTGAATGAGAACCTGATGGCTCACGCCTCGCCCTCGGCGGTCTTCATGCACTGCCTGCCCGCCCATCGCAACGCCGAAGTCACCGACGCAGTCCTCGATGGGCCCCAGTCCGTCGTCTTCGATCAGGCCGAAAACCGCATGCATGCGCAGAAGGCGCTGCTGCTCATGCTGCTGGGTAAAGGCGGAAAGGCATAGCTCGCCACAACACGCAGTTTTGGACGAAACATGCTCGCACCAACCTCCAGCCAGGAACCGCGCCCCAGCCGCAGTCGGCGACTGCCGGCTTGGGGACTGCCTGCGACGTTACTCGCGATGAGCCTCGTCCTTGCTGCCCGCTACGGGTTGCGCGCCCGTCAGGATGCTGTCGTCGCGCCCAGGCAGGAACACGCCGTAGGTACGATGGTCAAACTCACCCGCGGGAAGCACACCACCGCCTGGTATTCATTCGCCTTTGCGGGACAGCAATATCGCGGGTCGGACACGGTCTCACCCAGTCAGTGCTTTTGCGATGTGACTGTTTACTTCGATCCCATGCATCCCGCAACGAATGCATTGGTCGAGTACAAACGGAAGACCTGGGCCGATCACATGACGATGATCTTCTGCCTCTGGTTGTCGGCAGGGCTGGCAGTACTACTCG
>DATJNE010000015.1:0-4204 GCA_035508305.1 Acidobacteriaceae bacterium | reverse complement strand
GCGGTGGCGGCCGCGGTCCGCGATGCCGCAGCGGCGGCCGATCTGGGCGAAAAACTGCGCGCGATCGTTTCTCAGCCGTTTGCGTTCGATGGACGGGAGCTGCAGGTTACGGCCAGTGTCGGGATCACGTTCTACGACGGTGGAGAACTCACAGCCCAGGAACTGATCCGCCATGCGCACGTCGCGATGCATCATGCCAGGTCTGCGGGCAAAAGCGGCTCCTGCTTCTTCAGCCAGGCCATCCAGGAGCACGCGCATCAGACGCTCGAACTGCTCCACGCTCTGCGCTTCGCCCAGGAGCGGCGCGAGTTTGTCCTGCACTATCAGCCGCAGGTCGCAGCGCGCAGCGGCCGCATTGCAGGCGCCGAAGCGTTGCCGCGCTGGCGGCATCCCGATCTGGGGCTCATTCCTCCTGATCGTTTCATCCCTCTGGCGGAGCGGTCGGGGCTGATTGTTCCCATCGGCGCCTGGGTTCTGGACGAAGCGTGCCGACAATTGAAGGAGTGGCACGGGGCGGATCAGAATCAGTGGTCGATGTCCGTCAACCTCTCCACCGTGCAGTTCAACCATCCTGATCTGGTCAGCATGATACGGGAGACCCTCAATCGGCACGACCTCGCCCCGACCCGGCTGACCCTGGAAATGACCGAATCGACAGCCATGCGCGATCCGGACCGCAGCATGGTGATTCTGAGCCGGCTCAGTGAGATGGGCGTGCGCATCTCCATCGATGATTTCGGCACAGGTCATTCGAGCTTCCTTTATCTCAAGAGGTTTCCCGCGCACGAGATCAAGATCGACAGGGGATTCGTGCGCGACCTCATCCACGACAGCGAAGATGCGGCGATCATCGCGGCCATTGTCGCTTTGGGCCGCACCCTCGATCTCGCCATCGTCGCCGAAGGTGTCGAGACAACCAGCCAGCGCGAACTGCTCACGGATCTCGGCTGCCAAATCCTGCAGGGGTATTTGCTCGGTCCGCCGGTCCCGGCGGATCAGTTTCTGAGGCGCTTCGGAACGTCCGCTCATAATACAGGCAGCGCTTCTCTCTGAGGTACTCTGCGGGCTGCATTCCTGCAAAATCCTCTTTGTTTGATCCTCTTGCGGATGCCTTCTTCGCGGACCTGATTCCAATGTGGGATATCTCCAGCTCACAGCCGGCAGATAGAATATGCGATGCGTTGCAGAGCAGTGGTTCGTGCCTTCCCCTGCGCGCGGCAGCGCGGTCGCGGACCAAATTCATGGAACCTGAATGCCGACTCCGCCGCAGTGCAATCCGCCTTGCGGCGTGCGCTTTCGCCGTCGCGGCCGCTCTTCCGCCCCCGGCGCGCGCGCTCGACCCGGCCCACCGTATTACGCAGTACATCCAGGCCTCCTGGACCAGTGAAACCGGCCTGCCTCAGAATTCGGTCCACGCCATTGCCCAGACCACCGACGGCTATCTCTGGCTCGGGACGGAAGAAGGGCTCGCCCGTTTCGACGGAATTCAGTTCACCCTTTACAGCCGCGAGAATGATGAAAACTTAGCCTCGGATTACATTCAGGCGCTCGTTGCCGGCCCCAACGGCTCTCTCTGGATCGGCACCGACAGCGGCCTGACCCACTACACGCCCGATCCCGCCAATCCCAGGGGCGGACAGTTTCACTCCTTCACGGTTGCCGACGGCCTCGCGGCCAACAGCATCACCGCCCTCTGCGGGGGTCGCGATGGCTCCCTCTGGGTAGGCACCAGCCGCGGCCTGAACCGCATCACGGGGGGTCGCATCGAGAACTGGACCTCCGGCAGAGGTCTGGCCAGCCCCTCGGTCACCGCCCTCACCCTCGACGCCGCCGGAACCCTCTGGGTTGGCACGGACAAGGGCCTTTCCCATCTCGTCCACCACCGGTTCGTCACGTTCACAACCACTGAAGGTCTCCCCGGCAACGTCATCAGCGCCCTCACCCTCGCTCCCGACGGCTCCCTCTGGATCGGTACTCTCAGCCACGGTATCGTGCAGATTCGCCTGGGCCGGGTCTCCCTGCCCGCCATCTCCCTCCCCTGGCCCGAGATCGGCGGCCTGTTCGCCGATCCCAACGGTGCGATCTGGATTGTCTTCGACCGGCATGGCATTGGCCGCCTCAGCGGCGGACACCTGGAGATCTACGGCGCGGCCCAGGGTCTGCCCAGCGATCGCTGTACGCATACAGTCTTTCAGGACCGCGAGGGTGACCTTTGGATCGGCCTCCTCGATGCCGGCGTCGTCGAGTTCCGCGAAACCAAATTCGCCGTCTTCGGTAAATCCGAAGGACTCTCGGGAAATTACGTTGGCAATGTCCTGCAGGCACAGGACGGCACCATGTGGATTGGCGCCGACAGCAACGGGCTGAACCATCTTCTCTCGGACGGGCGCGTTGAAGTGTGGGACCACCGTCGCGGCCTGCCCAACCAGGCCGTCTACTCCATGGCCCAAACCCGAGACGGCTCGATCTGGGTCGGCTATCGCCGCGGCGCTCTTGCCCGCATCCGCGATGGTCGCGTCTCCGTCTTTCATGACCCCCAGGCGCCGGACACTTCGCTCAATGCCTTGTTCCAGGATTCCCGGGGGCGTCTCTGGGTCGGCCTCTTCGGCAAGGGACTTGCCCAATTCGAAAATGCGTCGTTTCACCATGTCACCCTCACCGGTCGCGTCGTCGACCTCGCGCAGTCCCCCGACGGTTCGCTCTGGATCGCCACCGACGGCGACGGCCTGCAGCGGCTCGATGGCGACTCCCTGACCCGCCTGACCGTAGCCGACGGCCTGCCCAGCGACCACGTCATGTGCGTTTTTGCCGATCGCCAAGGCAACATCTGGATTGGCACGGCCAGCGGCGGCCTCAGCCTCCTCCGCAACCGGAAGGTTGTCTCCTGGAAAACTCGCCAGGGTCTTCCTGCTTCCACCATCGGCTCCATCCTCGAAGACAATTCTGGCGATCTTTGGATGGGTGCTGATAACGGCATCTTCCGCGTCAGCATGCAGGAGCTTCTCGACGCGGCCCGCGATCCCGATGCACGGATCCATCCCGTCCTTTACGGCACCGCCGACGGTCTGCGCTCCCGCGAAACTCTCTACGGCAGCACACCCTGCGCCTGGAAGGATCGCGCCGGCCGCCTCTGGTTCGCCACCATACGAGGCGCCGCCGTCATCGATCCCGCACACATACCCTCCAATCCCTTCCCGCCTCCCGTCTCGATCCAGAGCCTCACCTTCGACGCCCGGCCCGTTGCGCTCCGTGACGGCGTTCGTCTCGGCCCCGGCTCGGGCAATCTCGAGGTCACCTTCACCGCTCCCTCTTTCGTCGCTCCGCAGAGTGTTCAGTATCGCTACCGGCTCGCGGGCTTCGAAGATAACTGGACGGAGGCCGGCTCTCGCCGTACCGTCTGGTACACCAACCTTCCCCCCGGCAGCTACACCTTTCAGGTCCAGGCCGCGAACAGCGACGGCGTCTGGAATCGCACCGGAGCCGCGTTTTCATTCCGCCTCATGCCTCCCATCGGCCGCACGCCTCTCGCTTACGCACTCTACGGATTGCTGGCCCTGCTTGTAACCTGGGCGATCATCACCCTGCGGACCCGGCATCTCACGCGCCGTCAGCGCGAGCTCACTCGTATCGTCGCCGAACGCACCGCACAGCTCGAAGCCGAAAAAGCCGCCCTCGAGGAAACGCGCCGCGAGCTCCAGATTCAGGCGACCCACGACTCTCTCACGGGGCTCTACAATCGCGCAGCCATGCTGGAACACCTCCACCGCGAAATCGCCCGTGCCGCGCGCGAAAACTCGACCCTGGGCGTCCTCATCGCCGACCTCGATCACTTTAAGCGCGTCAACGACCTGTACGGCCATCCCTGCGGCGATGACATCATTCGCGATACTGCCGTCCGCTTCCGCGCCGCCATGCGCGACTATGACATCGTTGGCCGTTACGGGGGCGAGGAGTTCCTGATCCTCCTCCCCAACTTCGATTTCCAGCGCAGCCCAAACCGCGTCGAGGATCTTCTCGAAGCCATCCGCGCGCGACCCTTTTCAACCGAGAATGCCGACATCGCCCTCACCTGCAGCATCGGTGTGGGAACCTGGCGCGGCAGCGGCGATTCCCCCGACACCCGCGACGTCATTGCCCGCGCCGACGCCGCTCTCTACCTTGCCAAAAACTCCGGCCGTAACTGCGCCCGCTTCGAGGTTCGTGA
>DATJNE010000014.1:0-16661 GCA_035508305.1 Acidobacteriaceae bacterium | reverse complement strand
TTAGGAATGGATGCGCGCCGAGAGTGGCTCAACAGCAAAGAAGAAGCTCTCGAAGCTGAAGGTGATGCGGAAGACGCTGCCGTCGCTGAGGATCAGCTGGTGATCCTCGGGCACGAAGGTCTTCTCGTTCGCGTCCACGTGTCCTTCGATCACGGGCTGCAGCACGGCGGCCGATCCCGGCGGGCGCGAGCCCTCGCGGCGCAACCGCACATCGCGACCGAAACGAATCTGCTTACGCGTCCCGTCCCGCTGCACGACGGTCGCGCTCTGTCCGGCCAGGCTGAGAACCTGCCGCATTTCCCACTCCGCCCGATATGTCCCCGCAACCTCTGCCATGCCAGGAAGAGTAGCCCGGTTTTTCTGCCCCCCGGAATCCCTCGTGTGCGTCAGCGCGGCTCCCCACCGGTGCCCAGCCGGTGCGCACAAACGGGTCATGACTCCAGTTTTGTGGAGCGGGGCGAGGCGAATCGCGGAACGGCACGGTTTGCCGGAAGCGAATTGAAGGCGAACCTGCCGATGCCGCATCCTCGGAAGCCAGGCCTTCTCCTGTGAATTTTCTGCGGGCGCGACGACCCCGCTCATCGAAGCGTCAACCGGGTACAATTCGGGTTGCGCCGGCCGGCAATTTTCGCTGCGGCCGGAGCAACGTCTCTGACAAAGGGGGAAGCGACTTCGTGCGACGGCGCGATTTTGTGAAGGCGGCTCTGGCGGCGTCGGTCACTCCCCAGGCTCTCCTCGGGCAAAACCAGCCGGCGCAGGCGGCTTCGACGCCGGCGCACCTTCCACTCGCTGCCGCCGCGCCCCAGGCGCCAGGACCCGTGCCGTGGATGCGCGGTCTGATGGAAGCACCGCCGCTGCCGCTCACCCCTCTCATTCCCGACTCGGTGGCCGGCACGACGGCCCATTTCTTCACCGGCCGCCAGATGGCCACCCTCCGGCAACTGTGCGAGATTCTCCTGCCGCCAATCAAGGGCTATCCCGGCGCGCTCGACGCGGGTACGCCGGAGTTTCTCGACTTCCTGATCTCCGTTTCTCCCGCCTCTCGCCGCCGGATGTACACCACGGGGCTCGACTGGCTGGAGGCGCAGGCGCGCAGTCACTTCGGCATTTCCTTCGACGCGGTCGACGCCGCGCAGGCGGACGCATTGATCCGCCCCTGGCTGCGCACGTGGATGCAGGATCATCCTCCCGCGGAACCCCATGCGCATTTCATCAACGTGGCGCACAGCGACATCCGCACTGCGACCGTAAATTCGGAAGAATGGAACCGCGCCGACATCGCTTACAAAGCTCAGCCCTCCGGCTTTGGACTCTACTGGTATCCCGTTGACCCGGACATTGATAAGAAATATCTGCCGCGCGGCTGACGTTTCGGCCGCCCGCAACAACCCGAACCGGTTCCCTCAGAAGGTCAAGCCGTGATGCCTCGCGAACCCGTGGATGTGCTGATCATCGGTTCCGGACATTCCGGCGGCATGGCGGCGAAAATTCTTACCGGCAAGGGCATCTCCTGTCTCATGCTGAACGCCGGCCCCATCGCCGACGTGCACAAAGACACCGAGGTCCGTCAAAACTGCACGCTGCCCTATCGCGGGTTCCTGCAGCCTGGGCGCCTGCCCCACGTCTTCCAGTCGAACGCCTTCGACGCGAATACCTGGGTCGACGAGAAAGAGGTTCCCTACACCTATACGCCCGGCCAATCCTACAACTGGGTGCGCGTGCGTCTCTTCGGCGGACGCTCGCTCTTCTGGTCGCGGCAGTCGTTTCGCCTGAGCGATTACGAGCTGAAGGCGAAATCGCACGATGGCTTCGGTGAAGACTGGCCCATCAGCCTTGCGGATCTGGCTCCTTACTACTCGCGCGTGGAAGGCATCTTCCGCGTGCAGGGCCATCCCTACGGCCTGCCTCAGTATCCCGACGGTAATTTTGTTCTCGACGACTCGCCGTGGTGCGGCGCCATGCAGCGGCTTCGCACAGCCGGCGAGCACCGTGAGATCCCGGTGTGCAAGGCGCGCACTTCGCTGGGCGTCGACGGACTCGCCAGCTCGGTCAACCTGCTGCTGCCCGACGCGCTGGCCACCGGCAAACTCCAGGCGATTCCCAACGTGGTGGTGCGCGAGCTGCGCGTCGACCCCGCAACCGGGCTGGTGCGCGAAGCGCATTTCGTCGACCGCCTCTCGCGCCGCGAGATGTCCGTCCAGGCGCGGGTGGTGGTTCTGGCCGCCGGGACGCTCGAAAGCACACGCCTGCTGCTCAACTCGAACCTCGCCAATTCCAGCGGCGTCCTCGGCCACTACCTCATCGACCAGACCTACGGGGTTGGTGTGATCTGCTCTGTTCCCGAAGCGCGCGACGGCAAAACGAGCCGCGAGCTGATGGAAGGGAGCGCTCTGATTCCCCGCTTTCGCAATCTCAGCAGCAAAGCGAAAAACTTCATCCGCGGCTACGCTCTCAACTGCTGGAGCGGCACCCACGGGATGGATCCGCGCTGCTTTGCCGCCTACGGAAAAGAGCTGCAGGACAAGCTCGACAGCTACAGCGGCAGCGGGCTGTCCATGAATATCATGGGCGAAGTCCTGCCGCGGTATGAGCATCGTGTGAGCATCAACAAGACCACGGTGGACGCCTGGGATATTCCCGTTCTGCACATCGACACGCGCTACACCGACAACGAATTCAACATGGCGAAGGACGCGGTCGACACCAGCTGCGAACTGGCCGAGGCAGCCGGCTTCGAGATTCTCGCCAAAAACGACGAGCCGAATCCCCCCGGCTACAGCATTCACGAGCTGGGCACCTGCCGCATGGGCAACGATCCCAGGACCAGCGTGCTGAACCCGTGGTGCCGCAGCCACGACATCAAAAACCTCTTCGTCGTCGACGGCGGCAGCTTCGTCAGCGCCGGCTGGCAGAACCCAACCATGACCATCCTCGCGCTCTCCATGCGCGCATCCGAGCATCTGGCCGAACAGATGCGCCAGGGAAACATTTAGCCCGACCCGCTTCTGCTCACTTGCGCTTCCCCGCCTCTGTCTATAATGTGGCGGGATCGCAGCCGAGCCATTCTTCCTTCCCCAAAATGCCGCGGGTGAACCGCGACCGGCCGTCGAAGCGGCCGTCAACCGGTTCTGTTCAAGGGTGAAACCATGGCGCCGAAGAAAATTGCTGTGCTGGGCGGGGGCATCTCCGGCCTGACAACCGTTGCGGAACTGACAGCCAATCCAGGCTGGCAGGAGTTGTATGACATCACCGTCTACCAGATGGGGTGGCGGCTGGGCGGCAAGGGCGCCAGCGGCCGCAATCTGAATCACGCCGATCGCATCGAGGAGCACGGCTACCACATGTGGTTCGGCTTCTACGACAACGCCTTCCGCCTGATGCGCAACATCTACACCGAGAATGCCCGCCCGCTCGACATACCCCTGGCGACCTGGAGCGAAGCGTTCAAGCCGGTGAACTACTGGGTCATCATGGAGAATGTCGCCGGCAAGTGGGTCAACTGGCCGCTTGAGTTTCGCGCCAATCCGCTCACCCCGGGAGACAATCTGCCGCCGGCGACCATTCTCGAGCTGTCCGGGCGCGCGTTTCGTTCCATGGCTGAACTGCTGCAGAGCCTGCACCAGACCGATGCCGCCAACCTCGACGACGACGACCTGACCACCGCAAAGTACCTCCTGAAGCCGGAGACGTTTATGGAGGCGATCAAGGACCGGCTTCGCGAGGACATCAAGGCCTTCGACCTGGGCGTGATCGGCCTCGGTCTCTACACCACCATCGAGCGCTTCGAGAAGTACATCTCCGGCGACGGAGATCCCGGCGAGCACGAAAGCAAAATCGTGCAGTTGCTCGACGAGTATTTCGACAAGGTGAAGGCCGCGATTCAGCATCGCCTCGAAAAAGACATTGAAGCCAGGCGCCTGTGGATCCTCACCGATCTGCTGGCGTCCAGCCTGCGCGGCATGGTTGCCGATGGCGTCATCAAGAACAACAGCTTCGACGTCATCAACGAATGGGATTTTCGCGACTGGCTCCGCAACCACGGCGCTACCGAGTTCACCCTCAAGTCGCCGCTGGTGCAGGGCGTTTATGCCCTGGTTTTCTGCGGCGACTGGTACACCTACGAAGCGGGAACGGCGCTGCGCGCCACGCTCGAGCTGCTGCTCAACTACAAAGGCTCCGTCTACTGGAAGATGGAAGCCGGAATGGGCGACGTGGTGTTCGGGCCCATGTACGAGGTCCTGAAGAAGCGCGGCATCAAATTCAAATTCTTCAACCGCGTCAGAAATCTCAGGCTCGCGGCCGATGGAAAAAGCGTCGAGTCGATCGAGATCGGCCAGCAGGTGACGCTGAAGAACGGCGATTACGATCCGCTGGTGCCGGTGCGCGGGCTCCCCTGCTGGCCGAGCGAGCCGCTGTACGACCAGATCGTCGAAGGCCCGGCGGTGCAGGAGGGCAAGGTCAACCTCGAATTGTCCTGGACGAACTGGCAGGATGTCGGAACCACGGTCCTGCATGCCGGACAGGACTTCGATCAGATCGTCCTCGCTATCTCCATCAACGCCCTGCCGTATATCTGCCCGGAGATTATTGCGGCGCAGCCGTCCTGGCAGGCCATGCTGCAGAATGTCAAAGCCATCCCCACCCTGGGCATTCAGCTATGGATGCACCCCGACATTGCCGGCCTCGGCAATCCGATGTGGCGCAACGAAATCTGCATGGTCAGCACCTATTGGGAGCCCTGCGACACATGGGCGGACAAATCCGACATCATCGTTCGCGAGTCGTGGCCCGACGCGCACACGCCCAACAGCATCGCCTACCTCACCGGCCCCATGAAGCCCGACGTCGTGCTGCCGCCCTTCTCCGACACCGGCTTTCCCGAGGCGGCGAAACAAATCGTGAAAGGCTACGCGCAGGATTTTCTTCAGGGCCATGCCACGCCCCTGTGGCCCGAGTGGGTCGACCCGCTCACGCTGCAGCCGCGCTGGCAGCTTCTGGTGGATCCTGAGAATCGTGTCGGCGTGGACCGGCTGACCGGCCAGTATTTCCGCGCCAACATCGAGCCGACCGAACACTACGTCCTCTCCGTCACCGGCAGTTCCAAATACCGGCTCTCCGCCAACCAGAGCGGTTACGACAACCTCTTCATCACCGGCGACTGGACGAAGAATCCCCTCAACGCGGGCTGCATTGAAGCGGCCGTGATGAGCGGCAAGCTCACGGCCCTCGCCGTGCAGGGCCTGCCCCTGGTGCTGACCAACGAGCCGCTCGGCCCGATCTCGATGGTCTCCGCGAACCGCGCCTCGCCCAACAACCCGTCGAACAACGTCAACGCGCCCTCCAGCGTCGCGGCCAACAGCAGCACGGGAACCCAATGAGCCCTGCTCCACGCAGGATTGCGATTCTCGGCGGCGGTGTCGGCGCGCTCGCGACGGCGTATGGCCTGAGCAGTCTGCCCGGCTGGCAGGAGCGATTCGAGGTCACGGTCTACCAGCTCGGCTGGCGGCTGGGCGGCAAGGGCGCCAGCGGGCGCAATCGCGACCACTACAACCGCATCGAGGAACACGGCATTCATCTGTGGCTCGGCTATTACGAAAATGCCTTCCGCGTGATGCGCGCCTGCTACGCCGAAAATGCGCGCCCGCTCAGCGCTCCCCTCGCCACCTGGGATGAGGCTTTCAAGCCTTACAACTGCCACGTCATGGAAGATCCGTCGCCCCACGGAATGGATTTCTGGCCGGTCGAGTTTTCGCCGCCGCCCGAAACCCCCGGCGACGGAAGCGTGCCCTCGCACTGGGAGGTGCTGTGTTCCGCGGTGGAGGGCATGCTGGGCATGTTCCGCTGCGCCGCCGCGCGCCCGCATTCCGGATCGCCCTCGCGCTTCTTCGACGGGCTGGAACGGTTTCTCTGCGGCCTGGCGGAAGCCTCCGTCCTTGAAATCGGCGAACAGCTGCTGGCCGAGGTCGATCGCCTGCTTCGCGCGGAAGGACCGGAAGGACTGCACTCGAAGGAATGGAGAGACAGCCTCGTCGGCCGGCTCGATGGATTCCTGCAGTGGCTGTGGCGCCTGCTGGAGAAGGAGGTTGCGCGATCCGCGCCGGGCCGGCGGCTGTGGCTGCTCATGGATTTCGGCGTCGCCAACCTGCGCGGCTACCTCGCCGACGACGTTCTCCATCGCGGCTTCAGCGCGCTCGACGGCATCGACTATCGCGCGTGGCTGCGCAGTCACGGTGCGTCGGAGATCACGCTGCATTCCCAGGCCGTGAACTGGGCCTACAACTTCATGCTCCACGACCGGTCGACGATGGCGGCGGGCGTGATGCTGCAGGTGATGTCGCGCGCGCTGCTTACCTGCAAAGGGGCGATCTACTGGAAGCTGCAGGCGGGCATGGGCGATGTGGTCTTCGCGCCGCTGTATGAGGTACTGAAGAAGCGCGGGGTGCGCTTCCGCTTCTTCCACCGCGCTCGTCACCTCGACCTCACGGAGGATGGCCGAAGCATCGGCGCGATCCGCCTGGGCCGCCAGGCCACCGTGAAGAGCGGCGACTACGATCCACTTTTCGACGTTCGCGGACTCCCCTGCTGGCCGAGCAGCCCTCTGTATGAGCAGCTCGTGGAGGGCGAAGCGCTTCGTGCCGGAAACATCAATCTGGAGTCGTGGTGGACGCCCTGGCAGGACGTGGAAGAGATCACGCTGCGGCGCGGCGCCGACTTTGACGATGTCGTGCTGGGCATTTCGCTGGCCGGCGTTCCCGCCCTCTGCCCTGAGATCATCGCCAGCAAGCCGGCATGGAAGGCGATGGTCGACAACGTCACCACGACCGCGACGCAGGCTTTTCAGGTCTGGACCTATCCCGATGCCGCCGGGCTCGGCTTTCCCGCCTGGCAACTGCCCGCCGCGGTCATGCTCACCTCCGCCGAGCCCATCAACAGCTGGGCCGACATGTCCGATATTTTGCTGAAGGAGGAATGGCCGGCGGATTTGTCGCCGAATCAGGTGGGCTATTTGTGCGGAGTCTCCGATGCCGGCATGCCTCCATCGGCGGAGCACGATTTTCCCGCGGCGGAACTGGAGCGGCTGAAGGCGGTCGCGCTGCAGTACCTCAACGACCGCGCGGGCGGGTTCTGGCCGGCGGCGCACACCGCGGACGGCTTTGACTGGAACCTGCTTGCCGATGCCGGCAGCGCGCAGGGAGCAGCGCGCCTCGAGTCGCAGTATCTGCGCGTCAACATCGACCCGTCGGAGCGCTACGTGCTGTCCGCCGCGGGAACGCCGCAGTTCCGCATGGACCCGGCGAACACCGGCGTGAGCAATCTGTTCCTCGCCGGCGACTGGGTGAAAACGCCTCTCAACGCTGGCTGCGTGGAAGCAGCGACGATGGGCGGCCTCGCCGCGGCGCGGGCCATTGCCGGATCCGGGATCGAGATTGTCGGCGAAGACTTCGCCGCTCCGCAGAGCGCCCCAGCGGCGCCGAAAGGCTGACGCATGGAGAACGCCGGACGCAAAACCAGGCTCGCCATCCTCGGCGGCGGTGTCGGCGCCATGTCCGCCGCCTTCGAGATCACCTCGGCTCCCGACTGGAAAGATCGCTACGAAGTCACCGTCTATCAGATGGGCTGGCGCCTGGGCGGCAAGGGCGCCAGCGGCCGCAATGCCGCCGTCGCCCAGCGCATCGAGGAGCACGGGCTGCACTTCTGGCTCGGCTTCTACGAAAACGCCTTCCGCATGATCCGCCAGTGCTACGCGGAGAACGCGCGCCCCCTCACCGAAGCGCTCGCCACCTGGACCGAAGCCTTCAAACCGTACTGGGAAGTCCATGTCGAAGACCACGTCGACGGCGCGTGGATTCCATGGCTGCTTTCCTTCGATCCCAATCCCGACGTGCCAGGAGACACGACGAAGTTACCCTCCCTGTGGGAGATGGCCGGAACCGCCATTGAGTTTCTCCGCAATCTGCTGGTGAAGGCGCCGATTCCGACCGCAACGGCACCGGAACACGAAAGCATCGCGGCGCGCGTGGAAGGTTTCTTCTCCCAGCTGGGGATGCGCCGCCCGCCCGCCCCAGGCACCACGGGAGAGAGCATCCTGCATGCAGCTAAAGCGCACGTGGATACAACTGCGGCGCGCGACGGTCACTGCGATACCGCGGCGCACACGCTTCTTGGTTCCATGATCGAAACATACTGGCAGTGGATCGTCCAGCGCACCCGCGGCGCGCAGCCGGCGCAACCCCCTTCCCCTGGCAGCGAAGAACTCCGCCGTTTCCTCATCATGACGGAATTCGTCATCGTCAACCTGCGCGGCCTTATCGCCGACGGCGTCCTGGTGCGCGGCCTCACTTCGATCGACGAATACGACTACGTCGAATGGCTCACGCGCCACGGTGCCTCCACCGAGGTTTCCACCTGCGGCCTGGTGCGCGCCTTCTACGATCTCTGCTTCAGCCCCTACACCACCGTCGCGGCCGGCACCTATCTTCGCGGCATGCTCCGCATCCTGTTTACCTATCGTGGCGCCGTCTACTGGCGCATGCAGGCCGGCATGGGCGACACCATCTTCGCGCCCCTGTACGAAGTTCTCCGCAAGCGCGGCGTGCAGTTCCGCTTCTTTCACAAGGTCACGGCTCTGCACCTGGCCGAGGACGGACGATCCATCGCCGCGATAGACATGGGACGCCAGGCCACCCTCAAAACCGGCGACTACCAGCCCTTCGTCAGGGTGCGCAGGCTCCCCTGCTGGCCCAGCGAGCCCTTGTTCGACCAGCTGGTCGAAGGCGAAGAACTGCGCCGCCGCAACATCAATCTCGAATCCTGGTGGACGGACTGGCAGGATGTCGAGCAGCTGACCCTGGTGCGCGACGTCGACTTCGATCAGGTGGTGTTTGGCATCTCGCTCGGATCGGTGCCGCTGCTTTGTCAGGAACTGATCGCGGCTCGCCCCGAGTGGCGGGCGATGGTGGAGCAGGTGCAGACCACCGCAACCCAGGCGTTCCAGGTCTGGTTCCTGCCCGATATGGCGGGCCTGCGCTGGCCGTACTGGCAGAAGGAGTCGCCCCTCGTCGCCGGCTTCACCGAGCCCATGGACACCTTCGCCAACATGGATCATCTGCTCATCCGCGAGGACTGGCCTGCCTCGGCCGCGCCCGCCAGCATCGCGTATTTCTGCGGACCAATGCCGGATATCCCGCTGCCTCCGTCCAGCGATCACGGCTTTCCCGAGGCGCAGGCGGAAGCGGGCTACCAGCTGGCATTGCAGTTCATGAATCGAAGCTGCGCCGCGCTGCTTCCTGGAGCAGCCGCCGCCCCGGGGCAGTGCGACTACTCGCTGATGGCGGACGTCGCCGGGGGCACGGGCGAAGCGCGGTTCCAGGCGCAGTTCTTCCGCGTGAATATCGATCCCTCGGAGCGCTATGTCATGTCGGTGAAAGGCAGCCCGCGCTATCGCATCCACGCGGCCGCTTCCGGCTTCGACAATCTCTTTCTCGCCGGCGACTGGACCGACAACGGCGTCAACGCGGGCTGCGTGGAAGCCGCCGTGATCTCCGGGCTGCAGGCCGCCGCCGGCATTCTGCAGCGCCCCTCCACCGCCATCGGCGAGCACTTCGGCGAAACCTGCAACGGCACCAAGGCGCCCTGATCGCGCTTCGCCCTCACACCTGCAGCTTCATCCGCTGCAACAGGCTGACGTACCGCGGATCGGTGCGCACCGGATCGAATTCCGGAACCACATTGATCTCCAGCAGCGAGCGGTAGCGCCCCTCGAATCCGCGCTCCAGGAAGGCAAAGGCCTGATCGTAATCTCCCAGCGCGGCATACAGCGTCCCCATCCTCACCGGATCGGCGGCGGACAGATCCGCCATCTGCAGAATGCCGAGTACCTCGTTTTTCATCCCTGCGTGCGCCATGATGTAAGGCAGCGCGCTTTTGGCCGGGTCGAGCTTCGCCTCGGCAAGGAAAGCCTGGTATTTCATCAGCGCCTGCACTCCGCGCCCCTGGCGCAGATCGATCAGGATGTCCATGGGCATGAACTCGAACGTGTTGTAGATATTCGGATCCAGCTCCAGCGCATTTTTTCCCTGCCGCTCGGCCTTCTCGTATTCGCCGACGCGGAAGTATATCCAGGCCGCCGCCAACGCCACCGGAGCGGAAAGCGGATCCACCTTCAGCGCGCGCTCCACCAGCTCGATGGCCTCGCCAAAGCGTCCGAGCGTCACCATGAGAAAGGCGTGCGAAGTCCCGCCGCCCAGTCCCTCGGCCTGCAACTGCTCGGCACGATGGAAGGCCTGCTCGGCGCGGTTCCAGTCCCACTCGTAGATGTAGTAGATGAGCCCCAGCGCGGCGTGCGGCTCGCCCAGCGTTGGATCCAGCTCCAGCGCCTTCAGCGCCGCCGCTTTGGCCTTCGGAAACACGCTGTCGGGCTCGCGATAGCGAAAGTAGCCGCACAAAGCATAGCCGTCCGCGGAGAGCGCCCAGGCCGCGGCAAACGTGGGATCCAGATCGAGGGCCTGGCGCGCGAATTCGATCGCCTGAAAAACCGGCTCAGCCAGGAAGAACCGCGCGTAGGCGTGCCGGCCCTTCAGGTAAAGCTCCAGGGCGCGCGCGTTCGAGGTCTGCCGCCGCGAAACTCGCTTCGTCACCTCCGAGGTCAGGTTCAGCCGCAGTGCGGTGATGATGTCGCCCGCAATGGTGTTGTCCAGCCCGACGATCTCCTGCTCCTCCGCGCTGTATTGTTGTCCCCAGATCTGTTCCAGCGTCTTCAGATCGAGCAGTTCTACTCCGACACTCAGGCGCGAAGCCCGCCGCGTCAGCCGCCCAACGACCACCGTGTGCACGCGCAGGTCGCGCACGATCTCCGCCGGATTGAGAGCGCGGCCCCTGAAGTGAAACGCCAGTGCGCGAGGCACGGTGCGCAGCTCGGCGATGCCCGAGAGGCTGTTGATGAGAACCTCGGTAAGACCGTCGCTCAGGTAGTCGAGTTCCGGGTTGCCGCTGTCATTGGTGAAGGGGAGCACGGCAATGCCTCTCCGGCGCGGACGCTGGGCGCCTTTGGCCGCGCGCGACGTGGAACGGGTCGCAGACGACGTCCCTCGCGAGCGAACCGCGCTGGACACGGGATTCGCTTCACCCGCTCCTGCGCGGCCCTGCTCCAGATCGCGCTGCAGGCGGCGGAACTCGGTGTGCACCGCGTCGGCGCTCTGCAGGCGCAGGTCCGGATCCTTCTCGAGCATCGCCAGGATGATCTCCTCCAGCCTGGGCGGAATGGACGCATCGAGCGTGCGCGGTGGAATGGGATCGGTGTTCAGGATCGCATTGAAAAGCAGCGCCGCCGTCGAACCGAAAAACGGACGCCGGCACGTGATCGTCTCGTACAGAACCGCGCCCAGCGAGAAGAGATCGGTGCGCGGGTCGATCTGCCCGCCGCGCGCCTGCTCCGGCGACATATATTCGAGCGTACCCACCGCGGCGTTCGCCTGGGTGAGCGGCGCAGCCGCGGTCTCCGCATCGGGCCGGGAATGGCCATCGTCCACGAGTTTGGCCAGCCCGAAGTCGAGGATCTTCGCCTGGCCGTAGCTGGTCAGGAACAGATTGGCGGGCTTCAGGTCGCGATGCACGATGTTCTTGCGGTGCGCCGCGCTCAGCCCCCCGGTGATGTGCAGCGCAAAATCGATCAGCGGCCGCACCTCGAAAGGGCCCCGCCGCAGGCGCTCGCTCAGCGATTCACCCTCCAGCAGTTCCATGCTCAGAAAATGCCGGCCCTGTTCGAATCCGGTTTCGTACACCGTGCAGATGGCCGGATGATTCAGCGATGATGCCGTCCTTGCTTCGCGGCGGAAGCGCTCGATGGACTCCTCGCTGGTTACGGTCTCGGGCAGAAGCTTCAGAGCGACGTGCCGGCCCAGGCTCAGGTCCTCGGCCTCGTAAACCACGCCCATCCCCCCCGACCCAATCTGGCGGATCAGCCGGTAATGAGAGATAACAGACTCCAACAACTCCGCCCTTTCCGCGCCGGGGAGTACGCGAGTGAAGTATAGTCGAGTTCAGCCCTTTCCCTCTGCATGCTGGTTCGAACAGACAGCGGTCGCGATGGGGCGGCGGCTGCCGGGCCTCTTTTGCCGTGCTTCCCGTTCGACGGCTCCTGATCCTGGAGAAAGCCTGGTGAGAATCCGATCATCGCTCTTTTTGCTCCTGCTTCTGATCCTCTCCTGCTCGCCCTTACTCGCCCTCGACGTCACCGGCTCCCTCCGCGGAACGGTCGAGGATCCTCAGCATGCCGTGATCGCCGGCGCCGCGGTTCGCGCGCGCAACACCGCAACCGGAGCCGTTCGCGCAACGCTCACCGACGCTCTGGGCACCTTCGACCTTCCTCTGCTCCCGCCGGGCGAGTATGCCGTCACCGTCGAGCGCACCGGCTTCCGTGAAGTGGTCCGCTCCGGCATCCATCTCGAAATCGACTCGGTGGTCTCGCTCGATTTCGTGTTGCCCGTCGGCCTGGTCACCGAGCGCGTCGAAGTCACCGGCGCGCCCCCGCTCATCGAGTCGCACAACGGCACCGTCGGCGAGGTCATCGACGGCACCCGCATCGCCGCCCTTCCCCTCAACGAGCGCAATTTTCTCGCCCTGGGACTTCTGGCTGCCGGTTCCGAACCCGGCACCGACGGCTCGCAGAACACCCTCCTCGGCAGCGCCATCAGCCTCGACGGCGTGCGCGAGCAGTCCAATTACTTTCTCCTCGACGGCGTCGATAACAACGACGCCTTCCTCAATCAGTGGAGCGTGCTTCCTTCCATGGAGGCCATCCAGGAATTCAAGGTGCAGTCCAGCAACTCCTCGGCGGAATTCGGCCGCAACGCCGGCGGCCAGATCAACGTCGCTCTCAAATCCGGCGGCGGCCACTTCCACGGAAGCGCCTTCGAATTCCTGCGCAACCGCAACCTCGACGCGAAGAACTACTTCGACCTCCCCTCCTGCACCGCCGCCTCCAGCCCCGGCGCCTGCGGTTCCATTCCTCCCTTCGATCGCGATCAGCTCGGCGGCTCCCTCGGCGGCCCCGTTCGCACCGGGAAGACATTTTTCTTCGGCGCCGATGAGGAACTCTCCCAGCGCCAGGCCATCACCCGCCAGGCTTCCGTGCCTTCCCAGGTCCTGCGCGCGGCGCTGCTGGCCGCCATCCCGCCCCCGCTCATCAACCCCGCGGGCAAGGCGGTGCTCAACCTGTTGCCCGCCGCGAATGTCGGCGACCCGCTCACCTCCACCCGCTACATCGCGGCGCCGCTGCTCACCGAGACCGAGCAGACGCCCGTGATCCGTCTCGACCAGCACTTCAGCGCGACGGACAATTTGTCCGGGCACTACGCGCTCTTCGACGAGCACCGCTTCAACCCCTTCGATCCCGGCGTTCCCGCCTTCAGCAACCTTCCCGGCTACGGATCGCCGGAAGATACCCTGGGACAGAACATCGGCATGAGCTGGGTGCATGTCTTTGGGCCGAACACCATCAACGAAGCGAGGCTCGGCTTCAACCGCAACACCTTCGGCGGCTATCTCGCCAACCAGGGCAACCAGACCATCCCCGGCTTCCGCACCATGCTCACCCGCCCCGTCGACCTGGGCTACCCCGATGTCGAAATCACCGGCTACGACGGCATCGGCGGCTCCACCAGCCTGCCCATGGATCGTCATAACAACACCTGGAACCTCGCCGACAATTTAGCCTGGCACCCAACCTTCAACGGCGGCCGCCACCAGTTCAACTTTGGCGTCAACGATCTCGCCATCGGCAACAACACCTATATTGATGAGTTCTCCCGCGGCTTCTGGGACTTCCTCGGCGTCACCGGCAATTCCATCGAGGATCTCCTTCTCGGCGTGCCCGCCATCGCCGTCAGCGTCAGCGGCAACACCGCCGTCGACCTCCGCACCCACGACATCGCGCTCTACGCGCAGGACGACATCCGGCTCAATCCGCACCTCACCCTCAACGCCGGCCTCCGCTATGAGTACGCTTCTCCCCCCATCGACACCGGCAACCGGCTCTCCATTCCCGATCTCTCCTCGAATTCCGCCGTCTGCTCGCCCAAGCCGGACTGCATGTTTCTCATCGCCGGTACCCACGGCATCCCCCGCGGCGTCTACCGTCCCGACCGCGACGACTTCGCCCCGCGCGCCGGATTTGCCTGGCGTCCCTTCAACTCCGGCCGCTACGTCGTCCGCTCCGCCTACGGCATCTTCTACGACGTCACCATCCTGAATACCAATTACGGTTTCCGGCTGAATGCGCCCTACTATGGGATCGAAGCGTTCATCAACTCCGGCACCCAGAACATCCAGACTATCTTCGACTCGCCCATCGCCTACCCGCTCTCCTTCACCATGCCGGAGAACTTCCGCGACGCCTACGTCCAGCAGTGGAACCTCGGCAATCAAATCGAAGCGGCGAAGGGCCTGGTCTTCGATGTGGCGTACGTCGGCAGCAAAGGAACGCGTCTGCCCCTGCGCCGGGACAACAATCAGCCTGCGCCCGGCGGCATTCCGCCGTATCCGCAGTTCACCACCATGTCGGAAACCGCCTCCATCGGCGACAGCACCTATAACTCGCTGCAGGCGCGCGCCGTGCGGCGCTATAACAACGGGCTGGAATTTCTCGCCGCCTATACCTGGTCGAAATCCATCGACGATGCCTCGCAGCTCTTCGGCACCGCCGTCGATCCCGGCTTCCCCCAGAATTCCAACGATCTGCGCGCCGAACGGGCGCTCTCCGACTTCGACGCGCGCCAGCGCTTCGTCGCCAGCTATGTCTATCAAACCCCGGCCGTCGGCCGTTCGCGCTTCGCCGGCGGCCCGGTCGTTTCCTCCCTGCTCTCCCACTGGACCGTCGGCGGCATCACCAGCGTCCAGACCGGCCGTCCCTTCACCGTCAACCGCTCCGTCCTGCAGAGCATGACCGGCATCCAGGCCTACATCGACCGTCCCGACCAGGTCAGCGATCCCACGAAGCCCGGCCCCGTCATGGCCAACGCCGACCCCACCTGCTACAAAACCGTCTCCCAGGGCGGCCGCGCCGCCGACGCCACCCGCACCGCGGCCAGCTGGTTCAATCCCTGCGCCTTCTCCAACCCCAATCTGCTCGGCGAAGTCCGCTTCGGCACCGCGCCGCGCAACAGCGTCACCGGTCCCGGCTTCGTCGACTTCGACGTCACCCTGATGCGCAACCAGCCCATTGCCGAGAAAGACTCGCTCCAGCTGCGCGCCGACCTCTTCAATCTCTTCAACCACCCCAACTTCGACGTGCCCGACCGCATCTTTGACGACCCCACTTTCGGCTCCCTCGTCTCCGCGAACGCTTATGGGAATCGCCCCCCGCGCCAGCTGCAGTTAGGCGCGCGCTTTTCTTTCTGAAAGGCCCCGGGGCAGGATTGTCTTTGAGGATGCGGCACGCCAGGGCTGGCGCGTTGGGGACGCACGCAGGCCGCTCGCGTCCCCAACGGGGCACGACAGCTGCTTCTCAGCGGAGGGGACTTTGGTGCCGAAGAAGGGACTCGAACCCCCACACCCTTGCGGGTACATGGACCTGAACCATGCGCGTCTGCCAATTCCGCCACTTCGGCACGTCTTTCCAACGCAGATCACGCTGGACGGCAGCAACTGCTAGTGTTACAAAGGCATCCACCTGTGTCAAACCCCGTGCCTGCTCCAGCACCGGCTCGGCATTTTCTTCGCAGAAAGCCATCTTTCATGACTCTCCCTGTTCCGCCCAGGCCCATCCCCGAGCAGCAGGCCAAAGAGATTCGCCGGCTCTCTCACGATCTCAGCAACGCCCTCGAAGTCGTCCTCCAGACCAGCTTTCTTCTCGGTACCGTGCCTCTGGACGACGACGCCAAAAAATGGCGCTCCATGCTGGACAACGGCGTCCAGCAGGCTGCCGATATCAACCGCCGGCTCCGCGAGTACGTCCGCGGCAACAGCTGAACGCGCCTTCCCTCCCGGACTCCGCATCACCCCCGTACTCACGAGGCCGGCCGCACGAAGCCCGGGGTCACGAGCCCAAGCTCCCGAACCCGGCCGCATCCGCCCGTCTGCCTCCGACGGTCTCTCCCCCCCGTCTCGCCCCTCGCGGCTCCGCCATCCGCCCCGCCGGAAGATGACATAATAGATACAGCCGTCAGGAGTTTCCCTCCTCGACCGGCGCCGGGAAAGGGGGCGTCACGGTTTCGACGGGATCGCTTGCGGTAAAGAGGCATGCCGGGGTCTGGGCACCCGTAATCGCCTGGAAAACCATAATTGCCAACACGAATCAGCTGGCATACGCAGCCTAATTAGTTAGACTGCCGTTCTCCTCGGCTTCGCCCCTGGGCTGAGGAAGGACGTCGCACAGGGGGCTGGCTGGCGACCCTCGGTCCGTGGGCCGCCAGTGAGATCATCGGACTAGTTTTCGGCGTTTCTTGTCCGTTCTGAGCGCCGGGAGCGAAACTTTGGAACGGACTGAGCATGGAGTCTCTCTGCTGACAACGATTTCGGACGCGGGTTCGACTCCCGCCGCCTCCACCAGCTTTCGCCTGCGAAGGCTGTCGCGCTGGAGCCTTGGCGAACGCGGGACCCTGGACCGTCCACAGAATCGCCGCTCGGCGTAACCAGGGCGCGTCCTGACGCTGACTTCAAACCCG
>DATJNE010000013.1:0-27170 GCA_035508305.1 Acidobacteriaceae bacterium | reverse complement strand
CCCAGGATCCGGAAGCTCGCGATCCATCCCGTCGCCACTGCCAGGACCGCTGTACCCAGAACCGCAATCAGCGATCCCCGCACGTCGCGCTGGAAGACCACATCCATCCGGTGCAGCAGAATGCGCGACAGCACATTCGCGAACAATGTTCCGACCGCACCGGCCAGCAGCCCCAGCACCACAAATTCCACGCTGAACACCGTCGCAATCCGGTTGCGCGTCGCCCCCAGCGTTTTCAGCACCACCACTTCACGCATCCGCCGGAACCGTGTGCTCGCCACGCTGGACGCGAGGATGATCAGCCCCGACAGAATCGAGAACCCTGCCAGGAAGCGGATCACAATCGTGATCTGTTCGACCACGTCGCTGATGGTCGTCAGAATGTCGGCAATGTTAATCACGGTCACCGTCGGATAGGTCGCGAACAGAGCTCGTTCGATCTCCGGAATCGCACTCGGTCGCACATGAATGTCGCCGTACCAGACGGTCGGCTGGTCCGCGAGCAACGCTTTCGGCAGAATGAATTCGCTGCGCGCAAAGGCGTGCTCGCCGTCGATCCTGTAAATCGCCGCGACTTTCACAGGGATCTCTTTTTCTCCGGCGACGAACGTCATCTGCGATCCGATCTTCAGGTTCAGCCGCTTCGCTGCGCGATCCACAACCGCCAGACTGCTCCCGCCATCGCCACTCCACCACTTTCCTTCCGCAACTTTGATTCCCTCGGGCGCCCCTTCCGACCACGAAAGCGTCGCGTTGCTCAGCAGCCGCTTCGGATAATTCTTCACGTTCAGCTGATCCACCGGGGTTCCGTCAATGGACTCCAGCCGCGCCGAAATGATCGGGATCGCCTCCAGAGCGCCGATGACTCCCGCCTGCTTCCTGAGTTCCGCTCGAACTCCCGGCAACTCCTCCGTGCTCATGTCGATCAGGAACAGATTCGGAGTATCGGGCTTGACATCCTCATGCAACGCATTCACAATCGACCGCTGCATCAGGAAGACACTAAGGATCAGCATCACCCCCGTCCCCAGCGCCGCCAGCACTGCGGCCGACTGATTGCCCGGCCGGTATAGATTGGCCAGTCCATGCCGCAGCGCCGAATGCAAATGTAACCGTGTCCGCGACAAAAAAGCACGCAGGGCCCGCAGCGTCCCTGCCGACAGCCCCAGGATGAACACCAGCAGACCCGCCAGGCAGATGGCAAACCACTTTCCCACCAGCGCCGAGTCCGCCAGCGCGGCCGCAATCCCGCCCAGGCCAAGCAGGATGACGACAATGGAAACCAGCTGCAGCTGATGCTCCTTCAGCCAACCTCTCACGCCACCGCCATCGCCCGGCTCGACCATGCGCCGCAGCACCAGGCTGGGCCGCACGCTGCGCACATCGAGCAGGGGCGGCAGGCAGAACAGCAGGGTCGTCAGCACGCCGGTTCCCAGCGCCGCCAGCACCGGATTCAACGGCAGCCGGATCTCCGGCCGCAGCGGCAGCAGCTTCCCCAGCAGCGTAGGGAAGGCATACTCCACCCCCAGCCCCATCGCTACACCGATGAGTGCTCCGCCCACACCGAGGAACAAAGTCTGAATCAGATAGATCCGCAAAATATCCGACGAGCGCGCCCCGATCGACTTCATGATCGCCAGAATTTCGATCCGCTGCTGCAGATGCGCGCGCATCGCCATCGCCACGCCGATCGCGCCCAGGACCATCGCGACCAGGCAAATCAGGCTCAGCAGCCCCGTCGCGCGGTCCACGCCCTGGGTCAGCGCCGGGCTCGTCTCGCGAAAATCCGTCACCTGCGCGTCGGGCAGAATCTTTTCGATCTGCGCCCGCACATCGGCCACCTTCAGCTTGTCACCCAGCGCAAACAGGTACCGCTCGGTGGCGCGGCTCCCCGGCTGCAGCAACCCGGTCGCATCCATCGCCCGTCGCGTCATCATCACGCGCGGCCCTAGCCCCACGCCCGCCGTCATCCGGTCCGGTTCCTTCTCAATCACCGCCGCGATCCGAAACCATCGCCCCCCAATCTTCAGCGAGTCGCCCACCTTCGCGCGCAGCCGCACCAGCAGATTGTCGTCCACCACCACCGTGTCGTCAGTCAATGCTTGACGCAGACTTTGCCCGGTCGACAATACGACCGTCCCATAGAACGGGTACTCGCTCGGGTCCACGGCCTTCAGTGTCACCAGCAGAGGTACCGGATCGCCCTGGACCATCGCCATCGAGACGGTTTCCGTGACCACGGTCCGGCGCACCTCCAGCCCCGACTTCGGACTCGCCAGCGCATCCAGTTGCTTCGCCTCCTCGGGCGTCGCCTGCCGGAACATCCGCGCCGACAAATCCCCCGCCATAATGCTCCGCGCCTGCAGCAGCAGGGTACGCGCAAACGATGTGCTGAACCCGCGGACTCCGGTCAGCGCCGCCACGCCGATCGCCACCGACAGCAGCACAAACAGGAACTTCGCCTTCCCCGCGCGCAGTTCGCGCCACGCGATGCGCGCCGCCACACCCCACGGCAACGGCTGCTTTTCACGAATCATCATCGCGACGAGACCGTTTCTGCGCCGAAGGCGCTCGCGCCTGGACGACTCGCGCCCTCGACGGCAAATCGCTGCATCTCGTCCGCCACGACCAGGCCATCCTTCAGCACGATCCTCCGATCCGCCCGTTCCGCGATCTGCGGATCGTGCGTCACCAGTACCAGCGTCGTGGCGCTCTCCTGCTGCCGCTCCCCCAGTAACTCCAGCACATGCTGCCCATTTGCCGAATCCAGATTGCCCGTCGGCTCGTCGGCCAGCACAATCGGCGGCTCCAGCACAAACGCCCGCGCCAGCGCCACCCGCTGCTGCTCTCCCCCCGAGAGCTGCACCGGATAATGATGCAGGCGATCCTGCAACCCCACCGCCGCCAGCAGCGGCTCCGCCTTCTTTCGCGCATCGCCGCGCGCATTCAGCTCGTAGGGCAGCATCACATTCTCCAGCGCCGTCAGCGTGGGAATCAGCTGGTAGGACTGAAACACAAAGCCAATCCTCTGCCCGCGCACCTCCGCCAGCCTGTCTTCTTCAAGATGGCCGATCGAAATGCCGTCCAGGATCACTTCTCCCTCCGACGGGGAATCCAGTCCGGCCAGCAATCCCAGCAGCGTGCTCTTCCCGCTGCCGCTGGCGCCCATAATCGCGGCGAATTGCCCTCTGGGGATGGTGAGGTCGATCCCCCGCAGAATCTCCACCACCCGCGATCCGTTGCGGATCGACTTCTTCAGCCCCTTCACCTCGATCATCCGCTCTCCTCTGCCCGCCAGCCCTCTACCGATAGACTATCGTTGTCGCCGCATGTCGATCTCTCCGCCAGATCGGAATCGTCCCCGGGTTGAGGCGCATAGCCTCCACCGCCATTCCCCCGGAAGCCTCGCTCTGGCCATCGCCCTGCTGCTCCCTCTCATTACCTACGCCGCACCGGCCCATTCCGTTCCCGTGATCGATTGCTTCGGGGACAGCATTACGGCGGGCTATGGCGTCGATCCCGGCCGCGCCTGGCCCGACGACCTGCAGGCCGGCCTCGACCGCCGCGGCTATCACTACAGGGTGGTCAACTCGGGCGTAAGCGGCAATACCAGCAAAGACGGTGTGGACCGCCTGAAAGACGTGGTGCAGCTCCATCCAGCCGTCGTCATTGTCGAGTTCGGCGGCAATGACGGTCTGCGCGGCATTCCCATTGCCGACACGCGCCGCAACCTCGCCACCATCGTCTCCACTCTCGTGCGCTCCGGCAGCAAGGTCGTCCTGGCCGGCATCACCCTGCCGCCCAATTACGGCCCCGACTACATCCGGTCCTTCGACCAGACTTACCGCATCCTCGCCGCGCGGTATCACGTGCCCCTGCTGCCGATGCTCTACGCGGGTGTCTACACCGTTCCAGGCGCGATTCAGGACGACGGGATTCATCCCACGGCGAAAGGGGCGCAGCTGGTCGCCGACAACTTCCTTCCGCTCCTGCTGCCTCTTCTCCGCCGGTAGCTACCTACTTGCTGGCTTCTTCGCCGACTTTCAGGACGGCCAGGAACGCTTCCTGGGGGATGTCCACCTTGCCGATGCGTTTCATGCGCTTCTTGCCCTCTTTCTGTTTCTCGAGGAGCTTGCGTTTACGCGTGATGTCGCCGCCGTAGCACTTCGCCAGGACGTTTTTGCGCAGGGCGCTGACCGTCTCGCGCGCGATAATCTTCGCCCCAATCGCGGCCTGGATCGCCACTTCGAACTGCTGGCGGGGGATCAGCTCGCGCATCTTCGAGACCAGGGCACGGCCGCGTTCGTAGGCGAAGTCGCGGTGGACGATGATCGACAGCGCGTCGACCGGATCGCCCGAGACCAAGATGTCCATCTTGACCATGGGCGAGTCCCAGGTGCCGGAGAGGTGGTAGTCCAGCGAGGCGTAGCCTCGGGAGACGGACTTGAGCCGGTCGTAGAAATCGAGGACGATCTCGTTGAGCGGCAGCTCATAGGTGAGCATGACGCGGGTCGCCGAGACGTATTCGAAGTTTTTCTGCCGCCCGCGTTTTTCTTCGACGAGCTTCAGGATGCCGCCGACGTATTCCTCGTTGGTGAGGATGGTGGCGGTGATCATCGGTTCCTCCACCTTCTCGATGTCGGAGGGGTCGGGCCAGCGCGAGGGGTTGTCGACCTCAATGACCGACCGGTCGGTGAGGTGAATTTTGTAGCGGACGCTGGGCGCCGTGGTGATGAGGTCGAGGTTGAATTCGCGCTCGAGACGCTCCTGGATGATCTCCATGTGCAGCAGGCCGAGGAACCCGCAGCGGAACCCGAAGCCGAGAGCGACCGAACTTTCCGGCTCGAAGAAGAACGACGAGTCGTTGAGCTTGAGCTTTTCCAGAGCATCGCGCAGCAGGGTGTGTTCGTGCGAGTCGACCGTGTAGAGGCCGGCGAAGACCATCGGCTTGATCTCTTCAAAGCCGGGCAGCGCGCTGGGCGCGGGGTGGGCGTCGTCGGTGACGGTATCGCCCACGCGCGTGTCGGAGACGTTTTTGATGGTGGCGACGAAGAAGCCGACTTCGCCGGCAGAGAGCTCGTCGATCTCGACGGCTTTGGGGGTGAGCACGCCCATGGACTCGATGTCGAAGACGCGGCCGTTGGACATGAGGCGAATTTTCTGCCCTTTGTGCATGCGGCCGTGGACGACCCGGGCGAGGACGATGACGCCGCGGTAGGGGTCGAACCACGAGTCGAAGATAAGCGCCTGGAGGGGACGGTCGGGGTTGCCTTTGGGCGGCGGCAGGCGGTGCACGATGGCTTCGAGGATGTCGGGGACGCCCTGGCCGGTTTTGGCGGAGACGGGAATGGCGCCGGCGGCGTCGAGGCCGACCGTCTGCTCGATCATCTCCTGGGTGCGGGGAATGTCGGCGCTGGGGAGATCGATTTTATTGATGACGGGGATGATTTCGAGGCCGTGGTTGATGGCGAGATAGGCGTTGGCGAGGGTCTGGGCTTCCACCCCCTGGGAGGCATCGACGACCAGCAGCGCGCCTTCGCAGGAGGCCAGGGAGCGGGAGACTTCATAGCTGAAGTCGACGTGGCCTGGGGTGTCGATGAGGTTCAGCTGGTAGGTCTCGCCGTCCTGGGCGCGGTAGTTCATGCGGACCGAGTGGGCCTTGATGGTGATGCCGCGCTCGCGCTCCAGATCCATGGCATCGAGGACCTGGGCGTGCATTTCGCGGTCGGAAAGGGCGCCGGTGAGCTCGAGGAGGCGATCGGAGAGCGTGGATTTGCCGTGGTCGATGTGCGCGATGATCGCGAAATTGCGGATGTGTTTGGCGTCCATGGAAGAACAGTGAAGAGTGATCAGCGTTCAGTGATCGGTACGCCGATCGGGGAACGGAATCGGTGGATCAGACGCCTCGGGGATGCTCAGGCAGTGCATTGGGCACGACGGATGCGCCGAGGGATGAAGTTCGCCGGAAAGGTCAGTTTACCATCGGGGGGCGAGCCGTCCCGGCGGATCGCGTTCGGCGCGCACTACAATAGGGACTGCATTTCATGCGAAACAGGTTGAGCCGAGGCTGGATCGCCAGTGGAGTGGTCGCGCTTGCGATGCTGACGGGATGTCCGTCGAAGCAGGCGAGCAGTCCTCCGCCGCAGGCGCAGGCCCCCGCGCTGCCGGCGAAGACGGCGGAGGCGAAGGCTCCGGCGGCGGGACCGGCGGGCGCGGGTACGGCCGGGGCGAGCGCGCAGAATTCCGGACAGAGCGACGCGGCGAAGGCAGCGGAAGCGGCGCGGGCGGCTCAGGCCGCGGCGGAACAGGCGGCCCGCGACAAGCAGCTCGTCGATTCCGTGGAGAAGGCGTATCACGCGGGGCTGCAGGATTATCAGGCGGGACACGCGGAGGCGGCGCGGGCGAACTTCGACTACGCAGTGGATCTGATGCTGAAGTGCAAGTGCGATCTGCGCGCGGATGCGACCCTGTCGGAGGAGTTCGACCACATCGTCGACGCGGTGAACACGCTGGAGATGGACGCGCTGCAGCAGAACCAGGCGCCGCAGCAGGCAGCCGAACCGTCGCCCGTGGAGGCAGCGGGCAATATTACGACACCGGCGAATCCGAATGTGGCCGCCACGGCCGAAGCGGAACTGAAAACGACGGTCTCGGACATGCCGCTGGTGATGAACGATTATGTGGCGTCGTATATCGACTTCTTCGAGAACAATCCGCGCGGGCACGCGACGATTGTGACGTCGCTGGAGCGGATGGGCCGGTACAAGGACATGATCCAGAAGGTGCTGCGCGACAATGGCCTGCCGCAGGACCTGATCTATCAGGCATTCGCGGAGTCGGGGTTCCGGCCGCAGGCGGTGAATCCGCGATCGGGCGCAGGCGGCATGTGGCAGTTCATGCCCTATGGGACCTATGGACTGGCGCACACGGCGTGGTACGACGAGCGCTTCGACCCGGTGAAGGCGACCGAAGCCTACGCGCGCGAGATCAAGAAGATGTACGACGAGCTGGGAGACTGGTACCTGGCCATGGCGGCCTACGACTGGGGTCCGGGGAATATTCAGAAGGCGGTGCAGCGGACCGGCTACGCGGATTTCTGGGAGCTGTACAGGCGGAACAACCTGCCGCAGGAAACGAAGAATTATGTGCCGGTATTCCTGGCGGTGACGCTGATGGCGAAGAATCCGAAGCAGTATGGGCTGGAGGATATAACGCCCGATCCGCCGCTGGTGACGGATACGGTGCAGACGGATTACGCGGTGGACTTGCGGCTGGTGTCGGATATTACGGGGGCTCCGGTGCAGGAGATCGAGGGGCTGAACCCAAGCCTCCTGCGGATGAGCACGCCGCCGGACGAGGAGTTCGATCTGCATCTGCCCGCGGGGACCGGGCCGGTGTTCGAGAAGGACATTGCGGAGATTCCGGTGGATAAGCGGCGATCGTGGCGCTTCCACGAGGTGCAGGGAGGGGACACGCTGGCCGGCCTGGCGCGGACATGGCATGTCTCGGAGTCGGAGCTGGCGTATGTGAATCAGCTGACCGCGGGGTCGGATCTGGACGGCGTGGATTCGCTGATTATTCCGCAGGCGCCGAGCGCATCGGAGGCGCTGCGCAATACCCTCTACCGGACGCGGCGGGGCGACACCCTAGTGACGATCGCGGATCGCTTCGGGGTAACCGTGGCCCAGTTGCGACGGTGGAATCGCATCTATCACGGGAACGAGGTGGCGGCGGGGCGGCGAGTGTATGTGTCGGAGCCGGCACACATTGCGGGGCTGCGCTATGGGCACAGGCGGCGACGGTCCTCGAAAGGGCGGAGGAGCGCCTCGGCCTCGCACGAGAAGAAGCGCGCGGAAGTGGCGCATAAATAGCCCGAACGGCGGTGAGCGGGCACGGCGCGCCGGGAGCTTCCAGTAGACTCGTAGAACCCGATTCAGAAGAAGGACGACGGATGGGATCCTTGTACGCCATCGTGCTGGGCGCGATTGTCCTGAGCCTGCTGGCCGTGTCGGCAAGCCGGCTGGGGAAGGTGAAGACAAAGGCGGATTATCTGGTGGCCGGGCGGACGCTGCCGGCCTTTGTGCTGGTCTTCACCCTGCTCTCTTCGTGGATCGGGTCGGGCTCGCTGCTGGGCGGTGCGGAGAACGCGTACCGGCACGGGTTCGCGGCGCTGTGGCAGGCCGGGGGCGGATGGGCAGGGCTGGCCCTGATCTACTTCATCGCGCCGCGCGCGAGGAAGTTTGCGCAGTTCACGATCCCCGATCTGCTGGAGACCCGGTATAACCAGACGGCGCGCGTGCTGGGCGTGATCGCGGTGCTCTTCGCCTACACGGCAATCACCAGCTATCAGCTGATTGGCGGCGGAGACATCCTGCACCTGGTGTTTCCGGCGGCGATCTCGGCCGATCTGGGCAAGTACATCGTCACCGCGTTTGTGATTGTATTTACGGCGATCGCCGGCATGGCATCGGTGGCGTATATGGATGTGGTGATCGGGCTGCTGGCGACGATTACGATGTGCGTTGCCCTGCCCGTGCTTATCCACGAGGCCGGAGGATGGAGCGCGGTGCATCACGCGCTGCCGGTTACGCACTTCGAGGTGCTGGGCGACCTGAGCTTCACCCAGGCGATGGAGTTGATGGTGCCGACGATGCTGCTGATGCTCGGCAATCAGGCGATGTACCAGAAGTTCTTCTCGGCCAAATCGGAGAACGATGCGCGCGTGGCCGTGGTGGGATGGATCGTCGGGACAGTGATTCTGGAAACGGTGATCGTGGCGCTGGCGGTGGTGGGATCGGTGCTGTTTCCGCATGGCGAGGTGGCACAGCGCCCGCGGGAGATTATCGCCTTCACGGCGCTGCACGGACTGCCGGCGTGGCTGGGCGCGCTGCTGATGGGAGCGGTTTTTGCCAAGATTATGTCGACCGCGAATAACTTTCTGTTCTCTCCGGCAACGAATCTTATCAACGATGTATTTGTCCGGTATATCTCGCCCAATGCGTCCAATAAGAAGGTGCTCCTCGTTTCACGCCTGACGGTGGTCCTGCTGGGTATCTGGGCCCTGTATCAGGCGCTGGGCACGTCGAGCGTTCTGCAGAAGACGATCTACGCCTACACGATCTATGCTGCGGCACTGACGCCGGTGATTCTGGCGGCGTTCTACTCCCGGCGCGCAAACGCGGCGGGGGCGGCGACGGCAATTGCAGCCGGCACATGCATTACGGTGTTCTGGGATACGGCGTTCGTCCGCGCTCATGTGCCCGTCTGGGCGGCCGATTCGGACTTCGCGATCTTCCCTGCCCTCGGCGCGGCGCTGCTGGGGCTGATCGTGGTGAGCGCGCTGACGCGTCCGCCGGCGCCGGAACAGATCGCTGCGTTCCATGAAGACAGAGCGCAGAGCGCAGAGCTCAGGGCGCAGTGAGGCCGGACTCCGGGCTTCGCTCAGATGGAAGGGTTTCGCTTCCCTGTTTCGTTTTTCGGAGTTTCGGTCGGTGGGAGAATCTCGCGCCTGATGAGAGCCAGCCCGTCTTCCCTCGTTTGGATGCGGCCTTCCAGCTGCGCGTCCTCGGCTAACTGGAGCATCTCTTTGAAGCGCGGACCAGGCTGGTAGCCAGCGTCGATCAGATCGCGGCCGGTGACCAATAGCTGTGGGCGTACTTCTTCCTCGGGCAGCTCTTCCCTCTTCCGCTTTGCAAATTCGTAGAGGGATAAATCGCCGTGGCTCGACGTCACGTCGAGGCGATGGAGCGCGAGGTGCTCGTCGAACTTTGGCAGTCGGAAGAAACGCTTCAGAGTAGAGATTTTCATCTTCCCGACGTCGCCGAAGCGCATGTGATTTTCGACGAGAGCGAGAATCTGGTCGCAGTCTTCGTTGGAGAAGCGGAGGCGCCGCAGGATTTCGTGGGCGATGCGCACGCCCACCTCGACATGGCCGTTGAAGCGGATGCGATCGGGCGGGTTGTGCGAAAAGGTCGCGGGTTTACCGATGTCGTGCAGCAACGCTCCCCAGGCGAGCGTGGGCGAGACGCCGGCCGGCAGCTTTTCCAGCACCAATAAAGTATGGATCCAGACGTCGCCCTCGGGGTGGTACTCAGGTGGCTGGGCCACGTTCTGCAGCCGGGTGACTTCGGGCAGAACTGCGCGAAGCAGGCCGGTCGCGTCCAGCAACTCGAAGGCTCGGCGCGCGCGGCCTTCGGTGAGCATCTTCGTGATCTCGTCGCGGACACGCTCACGGCTGACCTGGGCGATGCCCGCAGCGAGCTGCCGGATGGCGCCCTCGGTTTCCGGTTCGATGGTGTACTCGAAGCGCGCGGCGAAGCGAACGGCGCGCAGCATGCGCAGCTTGTCCTCTTCGAAACGGCGATGCGGCTCGCCGATGGCGCGGATGATGCCATCGCGGAGATCGGCCCGCCCCCCCACGTAGTCGAGAACGGCGGAGGTGAGGCTGCAGGTCTGGCGCTCGAGGACGGGGTCGAACATCATGCCGTTGATGGTGAAGTCTCGGCGGATGACGTCTTCCTGGGGCGTCGCGGAGAAGCGGACCTCGGTGGGGTGGCGGCCGTCCTGGTAGGCAACGTCGGAGCGAAACGTAGCCACCTCGGTGACAATTTCGCGCGCGCGGCCAGGGCCGGCAGCGTTATCGACGTCCTGACAGACGAGGATGACCCCGAACTGCGCGCCGACCGCAAAGGTCCGCGGAAACATCGCGAGGACAACGTCGGGATGGGCGCTGGTGGCGACGTCGAAGTCTTTGGGCTCGAGGCCGAGGAGCATGTCGCGCACGCAGCCGCCCGCGAAGTACGCCTCATACCCGGCGGCGCGGAGGCGGACGACGATATGCTCGGCGGCGAGTTGGGGGGACGGTGCTGGGATGGATTCCTCCGGCGCCGGATTCGCTGGCGGTGTGCCGGTCTCCAGTCTAATCGTGACGCAGGAACCATTGCTGACTTGCCGGCGCGCGCCGTTTTGACGAACATGAGCCACGCGGACACAGGCCGACGGGGGCGTTGGGGTTCGAAATGCGAATGTGCACGCGGATACTAAGTGGGTTCGTCGACGGGTTCTGAACCAACGTGGGATTCTGTGGCCTGGCGGAGCGCTGATAGGCTGTTGGCACGGTGAGTTCCGCGATTGATTCCGACGCGACGGCAGCTCCACGCAGGACCTGGAGCGAGCGGGTACTGCAGGCACCGGTGGTGTTGTGTCTGTTTCTTATCTATTTGCTCTTTTTCTTTGGATCGCACGAGGGTGTTACCGACCCGGATATTTGGTGGCATCTGCGCAACGCGAGCCTGCTGGTAAGCACGCACCACATGATCCATGTGGACACGATGAGTTATACGGTGGCGGGCAAGCCGTGGGTGAATTTTGAATGGCTGGCGGAGCTGCCTTATTACTTTGCCTACACGTGGCTTGGGGACAGCGGCCTTTACCTGGTGATGATGCTGGTGTCCTCGGCGATTGCGGCGGGAATTTACACGCTGGCGCTGCTGCGATCGCGGGATTCGCTGGCCGCGTTCATGGCATCTTTTGTGGCGATCGTGTGTGCGGAGGTGTCGCTGGGGCCGCGGACCCTGTTGTTTGGCTGGCTCTGCCTCGTGCTGGAGCTGGCGATCCTGTGGAAACTGCAGAATGGCCGTGATCATACTGTGTGGCTGCCGGTGCTGTTTCTGGTGTGGATCAATCTGCATGGGTCGTGGTTCCTTGGGCTTGGGCTGATGCTGCTGCACTTCGCCTGCGGTTTCGTCGAGGGCGAGTGGGGAAACCTCTATGCGGCGCGCTGGAGTCCGGCGCAGGCGCGCAAGCTGGCAGCCGTGAGTGTGGCATGCGTGGCGGCGCTGTTTGTCAATCCTTATGGTTGGCGGCTGGTCGTGTATCCGCTCGATGCGCTCGTGCACGACAAAGTGGGCACGCAATACATCACTGAATGGGCGAGCCTCGATTTTCATACGGCGCTGGGCAAGGCGGTATTGGCGGCCATGATCGGAATGGGCATGCTGCAGCTGATCCGCAGGCAACGATGGAGTCTGCAGGATTGCGTGCTGATCTTTGTCGGGATTTGGGGTGCATTCGCCTATGTGCGATTCGTGTTTTTGTTCGGTGTTCTGGTTGCGCCGTTACTGGCCCCGTTGTTGCGGATGCCGGCGCCCGGGCAGCCAAAGTCGAACCGGAACGGGCGGCTGCTGAGTGCGCTGGCGATTGCAGCATTACTGGCGCTGATTGTGACGGGTTATCCAAAGGCAAAACAACTGCATGCCGGGATCGCGAGCAGTTTTCCTGAGAAGGCTCTGCCTTATGTGCGCAGCCTGGCCGGGAAGGGGCGGTTGCTGAACGAGTATCGGTGGGGCGGCTATCTGGAGTGGGAAGCTCCAAAGGTAAAGACCTTTATCGATTCGCGTTCGGATATTTTTGTCCAGAACGGGATCATGGCGGATTACGCCAGCGTGGTCCATGTCGAGGACACGCTTGGCGTGCTGGATCGGTATGACATCCGATATGTGCTGCTGCCGGAGAAGAATCCGGCGGCCTATGTGCTGGCCCACAATGCGGCGTGGAAGAAGACCTACGACGACGGGCAGGCGGTGGGCTTCGAGCGGGTGGACCGCACGACGAGTCGTTGAGGGTGCGCGGCGCGGCCGGCTCCGAACGGATCACTTCCTTACTATAAGGATATGGAATCGGGGTCGGGGCTGGGCGGCGGACTGATTTTGGGGATCGAGACATCCTGCGACGAGACGGCGGCGGCGGTGGTGCGCAGCGGCGCGGAGATCCTGTCGAACACGGTGGCGTCGCAAATCGCCGTGCATCTGCCCTATGGGGGCGTGGTGCCGGAGCTGGCGTCGCGGGAGCATCTGCGCAACATCCTGCCGGTGGTGCGGGAGGCGCTGAAGACGGCGGGCGCCCGGTATGGAGAAATTGATGCAGTCGCGGTGACAGAAGGGCCGGGACTGGCTGGCGCGCTGCTGGTGGGGATCGGCTTTGCCAGGTCGCTGGCGATGGCGTTGGGCAAGCCGCTGATCGCGGTGAATCATCTGGAGGGACATATTCACGCAGTGCTGCTTGAAGACAAGAGACGTGCGATCGGCAGCGAAGAGGATGCGCCCGAAGGGCCCTCGCCTGGACGGCCAGTCCTGGCGCTGGTGGTGAGTGGCGGGCACACCCATCTGTATCTGGCGGAGTGCGCGACGCCTTCCGGGGCATGGATGTATCGCAATGTGGGGCGGACGGTGGACGATGCGGCCGGTGAAGCGTTCGACAAGGTAGCCAAGCTGCTGGGGCTGGGGTATCCGGGAGGTCCCTGGATGGATGCGCTGGCGCCGCATGGGAATCCCGAGGCCGTGCCGTTCACGTTTTCCCGGATCAAGGCCAAGGCGCATCGAAAAGGCGAGCCGGGGGCGCTCGATCCCGAGCGGGCGACCTACTTTTCGTTCAGCGGAATCAAGACGGCGATGCTGCGCTACACGAAGGTCTACGAGATGGGCGCGGCGATCGAGGCGCGACGGGCAGCCCTGGCAGGGATGGAGAATCCGAAGCCTGCGGATGCGCTGGCATGGTGCGACAAGCGGACGCTGGATCTGATCGCGTCGTTTCAGCAGTCGGTGGTGGACGACCTGCGGCGGAAGACCTTTCGCGCGGCGGAGCGCTGGGGGGTGGAGCGTGTGATCGTGTCCGGCGGAGTGGCGGCCAACCGCGAACTGCGAGTGCGATTCACGGCGGAAGCGGCCGAGCGGCACCTGCCGATTGCGTTTCCGTCGATGGCGCTGTCGACCGATAACGCGGCGATGATTGCGGCAGCGGCGTGGCCCAAATTCGTGGCGAAGGAATTCGCGGCGGAGGGTCTGACGGCGGAGCCGGGGCTGGCGCTGGGACGGTAATAAGCAGAGGACGGAGCTTCGCGGCCGTCTGTGGCGTTCTTCCAGCCTGACTCGTCTGCATGCACTGATAGAATCGCAACTTAGGTTTCCATGAGTGTGATGAGGCAGAGTGGCGAGGAAGCAGGCGCCGTGGACGAAGATGTGCCGCCGGTGAAGCCGGCGATGCGGCTCTACAACACGATGTCGGGACGGGTGGAGGAACTGACGCCCTCCGACAGCAAGGCGCTGCGCATGTATGCGTGCGGGCCGACCGTTTACGACTACGGGCACATTGGAAACTTCCGGACGTTTCTGCAGGTGGATGTGCTGCGGCGATCGCTGAAGCTGCTCGGGACGCATGTGCGTCACATCATGAATATCACGGACGTGGACGACAAGATTATCCGAAATGCCGCGGCGGCGGGCGTGGACATCGACAGCTACACGCGCAAGTATCAGGAAGCCTTCTTCGAGGACCTGGACGCGCTGCGCGTCGAGCATCCGGAAGTGGTGGCGCGCGCGACGGAGCACATTCCGTCCATGGTCAAACTGATCGAGCAGCTGGCGGCGCAGGACATCGCCTATCGCGCGGAGGATGGATCGTGGTATTTCCGGATCGCGCGCTTTCCGGAGTACGGAAAGCTGTCGAAGAAAGATTTCAGCGGGATCGCGGACGGCGCGCGCATTGACCTGGATGAGTACGAGAAGGATTCGGCGCGGGATTTCGCGCTGTGGAAGGCGCCCAGGCCGGGCGAGCACAAATGGGAGACGGCGCTGGGTCCGGGGCGGCCGGGGTGGCACATCGAATGCTCCGCGATGGCCATGGAGTATCTGGGCGAGAGCTTCGATCTGCACGCTGGCGGCGAAGATCTGATGTTTCCCCACCACGAGAACGAGATCGCGCAGTCGGAGTCGGCCACGCACCGAACCTTTGCACGGCATTGGTTCCACGTGCGGTTCTTGCTGGTGGAAGGCCGGAAGATGTCCAAGTCGGAGGGGAACTTTTATACCCTGCGCGACCTCCTGCTGCGCGGGTATAAGGCCTCGGCGATCCGCATGCTGCTGATCGTGGTGCCCTACCGGCAGCAACTGAACTTCACCTTCGAGGGGCTGGCAGCGGAAACAGCCGCAGTGGAGCGGCTGCGGACCTTTCGCGACAGGATCGCCGGCACGAAGTGGCCCGCGCGTACAGCCGCTGACGCAGCAGGAGGCGAGGTGCTGGAAGTTGCGCGAGAGGCGCGCGCGAAGTTTCGCGCCGCGCTGGCCGATGATCTGAACACGGCTAACGCCCGGGGGGCCATCTTCGACATGGTGCGGGCCGTGAACGCGCGTGCCGATGCGGGGCAGTTTTTCGAGAACGACAAAGCCGAAGTTCTGGAGGCGCTGCGCGAGTTCGACGAAGTTTTTGCGGTGCTCGAGGACCACGACGCGGAGTGGACGCGGTTCACTCTGGACTGGGCGGAACGCGAGGGCAAGCTGGACCAGGCGAGCCCGGAGCTGCTGGCGACGCGTGGCGTCACGGACGAGAAGATTCAGGCCCTTGTGGAAGAGCGGGATCAGGCGAAGCGGCGCCGGGACTTCAGGCGCGCGGACGCGCTCCGGAACGAGCTTTCGGGAATGGGGATTCTGCTGGAGGATTCGAAAGACGGAACGCGGTGGAAGCGGAAGTGAACCTGTTCCGGCTTGTGTCCATTCGCAAGGCCCGCGCCGGACAGTGCGTGGCTCTTCGGGGAGGTCACCTGCTCGCGGCGCGAACGACTGCGACTGAGCATATGCCCTCATCCCTTTCGGTCATTGCATCATGCCGGGACGGCGCGTCTTCGCTGCGGTCCAGAACCAGCCGGCGAGGAGCCAGGCGAGATAGATGTAAGGCAGCCAGCGGTAAGCGCCCTGGGGAACGGGGTAGACGGATCCGGCGATGGCCAGCAGCATGGCAATGAATCCGGCGGCGGAAAGCGCGGTCCACAGGGGCGTGAGCGCGCCTTCGCGGCGCAAAAAGCCGGGAACGGCGAGGCAGACGAGGGCGTATGCCGTCAGGAAGCCGTAGGTGGCGAGCGCGCCCATCCAGCCGTAGATATCGGCATCGGGGACGCCGCGCACCGCCAGGGCGATGGTCAGGACAAATGTAACCATCCCGGTGACGAGAACCGCGATGTGCGGGGTCTCGTTGCGGTGATGGGTGCGGGTGAGGTGCGCGTGCGTCAGCCCGTGGTGGGACATGGTCAGCAGCACGCGCGCGGCGGCAGTGGTGCAGGCTAACACGCAGGCGAACATACTGAGCATGGCGCCGAAGTCGACGCAGATACCGAGGGGTGCGGCGCCGACCTGATGCGCGAGAGTATGGAAGGGCGCGGCGCTCCGGTCAAGGGTTTCGCCGACTCCGCGGAAGCCGAGAACCTCAGTGTAGGCACAGACAACAAAAAGGAAGCCGAGGCCGATGGCGCTCTGCAGCACGGCGCGCGGGATGGTGCGGAGCGGGTTCCGGGCTTCTTCGCCCAGAGCGGTGGCGCTTTCGAATCCAACAAAGCTGAAGAGTGCGAGGACCATGCCGAGGCGCATGCCGGAAATGCTGGCGCCGCGAAGGTGAAGCTGCGCTGCGTCGAAATGCAGGCCGTGACGGATCAGAACCAGAACGACGATGGAGAGGATGCAGACAACGGAAGCGGCTTCCAGCCAGAGCATGGAGCGCGCCGAGAGGCGGATGTCGCGATACGCCATGGCGACGGCGATGAGAATGGCAATCGCAGCGAGAAGGGCGGCTGGAGCGGCCCTGCCCAGGAAGGCGACGAGCAGGACGTTCGCGTACTGGACGAATCCTCCTGTTACCGAGACGGCGGTCGTGATGTAAGCCAGCAACAACGCCCATCCGGCGAGACCGGAGGCCCATCCGGGCAAAGACGCGGTGACATATTGATAGAGGGAACCGGGCGAGGCCGAGCGGCGCGCGAAGCATCCGATGAGGACGCCGATGAGCGTCATCGCCGCGGTGGCGAGGACGTAGACGAGCCACGTGCCGTTGCCCGCCGTGGCGAAGACCAGGGGAACGGTCATGGCGGGCGTCGTGGTGGGAGCGATGGCGGAGATGGACTGCGCGAGAGTTTCAGCGGGCGAAAGAACGCCGCGACGCAGGCCATAGCGGACGGGCCTCTCGAGATAGACGTTCACGGCCTCGGATGCCAACGCGAGGAGTCCTCCTGGACAGGTTGGGGCGGAAAGGCGCGCCGGGCGGCGCGACGAGGGGCCGGATGGGTTTCAGTCTGCGGGTGAAGGCTTGTTCTGTCAAGGCTCGCAGCCCAGGCCGGATGCGTTCGGCTTCCGCGAGTCTCCCGAATGGAACGACGAAGGGTTTGCCCCTGAACGGCGGCCCGGGCGGGTCTCAGTCCGCAGCGGTAGCCGTGGTGGTTCGCCTTTTCGCGGGCCGGGCGGCGCGCGCTTTCAGCTCGGGGACAACGGGCTCCGCTTTGGGAATATCGGCGATGTCGGCCTTGCCTTCGGCGACTTGGATGAAGAAGTCCTGCACGCTGAACTGCGGCTGGCTCGCGTCGCGCAGATAGACGTAGGCGCCATCAGGTCGGAGGCCGCGCGCCTTCACGTTGTCGGAGAGATAAGCGGCGAGGATCTCATCGCGCACCCGCGCTTTGATCTGCGGATCGCGAACCGGGAAGACGACCTCGCAGCGCTCGAAGAGGTTGCGCGGCATCCAGTCGGCGCTGCCGCAATAGAATTCCTCGTCGCCGCCGTTCTGGAAGTAGTAGAGGCGGCTATGCTCGAGGAAGCGGCCGATGATGGAGCGGACGCGGATGCTTTCGCTCACGCCCTTGAGCCCTGGACGCAGCGAGCAGATGCCGCGGACGATGAGATCGATCTGGACGCCGGCTTTGGAGGCGTTGTAGAGCTCCTCGACCACGCTCTGCTCGAGGAGGGAGTTCATCTTGGCAATGATGCGGGCCGGCTTGCCGGCAGCAGCATGTTCGCCTTCGCGGCGGATGAGGCGGATGAAGCTTTCGGCCAGCGTCAGCGGAGCGACCAGGAGCGGCCGGTAGTCGTCGGACTCGGAGTGCGCGGTGAGGTAGTTGAAGACGCTGTGAACCGCCGCGGTGATCTCGGGATCGGCCGTGAGGAGGCTCAGGTCGGTGTAGAACCGCGCGGTGTCCGGGTTGTAGTTGCCGGTACCGAGGTGAGCATAGCGGCGGACGACGCCGTCGGGATCGCGGCGGACCTGGAGGGCGAGCTTGCAATGCGTCTTGAGGCCGACGATGCCGTGAAAGACCTGGACGCCGGCATCTTCGAGGTCGCGCGCCCAGCGGATGTTCGAGGCCTCGTCGAAGCGGGCCATGAGCTCGACCACGGCTGTGACTTCCTTGGTCTGCGCCGCTTCGGTGAGCGCCTGGAAGATGGGCGAATCGGCGCTGGTGCGGTAGAGGGTCTGCTTCATGGAGACGACGTTGGGGTCCCGTGCACCGGCTTCGATGAAGCCCACCACGCCGTCATAGGAGTCATAGGGGTGGTGGAGCAGGATGTCGTGGTGGCGGATTTCGTCGAACAGATTGACCGACTTGCGATTGAGCCGCAGCTCGCGGGGAACGAAGGGTTTGAACTTGAGGTGAGCGCGCGCCGATGAGCCGTAGAGGGTCATGATGCGCGAGAGGTTCACCGGGCCGTCGGTGTGGTAAACGAGGGATTCGTCGAGCTCGAAGTTAGTGCGCAGCCGGTCGACGACTTCGGGGTCGGCCTGGCTGTCGATTTCGAGGCGCACCGCGTCGCCTTTGCGGCGGTTGTGGAGCTCGGCGCGAACCGTTTCCAGCAGCGAACGCGACTCTTCTTCCTGGAAGTAGAGGTTGCTGTTGCGCGTGACCCGGAAGGCGGCGCGGGAGAGGATTTCGTAGCCGCGATACATGCCGCCGGCGTTTCGCTCGATCAGGTCGGCAAGGAAGATGAAGTCCTCAGAGCCGTTGGGCGAGGGCACGCGGACGAAGCGCGGCAGAGCGCGCGGGACGGTGAGCACACCCAGGACGGGTCCGACGGTCCCGCGACGTTTGCGGCGCAGCAGCAGCGCCAGGCACATGGCCTTGTTCAGGACGCGGGGAAAAGGATGGGACGGGTCGATGGTGATGGGCGTGAGGAGCGGGTCGACTTCGCGCTGGTAGTAGTCGGTGGCGAAGGCGCGTGCCGGCTCGCCGAGCTCATCCCAGGAAAGAACGCGGATGTTTTCGGCGCGCAGGGCGGGCAGCAGCTGCTGGTTCCAGCAACGGTACTGGTCGGCGACGAAGCGCTGAGTGGTTTCCTTAATGGCGTCGAGGGATTCGCGCAGGGTGGCGCCGTCGGGCAGGGCTTCGTTATAGCCGTCTTCAATGCGTTGCAGGACGCCGGCAATGCGAATCTCGAAGAACTCGTCGAGATTGCTGGCGGTGATCGCGAGAAACTTGACGCGCTCGAGAAGCGGGTTATCGAGGTCTTCGGCTTCCTCGAGCACGCGGCGGTTGAATCCAAGCCAGGACTCATCGCGGCTGAAGAAGAGACTTTGCTCGCGCTGGGGTTCTTTCCGCATCGATGCCGACCCGAGGGTGTGCCGACTGGGGAAGTTTACCTGATCGACTATAGAGGAGGCAGGATGGACGGGAGGTGAATGTTCGTGAAAAGCCTGTGAAGCAGGGCGGCGGCGCAATCAGCCGGACCAGGCGCGAAGGGTCGTGCAGATTTGACGGCTTGGCGGGGCTCGGCGAGGATAGGGGCAGGAAGCTTTCCCGGAGGTGGTGCATGGCGGAGTCTCCGTGTACGGGCAGCGAGGCAGTCACCAGGGCGGAGAGCGCCGTCGTGGAGATGTATCAGTTTGCCGCCCTGATGCTGGGGAATGAGGCGGAGGCGCTGCATCTGGTGGAGAGCACGGTGGCGTCGGTGGAAATCGATCCCTGCGCCGATCCGGCGGCGGCAAAGGGTGTGGTGCGGGAGCGCGTGCTGGATGGAGCGCTGAAGATCATGCACCGGCAGGACCCGGCATCGTTTGCCAAGGTGCCGCCCACCAGTGCGGGCAGTCCCTGCATCGAGAACGATACGGTTCCACTTTCCCACCCGGAGATTTCCGAATTGGTAGCAGGCACAGAGCGCGGGCCCCTGCGCGACTGGCTGGCGCGCCTGTCGCAGGCGCAGCGCGCCGTCTTTGTGCAGCGTGCAGTGCTGGGCCGGAGCAATGCCGATACCGCCCGAGCCATCAATCGCCATGCGCAGCCGTCCATCTGGACCGCCGAGGCGGTCAGCAGCCTCTTCCGGCAGGCGCTGTGTTCGCTGGCCTCTTCCCTGCTCCACTCCGCTCCGGCGATGCAGGTGTAGCACCGGCGCCTTCTCCGGTTCACGAGCTGGCGGTCGCTCTCGTCCCAACGGCTCCGCGTGGTTCTTTCGCCGATTCTTCGAGACGCAAGAGGGCCGGTTCGACTACTCTTAAGATCAGAGATTCTTCTGAACTTTTTGCTTAGCGCGGTGCATCCAAAGCACATACCCTGAGCCGGGACCCGATGTGCGCGGTTCCACAGAGAGGCATTTCCTTTGACGGAGGCGGTAGCAACCGATTCACGATGTCTGCGCCTGAGGCGGGCCGCCGCAGTCACCGCGGTTTTGACGCTGCTGAGCGCAGGGGCGATCGCCCAGACCAGCAGCGGGTCCGTGGGTCCATCTTCGGGGCCGATTCTGATTCCGCAGCCGGCGATTGACAGCTCCACCTATCAGGGGAGCGTCAGCAACGGAAAGGTCACACCGGGCGTTCTGCCTCTGTCGCTTGATGCCGCGATCCAGCGGGGCCTGCAGTTCAACCTGGGGATGATCCTGACGACGCAGAACACGGAGTCGGCGCGGGGAGCGCGCCTGGAACAGCTGCAGGGGTTGCTGCCGACCGCAACCGGCACCCTGAAGGAAGCGGTCCAGGAGACGGATCTGCAGGCGCAGGGGCTGCGACTCCCGGGGTTTCCAACGATCATCGGCCCCTACGGATACAGTGACATTCGCGGCTCGCTGACCTGGTCGCTCGTGAACCTGCCCGCCCTCGAGAACTATCTGGCGCAGCGGCACAACTTCAGGGCTGCCCAGCTGTCGGCGCAGGATGCTCGAGATCTGGTGGTTCTGACGGTAGGGAATGCCTATCTGACGGTGATTGCGGATGCGGCGCTGGTGCAGTCGGCGCAGGCACAGGTGGCAACCTCGAAAGTCTCGCTGGATCAGGCGGTGGGCAATCACGAGGCGGGGACGGCGCCGCTGCTGGACGAACTGCGGGCCCGGGTCGACTACCAGACGCAGCAGCAGACGTTGATTGCCGCGCAGGATGCCTTCGAGAAGGATAAGATTGCGCTGGCGCGGGCGATCGGCCTGCCCCTGGAACAGCAGTTCGAACTCACCGACACAGAACCGTATGCCCCGTTTGACCATGTGGATCCGGACAAGGCCGTCGCCCAGGCGCTGGCCACACGGAAGGACCTGAAGGCTCTGGAAGAGCAGGTGGCGGCTGCGGACAATGCCCGCAAAGCCGCAACCGACGAGCGCCTGCCGACGATCACCTTCAACGGCGACTACGGGGACATCGGGATCAACCCGAACCATTCGCACGGAACCGGCGATGCGGTTGGTTCCCTGGATGTGCCGATCTTCGAGGAAGCGAAACTGCGCGGCGATGCCAGGAACGCGCAGTCGCAGCTGGAGCAGCTGCGGGCGCGGCTGAGCGACCTGCGGGGACAGATCGGGGCGGATGTGCGGGACAGCATCCTCGATATCGAGGCGGCGGAGAAGCTGGTCGAAGTGGCGAAGAGCAACGTCGATCTGGCCAACGAAGCGCTGAGCGAGGCGCAGCAACGCTATAAAGCGGGAATTTCAGATAATCTGGCGGTTTCCCAGGCGCAGCAGGCCGTTGCCCAGGCCGACGAGCAGTATGTCGCCAGTTTGTACCGGCATAATGTGGCCAAACTGTCTCTGGCGCGGGCGCTGGGTGTTGCGCAAAGCAATTACAAGGACTACGTGGGAGGAAAGTAAGTGGCGGAGCAGAATTCCGAGCAGTCCAGACCAACCGAGGAGCGGCCCGAGAACACAGGACAGCGCTCGCGCCGGCGTTTCATCATCATCGGCGTCGTGGCCGTGCTTGTGGTCGGCGCTCTCCTTTTCTGGTGGCACTCAACGTACTACGAAGACACGGACGACGCGTCGGTGGACGGCCATCTTGTGCAGATCAGCGCGCGCATTCCGGGCCATGTGGCGAAAGTGCTGGTTGAGCAGAACCAGTATGTCGACGCCGGCGCGCCTCTGGTGGAGATCGATCCCAGCGATTACCAGACGGCAGTAAACCAGGCGCAGGCGAATCTGGAAGCCGCCGTGGCCAACTATGAGGCCACGCGGGTGAACGTGCCGGTGATCAACATCAACGCGGGGAGCAACCTGAACACGGCATCCGCGGATCTGCAGAGCACGACAGCCGGCGTGGCGCAGAGCGAGAAGCAGCTGCAGGCCGCGCAGGCGCGCGTGACCCAGGCCGAGGCGAACTACACCAAGACGAAGCTGGATCTGGAACGCTACACGCCGCTGGTGCAGAAGGACATCATCTCCAAACAGCAATATGACGCGGCGGTTGCGGCCGCTGCGGCGGATCAGGCGGGCGTGGCGGAAGCGGAAGCCAACCTCGTGGCGGCGCAGGATGCGGTGCGCATCGCGCACGACCGCGTGACGCAGGCGCAGTCCGCGCTGAAATATGCGCAAACCGCGCCGCAGCAGGTGGCCATCCAGAAGGCGAAGGCGGATCAGGCCGCTGGACAGGTGGATCAGACCAGAGCGGCGCTGGCGCAGGCGAAACTGAACCTGAGCTACTGCGAGATTCACGCGCCGGTTTCGGGGATCATCACCACCAAGAGCGTTGAGGTCGGGCAGAACATTGCGGCCGGCCAGGCGCTGATGACGCTGGTTTCGCTGGACGATGTGTGGATCACGGCCAACTTCAAGGAAACCCAGTTGCGGCACATGGAGGTCGGGCAGGCGGCGACGATCCACGTGGACGCGTATGGGCGCGACTACGACGGCCGAGTGACGCAGATCGGCGGCGCGACGGGATCGATGCTGAGCCTGTTTCCGCCGGAGAACGCGACCGGCAATTACGTCAAGGTGGTGCAGCGCATTCCGGTGCGCATCGACCTGACGAAGCCGGACGAGAACAAGGACCACCTGCTGCGTCCGGGCATGTCGGTCGAGCCCAAGGTGCGCGTGAAGTAGAGGGCTTCTCGGTCGGCTAAGCGGCGATCGAACAGGAGGAAGGGGGGTATGGCCCCCCCTGGGTCCGGGAGTCCGGCAAGTTGTTAACCCGGCGGGGTTTGCTGGAGGGTCATTCCTGACTGCGGCAAGTTGCTGAAAATGAGCCACCTTGCCTGGGCCTTTTGGCGGCGGGTCCGGGGGACGATGGGGATCGGGGGGTGCGCGGCGCGGCGGTTGCGGGGGCTGTGGGTGAAGCAGTGGTCCTGACCGCGCAGGGCGAGGGAGCGACAGCGATGGCCCTTCCGGTTGAGGTACTCGCACTGGCGGGGAATCACCGGATGCGGGTGATGGGCATAGCAAAAGAGCTGGCCGGGGAGAGCGCGGCAGGGGCAGGGCCGATTTTGGTCGAGGGCGGTACAGAAGCGTGGCATAGATTCTCCTCCTGGAGCAGGCAACAGGGAACAGGCAATAGCAACGGCGACAGCAGCAATGAAAAAGCCTCGCGGTGGCGAGGCTTTCGGTGTTGCAGATTGCTGGACTTCGCGGGGGGAAATTTGTTTCTATCTCCCCATTATTAGAATACCAAGTTGGGGAAGGAATCGCGCCAAACATCTTCGGTGGTTTTGGCCTGGAAGGTCTTTGGAATCAGGGGTCATTACTTCGGTTTTGGGCTCGCCTCTTGACAGGTTTTGGGGGGTTTGAGGAAAACAGGCGAATTTTGGGTGATTCGCGCCTCTCTTGGGGCCTGGGAGTGTTAACGGATAAGTACGCCGACCCGCGTTAACTTGGTGCGTGTGGAGAACAGCTAGTTATAATTGCAATCCGTGCACGACCCGCAGCGTTTTATCGGTACCGAGAAAGACTCCGACGGTCGTGGACGTGCTGTTGACCAAGATAGCTTCGTCGCGCTAGACGTCGAGACGGCAAACCCAAGCATATCGAGCGTATGTCAAGTTGCAGCAGTTCGTTTCGTAGCAGGGCGGGTCGCTGAAGTTTGGCATTCGATGATTGACCCGGAGGAGCCGTTCGCGCAATTGAACGTTAGGCTCCATGGAATTGATGAGGCGGTCGTTCGTCACGCGCCTACGTTCCCGTCCGTCATGCCCGCGCTGTCACTGATGGTGGCGGGTCGCGTTGTGGCGAGCCATATGGCATTCGATAGGGTGGCCATGCACCGGGTGTGCTGCAAGTATGGCATCCCACCGGTCTCGTGCGCCTGGCTAGATACAGCGCGCGTCGCGAGGCGCGCTTGGCCTCGCTTCGCGAGGCGGGGTTACGGTCTCAAATCCGTTGCATCGTGGTGCGGTATCGAGTTCGAACACCACAATGCGGTCGAAGATGCGAGAGCCGCCGGCCGCATCCTCGTACAGGCGGTGTCGGAGACCGGCATCGGCGTGGACACATGGCTCTCTTACCCCCGCGTCGGGGTCCGAGAACCGCAATTCGCGGGGTCGCGACGATGAACATCTGCGCCGAAATCATCAAGGCGCTTCGCAATATAGGCGTACATGGAGACACCGATGTTTTCCCGTTTCCGTTTGAGCGCTCGTTAATCCAGGAACGTCTCGATTCGTGCGTCGACTTGGTGAGCAGTATGGACGCGGGTTTTGAAGGCTATTTGGCCAGTTCGCCGCCCCTTACGATCGAGATGTTGAGCCAAGTGGGCTATACGGGCTTTAGGCGGGCAACCTTGATCGAGCCCTTCTGGAATGCATATTTTCTCGCCCTGGTCATATCTCTTGCGGATCAAGTCGAGGCACAGCGCATCCCGAGGAGCGAGGAAACGGTGTTCTCGTATCGCTTCAATTGGGATGCCCCGAAGAGCACGCTCTTTGCCGATAGCACTTGGATCGATTATCGGCGTGAGTCGCTCAAGCGGAGCAGGCAATTCCCGTTTGTGCTACAGACCGATATCGCCGATTTTTATCCCCGAGTCAATCACCATCGGCTTGTTAACGCTTTGGATCGGCTTGGTGTCGAACCTAGCATCCCAAGCCGAATAGGCAAGCTGCTTGGTATATTTTCGGACACTGCCTCTTATGGCCTACCCATCGGCGGACCGGCGTCGCGAATCCTTGCGGAACTGGCCCTCAACGACTGCGACCAACATTTACGAAATAGGCGCATCCAGTTTTGTCGCTATGCAGATGATTACTGTTTGTTCTGCGATTCGAAATCTGCGGCCTATTCGCTGATAGTAATGTTGTCGAATAAGCTTGCAAACGACGGTTTGTCTCTACAGAAACACAAGACCAGAATCCTGACTGCCGAAGAGTTTGCGGATATTAACAAGCTCCTGGATCCCCATCCTCTGGACGACCCGGCTGCGTCTGAAGAGCAAAAGCTTCTCAGCGTGTCGATCCGTTTCGACCCGTACTCGCCTACAGCAGACGAAGATTACGAGGCCTTGAAAAGCGGCGTAAGCCAAATCGACATCATCGGTATCCTTTCGCGGGAGATCGGCAAGACGGCCGTTGACCAGACGGTCACGAAACAGGCGATCGACGCCCTGAAGGTCTTAGACGCCCCAATGCAGTCGCAGGCGTTGCAGATTCTCCTTGACAAGGATAACTTGTTGACGCTTTCGCCGGTTTTTCCCACGGTTATGCGGGCTGCCCGTGGACTTTATGCGGGCTTGACCGAAGATAGCCAATCGCGGATTGATGACGCGTTGGTTGACCTACACGAGACCGGCAGCCATCTTCTGGCAGTCGAATTAAACGTGAGCTACTTTATCCAGACGTTAGCGTTGCGGCACTCGAGTGCGAAAGAGAAGGCGCTGCTCGCGCTCTATGAGCAGCATATCAACCCGTATCTGCGTCGACAGATCATTCTCACTATGGCTAGGTGGCAACGGCATTATTGGTTGACTGACGTGAAAAAGGGGTTCAAAAGCGTAACGGAGTGGGAACGTCGAGCGATCATTGCTTCGTCGTATAGACTCGGCGACGAGGGCGAACATTGGAGAAGGCATAATCGGCATTCTTGGAGTCGGGCCGAAAAGCTTGTGGGGGAATGGGTGGCTGAGAGGGCGCAGGCCAATAAGTTAGACGGTATCTCATGAACGAGCGCGACATCGCCCGCGGTTTCTCTGCCGTATGGTCGGAGTTCTTTCCGATGCTCTCCCCGACCTTCATCATCGCGTTCAACGATGCGTTTGTGCGTCCGATACTGGGGCGCGGCGGCATCGTTGGGCCGGTCGCTCCACGCGAAGGTGTTCGTCGGCCAGACGTCTTGGCGGAGTTTGGCTTCCGTCTGGCGGCGGCTGCTTACGAATCGAGGATATCCGTAAGGGCTGCGGCCAACAACGAGGCGGTGCTTGACGCGGCGAATTTAGCGGCAGTCAATCGGACTCGTGAATTCGGCGCCCCTCTCCTCGAGGAGGAATTCCGTTTGAGCGACTTTGAGCGGCGAGAGGGAGTTCGCCTCGCGTCCGTCTACGAAGAGTTCTTGGCGTTATGGCCCGCGACTGACGCTGCAATATTCTTGCCTGCAATCCATGGGAGTGGGGTGTTGAGCTCGTGTTTTGCGGATCTCGCGGTCGGCAGGACGCTTTTCGAAGTAAAAACGGTCGTTAGGCCATTCCATTCCCGCGACTTGCGCCAGCTCCTAGTCTATCTTGCCCTTCAGGCAATGACTGATGAAAAACGCTGGGAATACGGCGGTTTGCTCAACCCCAAGTTAGGTGTCTTTTGCTCCTTTAGCGTTGACTGGCTAGTAATGCGTCTGAGTGGCGGACGGCCTCCGAAGTTGGTCTTCTCTGATTTTGTGCAAGCTCTTTCCCGTGACTTTGTACTGGACCACCGGTTCTAGGCTGGGCCCGTAAGAGGGCAATTCGGGGCCTACGGCGGTGCGGAAGGCCCCTGCGGGCCTGTCTTTACGCACGACTGAAGTCATGCCCTGACACACAAAAGGGATGTGCGGCATTTCTCCGTAAGCTGTAGGATCGTGCCCTGACATAGGGCTCCGGGCCTGAAGGCCTCGTGTTTGGTGCTCTGGGTCCCCGGCCTGAAGGCCGGGGCTTCTACCCCACTCGACGCGCCGGCTCACCCCGGTTTGCTCAGGGCAGGCTCTATGCTCGCTCTCGCGGCATCCTTTGTGCGT
>DATJNE010000012.1:0-7675 GCA_035508305.1 Acidobacteriaceae bacterium | reverse complement strand
GCGATACACGCTTTGCGGATCGCGCACCGGCAGCATGCGCAGCAGCAGCGCATCCAGCGTGCTGAAGACCGCGGTGTTCGCACCAATCCCCAGCGCCAGCGTCACGATTGCGGTCAGCGCAAACCCCGGCGCTTTGCTCAGTTGCCGCGCACTGCATCGAATGTCCTGGAGAAAATCCCCTGGCAGACGTGACAAGCAGAACCCTCCCGAGCGCATGCCAGCGTGTTTCCCGAACGCCCCCATTGTAGCCAGATCGCTCCTGCCCCCGCGGGACCCACGCAGCCTGGATACTCGACGCATCGGCCCACCGAGGCGCTTGCCGGGACCCCCCCCCGGCGCACTCCATGCCCGACCCGCTCCCCGGGCAGCTCCTCGACGACATCCCGGCCCGGCTGAAATAGGGCAGGGTAGTGACTCGACTGGAAGGCGCGCAATCCAACGCGCCTGTCCGTCACCCAGCTTCGAATCCCACTCCGCCGGGGTGGAGAGTCAGCGCCTGTTCCGGCTGTCCGTGCGTTTTCCCGTCGTTCTTCGTCCTGAAGTCGCGCGTGCCGCGCTCGGCTTCTTTCGTCCCCTGCGCTTTCCCGCCTCCCACAAAGCCAGCCAGCCCCCCGTGCAGAAATTCACCAGCGGAGCGGTGGCCGACTTCGCGTCTCCCGCCGAGCGGCGCCGCCGGAAATTCTGGTGATGCGAGTGCCATCGGCAACATACAGGATCGTAACGCCCAGCATCGCCTGATATCCCCATGCGATCTCCGCCGGGGAGAGCTTCGGCAGTGCGTTGACGAAGCATTCAAGAAAGCGTTTCGCCTGCGGATCCAGAAACTCCTGCAGGATTCCGCGTTCGGCTTCCCGCGGGTCGGTGCATTCCAGCGCGCCGATGGCCACAAAGGGCTTCATCGCCGCGACCTCTGTCAGGTTCAGGACGGGCAGGAGGGAGGCGCGTTGCCAAATCCTGCCATTCTTCCTCCTGTAACAAACGGAGGTACAAAATCGTGTAGAGTGCCGTGGGGTATTGAATCGGCAACATTTCAGTGGAGGATCTTTCATGTCGAAGCAAGTGTGGACTGCGGCCCTTGCCGTCGCGGCCCTGGGCGCCCTGACCGCCTGCAATTCGAATAATGCCAACAGCAATGTCGCGCTCTCCGGAGCCGGCAGCACCTTTGTCAATCCCGTGATGACGCGCTGGACCGCCGACTTCTCCCAGGCGCACCCGAATATCCACATCAACTATCAGTCCATTGGCTCCGGGGGTGGCATCCAGCAGGTCAAGGCGGGCACCGTCGATTTCGGCGCTTCCGACGTCGCGCTCAAGGATCAGCAGCTGGCCGGCATGGCCCCGGTGGTTCAGATTCCCGAGACTGCTGGTCCGGTCTGCATCACCTACAATCTGCCCGGCCTCACCCAGCCCCTGCATCTCTCGCCGGAGGCGCTGGCCGGCCTCTTCCTGGGCAAGATCAAAACCTGGAAGGACCCGCTGCTCGTGAAGGATAATCCCGGCGTGAAGCTGCCTTCCTCCCCGGTCATCATCTCCCACCGCTCCGACGGCTCCGGCACTACCGGCATCTTCACCGAGTACCTCTCCGCCGTCAGCCCCGAGTGGAACCAGAAGATCGGTTCCGGGACCGCCGTGAGCTGGCCGACAGGCATCGGCGGCAAAGGCAGCGAGGGCGTCACCGGCAACATTCGCAACTCGCCCGGAGCGATCGGCTATGTCGAGCTGACCTATGCCCTGCAGAACAACCTGCCGACGGCCGCCATTCAGAACGCCGCCGGCCAGTACGTTCAGCCCACCGTGGCCGGCACCACCGCGGCCATCGCCGCCTACAGCGATCAGATCGCGAAGGATCCCCGCGACCCCATCGTCAATCCTCCTGCCAACGCGCCGGATGCTTATCCGATCTCCGGTCTCACCTTCCTCATCATCCCTAAAGATGGTGCGGACAAGGCGAAGCGCACCGCGCTGAAGCAGTTCATCCAGTACATCATCACCGATGGACAGGCGACGGCCGGCACGCTCAACTACGCTCCCCTGCCGGACAGCGTCAAGCAGTACGACCAGCAGCAGCTCCAGCAGCTCACCGCTGCCGGTCAGCCCATCAGCTAGACAGGAAGTGTTCAGGGGCGCCCGGAGTGTCCGTTATGGATTTCTCCTTTGCGCCCCTGCGCGTCCCTCAGAATCGGACCGCGAACCCCTGCGAAAGAATGGGGAAGAACCGCGCGTAGTCTGCATCGTTGGCAATCTTCTTCTGCTCCGCGGCCAGATTCGCCTGAGTATTCGGATCGGTGGCGACACTGTCGCAGTACGGCGTGCCTTCGTCCGTGTAGCAGGCCGTTCCCTGCAGATTCAGGACGAATTTCGGATCGCCCACATACGCGAACCCCACCTCGAACGGGAAGCTGACATGCCGCTCGCCGCGCGGCACCAGGTTGCCCCAGCCGACGGTCAGCTTCGGCGCGACTCGGTTCGGAAACGTCAGGCTCCCCGTTCCCGTAACCGGATCCGTCGCGCTGCTGGTGTAGGTCGTCCCGTTCAGCGTGAACGTCTGGCCTCCCGGCACGTTCGCGCCGCCCGTGATCTGGTTGCGGTTATACAGCAGCGCCCCGGGGCTGATGTGGAATCCGCCGGCCCGCGGAAACCAATCCAGGCTCGCCTCGGCTGACTCAAAACGCAGATCGGCGTTGTACGAAATCCCATCGCTGCTCAGCGTGTCGCCGTAGGTGAAGTAATTCCCTCCGGCCCGCAGGTTCAGGTGATACGTCAGTGGCGTCGCGATTTCCACGCCCGGACCGAGCAGGCCAACTTTCACGCCGATCCCGACGCTGGAGAAGGCTCCTCCCGGCTCACGGACCGGAACCGGGCGTGTTGCGCTGGCCGCTGCGCCGGAGCTGGATGAACCGCTGTCGTTGAAAGATGAAACTGCAATCAGAGAGGAGCTGGCCTGCTGCGCCAGCGCCGCAGGAACAGCCAGAGACAGAGCAACCAAAGTCAGAGACAAGCGATGCATGGGGGAGGGACTCCTGAAAGAAGTGCGTTCGGTTGGTTCGGCGCTGCTCCATGGCGTGATCGCCCTGGTCGGTTCACAGCAAGGTTGATCGCGATTGGCCTGAAGAACCAGGCCGAACCCCTGCAGCGTCTCTGGCCTGTTCGTGCCTGGTTCCCTGGCCGAATTGGTAACAAGCCTAGGTCACTTCTGGGGAGCCAGCAATGACACGCTGGTGGTACCCCGGGCGGCCGTTGGCAGAAGCCGGTCCCGGAGCTGCGTAGCCATCCCCACCAGCGTCCGCAGCCGGTTCTCCACGCGCGGTGGAATATTCTCCTCGGCCAGCGCCAGCCGCGACTCCAGAAGGAATCCGGTGATGGCATTCTTGAGCTCGTCGTCCACGGCCGCCGTTGCCGCCGCCACGGCCAGCTGCGCCTCGCGCTCCCGGCGCGCCAGCGCTCCCCGCATCTCCCGCTCCAGCCGCGCACTCCCGGCCAGAGCAAAGTTCACCTGCAGCGGGATGGCCACCCCGGCGTTCTTCCACAGAAGCTCCGTGCCCCGCGGATCGGAGTCCGCCAGAATCTGATCCACCACCACGATGGCGTAGGCGCGTCGTCCCAGCAGGCGCAGCGCTCCCGCGCGGCTCGTTGCGACTTCCACCGTGAGTCGCAAACGGCCGGCCAGGTCTGCCGCTGTCGCCTCCATCCCCTCATTCGTCGTCACGATGAGGGCTGCCGGCGGTTTCTTCTCCGCCGGATTCGCCGTTCCTTCCCGATGCTCGCTCATTCTGCCTCTCCGTATTCCTTGAGCTTGCGGTACAGTGTCGTTTTTCCAATGTCCAGCAGTTTCGCCGCCAGCAGCTTGTCGCCCCTCACCTGTTCCAGAGTCGTCAGGATCGCTCGCTTTTCCATCTCCGCCAGCGTCTCCACCCGCGTTTCCGGAATCTCCGGACCCGACTCCCGCTCGCGCCGTCGCACCGCGGCGTGCATCCACGCATCGCGGATGCTGGTGCTCATCTCGCCCATCTCGATGACCTCGCCCGAGGTGAGGCTGCAGGCGCCGTCGATCGCGTTGGACAGCTCCCGCACGTTGCCCGGCCACGAGTAGTCCACCAGAAACGCCAGCGTCTCCGCGCTCAGCCGGAACGTCCGCCGCATCTCCAGACTGTTCCGCTCCAGAAAGTGCGCCGCCAGCAGCGGAATGTCTTCTTTCCGCTCGCGCAGCGGAGGAATCGACAGCTTCACCACGTTCAACCGGTAATACAGATCGCGGCGAAATCTCCCCTGTTCCACCATCGCCGTCAGATCCTGATGCGTCGCCGCCAGAATCCGGGCTCGGATCGGCACCGCCTGGCTCCCCCCCAGCGGCCGCACTTCTTTCTCCTGCAGCGCGCGCAGCAGCTTGGCCTGCAGATCGAGCGGCAGCTCCCCGATCTCGTCCAGAAACACCGTCCCGCTGCCGGCCGCCACCATCAGCCCGTCATGCTGCCGGTGCGCGCCGGTGAACGCACCCTTCACGTGTCCGAACAGCTCGCTCTCGATCAGCGTCGGCGCCAGCGAACCGCAGTCCACCGGAACAAAGGGTTTGCTCGCCCCCGCGCCATTGGAGTGAATCGCCCGCGCCACCAGTTCCTTCCCCGTTCCGCTTTCGCCCAGGATCAGCACCGGGTGCGCCGTTTGCGCCACCCGCGCGATGATCCGGAACAGTTTTTCCATCTCCGGACTCTCGCCCAGCAGATTGCCCATCCCCCGCCCCGAACGCAGACGCTCCCGCAGACTCCGGCTGGCCGCGTCCAGCGCGCGCTGCTCCGAAAGCCGCCGCAGCACGCCGGACAGTTCCTCCGCCGCGAACGGCTTGATCAGGTAATCGCTGGCCCCGAAGCGCAGCGCCTCCACGGCCAGCTGGACGGTCGACGCCGAGGTCATCCACACCACCGCCACGTCGGGCCGCAGCTGCCGCAGCTCGTCGAGCAGCATCGATCCGGCGCCCATCGCGATCGTCTCGTCCACCAGCACGATGTCGATGCCTTTCGCCAGCAGCAGCCCGCGGGTGCGATGCGACAGCTCCGCCTCATGCGCCACCATGCCTTCGCTGGCCGCGATCTCGCAGCACGCGCGGCGAATCGAGGAATCGTCGTCCGCCACCAGAACGTGGAGCGGGGCAGAATTGGGCTGACAAGGAATCATCATCGGTTGGACCCGTGCAGCATGGGCTGCTGTCCATCGTCGCATCATTGCGCGTCACTCCTGCTGTTTTGCGGGCATTCCGAAGGTAAGGTTCCCGTTACGTTTGTAAGGGGCAATTCGATCTCGATCCGCGTCCCCTGCCGGGGCGCCCGGCTCGCCCGCACCGCGCCTCCCGCCGCCTCCACCAGTTCCCGCACGATGCTCAGCCCCAGCCCCCGATGCTGCGCTTCCGGCCACGACCGCCCTCCCTGCCGCGTCGTAAATCCCGCCTCGAAGACCCGCTCCAGAAACTCCGTCGGAATCCCCGGCCCGTCGTCTTCCACCGTCAGCACCACCGTTGCATCCTTCGCGCCGTGCGGAAGATCGTCGCGCAGATGTTCGGTGTCGCCGGCTTCGCTGACCGTCCACAGGAAGCTCGCTCCGTTGCCGCGCTGGGTCGTGATGCGGACCCGCCCTCCCGTCGGCATTGCATCGGCGGCGTTGCGGACCAGGTTCACCAGGATCCTCGACAGACTCTCCTCGGAGAGGCGCAGCCGCCCGGGGCAGGGAAGACACGCGAACTCCACTTCCGCAACCGGTCCGGCAATCGCGCTCAGCAGGCTGCGGATCTTCTGGACCGACTCCGACAGGTCCGTGACCGCCGCCTCCCCGGCCGTTGTGCTTCTCGTCTGCGCCGCCCGCCGCGTCATGTCCGTAAGCCGCCGCACCAGCTGCGCCGACGACTCGGCGATCGACCGGATCTCCGCTCCAAAATGTCCGTGCTTCGGCGCCAGCACTCCAGGCGCGCTGATCATCTCCGCGCACAGTCCCAGCGCCGTCACCAGATTGCGCGCGTCATGCGCGATCCCGGCCAGCGCCAGCGCCTCGCCTCCCTCTTCGCGCAGCGTCGGCGCCTGACCCAGCCGCCGCAACGCAGGGGACGAAAGCCCATCCGGCGAAAGCTTCTCCATCCCGTTTCCGGCCGCGCGGATCGGGCTCGCAGTTCTCAGGGTCGTGGTGGGCGTGGTCTCTTCCATGGCAGATTCTCCTTCTGCGGGAAAGCCGTCGCGCTGTCGATCGCCCCAGCCTTCCATTCCGGCTCAACAACTGTCCCATCCAGATACACGTTGCCTGCCAAACCCTCTGCTTGTCGCAACGTAAGGAAAAGAATGGAGTTTTCTCGTCGTGAACCCCTCGGCCCAATCCGGAATCCCGGCCGTTTCCGTTCCGTTTTGAAACTCTCCGGCCCTTCCTGCTCTGTCCAACCCAAGCCGCATCTGCCACTTACCGCTCTGCGTTCCGTTTCCGAACGCCCCCACCCGGTTTCCCCCTTTGAACCCCGTACAATGAGCCGATGCCCGATACCCCCTTCTTCCGCACCGGCGGCCGCTCCCCCAGCCAGATGCGTCCCGTCCGCCTCACCCCCGGTTACGTTCAGGTCCCCGAAGGCTCCGTCCTTATCGAATGCGGACACACCCGTGTCCTCTGCAACGCCTCCATCGAGCAGGGCGTCCCCACCTGGCTCCGCAACAGCGGCCGCGGCTGGGTCACCGCCGAATACGGCATGCTCCCGCGCGCCACCCTCACCCGCACCCCCCGCGAATCCGAACGCGGCAAGGTCGGCGGCCGCACCCACGAGATCCAGCGCCTCATCGGCCGCTCGCTGCGCGCCGTCGTCGATATGAAGGCCCTCGGCGAGCGCACCGTCATCCTCGACTGCGATGTCCTGCAGGCCGACGGAGGCACGCGCACCGCCGCCATCACCGGAGCCTGCGCCGCTCTCGCCATCGCCTTCAACCGCATGGTGAAAACCGACGCCCTCAAGGCCTCGCCCCTCCGCCAGCTCGTCGCCGCCACCAGCGTCGGCATCGTGGAGAACACCGTGCTCCTCGACCTCGCCTACGAGGAAGACTCCCAGGCCGAAGTCGACATGAACCTTGTCATGACCGAGGACGGCAGCTTCGTCGAAGTTCAGGCCACCGCCGAGCGCCACGCCTTCCCGCGCCCCCGCCTGCTCGAGATGATGGATTACGCCGAAACCGGCATCCGCCAGCTCCACGACCTCCAGCGCGCCGCCATCGCCTCCGCCGCCTGACGAGCGCAGAAGATCTCAAACTCGGCTCCCCCGACGACCGGATACCCCGGCGTCGTGCCTCCCTCCAGTGATCTAGAATCAACCCGGCGCCCCCCGGAAGATTGCGATGAGCCGAGTTCTCATTATTGACAGCAAAATCCCGGTCAGTCGCGAGGTCGGCGAACTCCTGGCCGGCGCTGGTTTGCCCTTCGAGTACGCCGCCGGTCACATCGATGCCCTCCACCGGTTGCGTTGCCGGGCCTTCGGTGTCATCATCACCAGCGCCGACGGCGTCATCGACGAAGCTCTCGCTCTCCTCGAGGAGATGAGGCTCATACGGCCCAATCTCAAGTGCGTTGTGCTCGCCCCTTACAGCACACCGAACGAGATCATCGCAGCTCTTCGCGCGCGCGTCTTCGGATGTTTCACGCCGCCTTTCGACGCGCACGAGAT
>DATJNE010000011.1:0-17647 GCA_035508305.1 Acidobacteriaceae bacterium | reverse complement strand
ACGACGGGCGAACCGGATCCACCGGCGTAGTAATGGATGCGAACATGGGGATCGCCGGCGAAGGGGATGGCGGTGTACTCGGAGTGGATGCCGTCGAAGAGCAGGCGTGTTTGCGTGGCGAACCAGAGGACTGCGAGCGGGCGCAGAAACGCAACGACGAGCATCGCGAGGAGCAGCACCAGAAGGCTGAGCAGCAGCCATCGGAGAGTCCGCCAGGCTTTTCTCGTCTTTCGCTGCGGCGGCGTGGCGATGCTGGCCATCTCCGCGAAGGCCCTCCCCCCACTGTCTAGGATGCCATCAGAAGCGCCTTGCGGATCACTTCGATGGTGAGAGGCGTTAATCCGGCCAGTTCGCCGGCGGTGGCCCAGCGGGCTTCGAGGGCGTCGGTGGCACAGGCGAGCGTACCGCCCACAACCCGGCAAAGAAAGTCGACCAGAACGTAGTGGTAGCGAACACGGCCTTCCGCATCGCGGGAGATGCGGTCGAAGGCTTTCACCGTATCGATGACTTCGACAACGAGCCCGGTCTCTTCCAGCACTTCGCGGCAGACCGCGGCTTCGAGGCTTTCGCCCAGTTCGACGGCGCCGCCGGGCAGCGACCACTCGCCTTTCAGGGGCTCCTGCGCGCGGCGGATGAGCAGGACCTGCCTTGCGCCGCCGAAGCCAGGCCGAACGATCACCGCACCGACACCGGCGATGGGCGCCTCGGGATATTCCCTTCTCACACAGACAGGGTAATGGGTGACGGGTGTCGGGTAACGGAAAGCAGCGATCGGCGATCGACAAAAGAAGACAGGACCACGGAAACAGGGGCACGGATGCCAGGGGTCGTACCGTCACCCGGAACCCGGCAGCCGTAACCCGTTACCCGTTGCCGGAACCGGTCCTACAGCTTGATGGGTTTGCCGTATTCATTTTCGAAGACGGTGCGCTGCATGCTGAAGCGGCCGCCATTGTATTTGTCGGGACCTTTCAGATGCCCGATGCACAGCAGGGCCACAACTTCGTAGCTCATGGGCAGATTGAGCGCCTGGCAGACTTTCTCCGATTCATACCCCTCGGTCGAGGCGGTGTCGTAGCCGAGCGCTTCGGCCATGAGCATCATGGCGGTGAAAGCGATCATGACCTGGCGGTTGAGCCATGCGGCGAGATTCGGGTGGCCGCCGATAAATTCCGGAATAATCACCAGCGCGGACTCGGCATAATTCTCCGTCATACCGCGCTCGCGCCCCATGCGGATCATTTCCTCCATGTCGGTGCGCCATCCGTCCTTGTCGCCACAGGCGACGATGACCAGGGAGGCTTCCTCGACGTTGGGCTGATTGAAGCTGGCGGCGCGCAGCTTCCGCTTCAGCTCGGGCGTGCGCACCACCACCAGGCGCCAGGGCTGGAGATTGTAGCCGCTGGGCATCTTCAGGCCGGCTTCCAGGATTTTCTTCAGGTCCGCGTCGGGAACAGGCGCACCGTCAAAGCTGGGCGTATCCCGCCGTTGTTCGATCACTGTACTTAAGGGTTTTTCCGTTCGACTGGCCATGCCGGGGTCTTTTCTGTCTGCTTTCCTGGAATGGTGAGCTTAACTGCGTTGTCCGGAAGGGGAAGTGGAGGACTCAATCTGATCCATCGGCAGTTCCAGAGCAAAGGGAGAGCGGTTGCCGGGAGTCTGGGCGTAAACCCAAAGTCCGTGAAAAGCGGATTGTAGCTCAGGATGCTGCTGCAGGAGCGCGCGCATGACGGAGGTAACCTGGGCCCGGGCGGCAACCGGGTCCTGATTGGGAGTGGCGTTGTACGTCACGACGAGGTCGAGCTGACTGGACAGTTCGCCGGTATGCAGGTTGGTGACGTCGAAGGTTTCCGGACCGGCGTTGAGGCGCATGGGGTCGGCCCCAGGCAGGTTGTCGGGGCGATTCTGGTCGGCTTCTTTCTGCAGCTTCTGCAGATTGGGGCTGGAGATGAAGTCGACGGGCTCGAGGAGATACTGGGCGGTCTGGTAATAGAACCAGGCATCCCAGACCTGCTTCTTCGCGGCGTAATCGCGTGCCTGGCGCCAGAACCAAAGACCGTCGTGGCCGCCCATCACCATGGGGCGCGTGAAGAAGCCGGCCAGCTTCCACCCGGAGCTCCCGGCAGGATCGTTCTGCAGGATGAGAGACAGCTGCTGGGGCTGCGGAACGCCGGTGGCGTGGACAACCGCCAGCGCATACTTGCCCGCCGGCAGATCGGGAATCGTGATCTCCACCGTAAGCGCCGAACCCTGGACGCCGCAGAAGAACTGCGTCTCCTGGGGAGCTTTCAGGTCGGTGGCGTCGAGGAGGTAGAGGTCGTCGACGGTGAGCCGGGCCGAGTGGATGCTGGTGGTGACCTCCTCAATGGAGTTGGCGATGCCGTCGAACTGGGCGGCGACGCTCGCGATGGTTTCGGTACGGACAGCGGCCGCGTTCCCCGCCTGCACGTTGGCGGCAATGATCTGCGCAGATTGCGCCAGGGCGCTGCGCTCGGCGGCGGTCATCTGGGACTGCGTTGTGCAGGAAACACCGAAAGCCGGAAGCGCCAGACCAGAGGGGAGCAGAACAACCAGGCATGCAGCCCGGAGGATGGAAAAACGGCGGCACATGAGGAACTTCCCTTCAATTCGCCGATGAGCGAATTCGAATCACTGCTAGTCTAGTACACAGGAGCGGGGGCGAAGGCCGAGCCCACGGCACCCTGCGAATCCAAAGAGTTCGATGCAGGTTATGAGCCTTTCACGATGCCTGATGTGGGCGGCGGTGGCCGCCTGGGGCTGGTCGTGTCCGGCCCAGGTGATGCAGGCCCCGGGGACCATGCCCGGGCGAAGGTTTCCCGTTCCGCCGGTCAGTCGCCCCGAGACCACGCCGCAGCAACCCACGACGGCGGCGGCGACGACGCAGCTGGCCAACCCGGCAGCGAGCGTCCAGACAGGAGCGGCGGCGTCGAGCGCGACGACACCGACCACCGCACCCAGCACCGCACCGAACCTGCCGCCTTCTCTGCTGGACAAGCCCGCCGGGCCCGCACACGTCACCCTGAGCAAGGGCACTCTGGCCGTCGATGCCCACAATTCGAGCCTTTCCGAGATCCTCAGGGACCTCGAAAGCTCCAGCGGCATGATGGTCGATGGCTTCGACAAGGATTCGCGCATCTTCGGCGTGTACGGCCCCGGCCCGCCGCGCGACGTGCTTTCCTCGCTGCTCGATGGCGCTGGGTACAACTTTCTGATGGTCGGCTCCACCGACGCCGGGACGCCGCGCGAGATCGTGCTGACGGAGCGGAGCAACGCGCCGGTTTCAGCGCCGCAGCAGGGATCCGGATTCCAGCAGGAAAACCAGGATGACGGGGCGAACAATTATCCCCCGCTCGAAGAAGTGCAGCCGCCACCGCCGAATACCGATCAGCCACGCCAGGAGCCGCCGCGTCCGCGGTCGCCACAGGAGATGCTGCTTGAACTGCAGCGGCTCCGCCAGCAGCAACAGCAGCAGGAGCAACAGCAACCGCAGTAGCAGGACCCCGGGTCGCGAAACGGAGATGCTGCGCCGTCTCCGCGCGGCCTGCGATTCCATGACCGTAGTAATGCCTCTTTCGGGGTCTGGAAGACGCGGCCTGCCTTGTTTATCTTTTGGATACTTCGGTCTGAGGTAACAAAAGGGGCTCCCCCCATGCGGAACCGCCGTACTGCTTTGCCTGCAGTTCTTCCTGCGCTTGGCCTTCTCCTCCTCGCCGGATGCGGCATGGCCAACACGCCCATCCAGGTGGGCACTTCCCTCTCCGGAAACTGGGCTTTCACGCCCGGTTCTTCCAACGTCGTCCTCAATCTGGGCTTCCTGCAGGGAGCCTATGAAACGGTCAGCGCGGTTGCGCGACTGAACGGCTCGTCGTGCGTCACCCCCACCACCGACATCCTGCTGACGGGCTCGGTGGGCGGCGACAACCAGATGATGCTGGTCTCCGAGGCCTTTGGCGGTACGACGCTGACCCTCCAGGGCCAGGTCTCTCCGGACGGCAAGGGGATCGCAGGCGCGACCTGGACCTTCGCCGGCGGCAGCTGTGCGTCGCTGGGCAAGGCAAGTCTCACGGCGACGAATTATTCGGCCATCAACGGCACGTACGCGGGAAACTTTATCGATGGGGCCGGAGACGAGATCGCGGTCTCGGCGCTGCTGGAGCAGACCACGCAGCCGGATCTGAACGGGCAGTTTTCGCTTTCCGGCACGGCGAGCTTTCCGAATAACGACTGCTTCGTGAATCAACCGTCTGTGACGACCTCGACGGTGACCGGCGATACTCTGTCGATGACGTACTCCGATACGGCGAGTGCAACCACGCTGACGGCGGTGGGGACCTTCAACGCTGCGGCAACGCAACTGACCATCACGAACTGGTCGATCAGCGGCGGCAAGTGCAACGGAGATTCCGGGACGGGGTCGCTGACCGAGCAGTCGCAAAATCTCTGACGGGTCGCGGGGAACGGGCTACGGGTTACAGTGAGGCGCGCTCCTGTCTCCTTGCTCCTGTCTTCTCCCGTCGCTGACGACCGATCACGGATCGCGACACCCGTGCCCGGCAACCCGTCACCCGTTCAGGGGCCGTGGCCAGCGAGCCTCGATGGTGGTGGAGATGCCGCCACGCGGGCGGAAATCGCCTTTGACGACAGCCCATACCGGATCGCAGGCGCGCACAACGTCCTCGAGGATGCGGTTGACAACGTTCTCCTGGAAGATGCCGAGATTGCGATAGGAGAAGAGATATTCCTTCCAGGATTTCAGCTCGAGGCATTGTTCGCGGGGCATGTAGCGGAGGGTGATGACGCCGAAGTCGGGCAGACCGGTCTTCGGACACACGGAAGTGAATTCCGGATCGTCGATGACGATTTCATATCCGGGGAACTGATTGCGCCAGGTCTCGATCGCGGGGAACTCAAAGTCGAGGCCGGCCTTTGCATGCTCGTCGGTGTAACGCTGGGCAAGTGCCATGCACCAATTTTACGAGGGAGTGTCAGACGCGTCAGGGAGCGGACAGGCGACGCCTCGGAAGCCGAGTGAACACTCCGGTACCCGCGGGTTTTTCGCAATTTCCGAACCCTAAATCCCTGGGAATGAGTCTTATATACTGACTCACGGTTCAGACGCATGAAAACTGGGCAGGCAAGGCCGCGGACAGCTCGGATCTGGACCGCTACGGTCATCGCAATTCTTCTGATTTTCTACGTGGTGCGCCTGATGACACGGGGCAGCCTGCCTATCCGTGTCGCTCAGGCGACGCTGGGGAACCTGACCAGCACCGTCTCCACCAATGGCAAAGTTGAGCCGCAGCCGCAGGTGAATTACGAGGCGCACGCGCCCTTCGCCGGGACCATTGCAACCCTCGTTGTGCACGAAGGGGAAAAGGTTCAGGCCGGGCAGTTGCTCCTGGCGATGGACGACAGCGAGGCCAAGGCGCGCTTGGCCACGGCCGAGGCGGCGCTCAAGGGCGCACAGGCCAGCTATCAGGCGGCAAAAAGCGGCGGCACGCAGCAGGAGAGGATTGCGCTCAAGGGGGATTTGGCCAGGACGCAGATCGATCGCGATCAGGCGCAGGAACAGCTGGCCGCACTCCATCGGCTGCAATCCTCCGGGGCCGCGTCGCCCAGCGAGATCAGCGCCGCGCAGGCACGGCTGGCGGCGGACAACAGCACTCTGCAGGTACTCCAGCAGCGGATGGCCGACCCGTACGGGGCAGACTACGTCGCCCACGCCGAGGCGACGCTGGCCGATGCGCAGGCAGCCTGCACCGCAGCACTCGATGCGCTGCACCAGGCCGTGGTTCATGCGCCGTTCAGCGGAACCGTATATTCGGTGCCGGTATCGCGAACCGAGTGGGTGAATCAGGGGGATCGATTGCTCTCGATGGCCGATCTCTCGAAACTGCAGGTGCGCGGATACTTCGATGAACCGGAGGTCGGCAAGCTGGCGATCGGGCAGCCGGTAGCCATCCTGTGGGACGCGCGCCCGAACCAGATCTGGCACGGGCACATCAGCCGTCTGCCCTCGACGATCCTCGCCTACGGAACGCGCAATGTTGGCGAAGCGCTGATTACGATCGATGACGCGGACGACGTGTTGCTGCCCGACACCAATGTTCGTGTGACCGTGACGGTAGCCAACGTATCTAACGTATTGAAGGTACCGCGCGACGCGCTGCATATCGAGCAGGGTTCGCCGTTCGTCTATCGCAAGGAAGGCAACATGCTGCATCGCGTCAAAGTGACGCTTGGCGTGTTGAATCTGACCGAGGTGCAAATCACCGGCGGTCTCGAGGCGGGAGACGTGGTCGCGCTGGGCACGACGAACGCCCAGCCGCTGAGCGACGGCATTCCCGTCAAAGTGGTCCAGTAGGGGGAGTTTTGCGGAAGTGGGTTCTGGCAGGTCAGGTGTGTTTTGTTCTTTCCGCGGCTCTGCTGTGGACGACGGGGGCCGAAGCCGCGAATCCTGTGCGGCGGGATCTGGAGCTGGGGCGTGCGGACAACGCGCTGGCGACTCTGGATGCCATGCTGGCCGGGAACCCCAACGACGCCGAGGCGCATAATCTGCGCTGCCGGGTCTACTACCAGGAAGAGGCGTGGGATCAGGCGGTGGCGGATTGCGAGGCCGCCGTGAAGCTGGCGCCGGGCGACAGCGATTTTCATCTGTGGCTGGGCCGCGCCTACGGGCAGAAGGCGGCGCGCGCGTCCCTGATGTCGGGTTATCAGCTGGCGCGCAAGGTGCATGCGGAATTCGAGCAGGCCGTGCAGCTGGACCCGCACAATGCCGCGGCGCTGGCGGACCTGGGTGAGTTCGACGTGATGGCGCCGCCAGTGGTGGGTGGGGGCCTGGTGCGGGCGGGCAACGTGGCCCAGCAGCTGAACCTGGTGAGCCCGGCCGGAGCGGCAACGCTGCAGGCGCGCATCGCCGAAGACAGGAAGGATTACCCGGCCGCGGAGAGCGGATTCAAAGACGCCATCCGCGAGTCGCAGGATCCGGCGAATGCCTGGATGGATCTGGCGGCGTTCTACCGGCGGCGCGGACGGCTGGATGAAATGGTGGCGGCCGCGCACTGTGGTGCGGAAGTGGATCGCAGTCATGGACCGGCGCTGGTGGACGGAGCGAGCAATTTGACCCTGGCGGGACGCGAGCCGCAGACGGCGATCACGTGGCTGCGCGAATATCTGAACTCGAACGCGCAGTCGGAACTGACGCCGTCGTTCGTGGTGCGCGCTCAGCTGGCGAAGCTCCTCGCACAGCAGGGCGATACAGCGGCGGCGCAGCAGCAGCTGGCGATGGTGCGGTCGCTGGCGTCGGGATACCGAATCCCTTCCGGCAACGCCGCAGGGGCTGCCGGTCTGTAAACTCAGAGCGATGGACAAATCGCAACCGGTCCGAACGAGAACGCGCGGTTGGTATCTCAGGAAGGTCGCGGCGGTCTTGTTCCTGCTGGCGCCGGTTGCGCTGAGCGCGCAGATTTCGCTGTCCACGGCGGTCGATCTGGCCGAGAAGAACAGCCCGGCGGTGCGTGGAGCCATCGCCAACGTCGCGAAGGCGACGGCGGTCGTGGCTGAGACGAAGGACGTTTATATTCCGAACTTCGTGCTTGGCGTCAGCCCGGGTTATGCGTACGGCTTTCCTCTCGGTTATCCGTCGTTCTTCAACGCGAATGCGCAGTCGCTGGTGCTTTCCTGGTCGCAAAAGGACTATCTTCGCGCAGCGCACACGGCGCTGAACGGCGCAAATCTGAACCTCAAAGACGTCCAGCAGCAGGTGGAACTGGACGTGGCCCTGGCGTATGTCGAACTGGACTACGACGTGCGGGAGACGGCTGCTCTGGAACAGGAGAGCGGGTACGCGGCAACCCTGGTGCAGCTGGAGCAGGATCGCGTTACCGCGGGGGTGGACCCGAGAATCACCGAGCTGGACGCCGAACTGACCGCGGCCCAGGTGGATCAGAGGCGGATCGAGCTGGAGAACGACGCTGAGGCGATGCGGCAGAAGCTGGCCCATCTGACGGGACTGCCGGCGACCGGGCTCTCGACAGTGAGCAGCAGCATCCCGCCGGCGCCTTCGCAGAATGCGCTGGGCGAGGTCGACCGGCAGACGATCGTGAACAGTCCTGGGGTTTCGGCAGCCTATGCCAACGCGAAGGCGAAGTGGTTCACCGCATTTGGCGATGATAAGCAGAACTACCGCCCGCTGGCGGTCTTCGGCGCCCAGTATTCCCTCTTCGAGAAGACGCCGGGGTACACCGAGTACTTCCCTCACTTCCAGTACAACAACGTGGAGCTGGGAGTGCAGTTGACCTTTCCGCTGTTCGATGCGACACGTCGGGCCAAGGCGCGGGAATCCGCAGCCGACGCTGCCCATGCCCAGGCGGATGCTGACGCGGCGCGGGACATTCTGAGCGAGCAGACCGCCACCATGCGCGGCAATATGCGGGAACTGGCGGCGCAGCAGCGCGTAGCCCAGGCGCAGAGCGAGATCGCCCGGGAGAACCTGAAGACCGTCGAAACGGAGCTGACGAATGGGACCGGAGTCCCGAATACGCCGGCGGTTCCGCCGACCCAGGGGGAGAAGGCACGCATCGAGGAACGGCACGACTACGTGGAGATGCTGGACGCCGACCTTGCCGTGATGAAGGTGAAGCTGAACCTGATGAAGATCACCGGCCAGATCGACCGGTGGGTGAGGACCGCGCTGCACTAAGCGGAAGCAGCTTTTGTCCATCGTAACTCGCTGATTTCGCAAGGGCCTGAATGTGGATTGCCCGGGCCGCGATTGCTGTTGCTGAATGGTAAACTGGAAGGAGTGCCTATGCCCCTGAAGACCTTATTCCTGAACCCTCCGTCCTTTGAGAATTTCGATGGCGGCGCCAGCTCGCGCTGGCCCGCGACCCGCGAGATCGAGTCGTACTGGTACCCGGTGTGGCTGGCGTATCCCACCGGGATGCTGGAGGGGGCGCGCCTGCTCGACGCCAACCCGCACCACATTGCCTGGCCGCAGGTGGTGGAGATGCTGAAGGACTACGAGTTCCTGGTTCTGTTCACGAGCACAGTGGGCTGGAGCGGCGACCAGCGTTGGGCGGAGAAGATCAAGGACTCCTGCCCAAAGATCAAAATCGCCTTCGTCGGCCCGCCGGTGACGACGGATCCCGACCGAGCGCTGAACGAGTGCAGGGCGATCGACTTTGTCTGCCGACGCGAGTTCGACTACTCGGTGGTGGAGTTTGCCAACGGCAAGCCGCTCGACGAGATCCTGGGCATCAGCTTCCGGAAGAACGGCCAGGTGGTGCACAACCCGGACCGGCCGCAGATCGAGAACCTGGACGCCCTGCCGTGGGTGACCGACATCTACAAGCGCGACCTGGATGTGACGAAGTACAACGTGCCGTTCCTGCTGCATCCGTATGTGGCCCTGTATTCGACGCGCGGCTGCCCGGCGCAGTGCACGTTCTGCCTGTGGCCGCAGACCACCAGCGGTCATGCCTGGCGCAAGCGCTCCACCGACGACGTGGCGGCCGAGATGGCGCACGCGAAAGAGCTGTGGCCGAACGTGAAGGAGTTCTTCTTCGACGACGACACGTTCAACATCCAGAAGGCACGCACCGTGGAGCTGTGCGGGAAGCTGAAGCCGCTGGGCATCACCTGGTCGTCAACCTCGCGGGTAACAACGGACTACGAGACGCTGAAGGCGATGCGCGATGCGGGATGCCGGCTGCTGATCGTGGGATTCGAGTCGGGCGATCCGCAGATCCTGAAGAACATCAAGAAGGGCGCCACGGTGGAGCGGGCGCGGGACTTTGCGCGCGACTGCCACAAGCTGGGCCTGACCATCCACGGCGACTTCATCCTCGGGCTGCCGGGCGAGACGAAGGAGTCCATCCGCAACACGATCAATTTCGCCAAGCAGCTGGACGTGGAGACCATCCAGGTGTCGGTGGCGCATGCCTTCCCGGGCACGGAGTTCTACGAGTACGCGCGGGCCAACGGCTTCATCACCAACGAGAACAAGATGAACGACGAGGGCGGGCACCAGCTGGCGCACATCGAATACCCGGGACTGCCGGCCGACTACGTGCTGGAGATGGTGCACAAGTTCTACGACGAGTACTTCTTCCGGCCGAAGGCGGCGTGGCGGGTGGTGAGCAAGGCGATTGTGAACGGGGATGTGAAGCGCCTCTACCAGGAGTCGAAGTCGTTCCTCAAGCTTCGGGCGCAGCGCGGCAGGATGGTGCGCGAGGCGCGCCTGCAGAAGGCAGAGCCCGCTGCCGGCGTTCAGGCATAAACAAGAACAGCCGGTAGCCTGTGGCTCGTAGCTGGCAGCGAGGCGCAAGCAGGAACCGCTACCGGCGACCGGCTGTTTCCTCATGACTCGATCCACGATGACATTCCGCCGCTATGTGGTGCTGGGCGTCATCACGCTCACGGCGTCGTGCGGGGATACGTTCCTCTCGCGGGGCATGAAGGCGATGGGGCCGGTGTCGCTCGGCGATCCGGGAGCGCTGATCCACGCCATCTTCTCGCCCTGGGTAGCGGCCGGGATCGTGCTGCTGATCGGCTTCTTCGCGTCGTATCTGACAGCGCTCTCGTGGGCGGATCTGACCTATGTGTTGCCGGCGAGTTCGCTCGGCTACGTCATCATGACGCTGCTGGCGAAGTTCTGGCTCGGCGAGCACGTCTCGACGATGCGCTGGCTGGGCGTGGTCTTCATCACCGCCGGGGTTGGGTTTGTGACGCGGGGGCCGTCGTATACCGACCACAGCGGGCCGGCTGAGGCCGCGGCGATCGAAGCCGGAACCCCTGAGGCCGGAGCCGCAGAGCGGGCTGCCGAAGAGGTGCGGCGGTGACGAGTCCTCATGCGATGCTGGCAACGACGTCGATGATCGCGGCGATCGTGGTGACAGCGACGGCGGGCGACATTCTGACCGCGTCGGCGATGCGGCAGGTGGGCGATCTGGACGCGATCCGGCAGCGCAGCGGGATCCCCGGCGCGGCCTGGGCGGTCGTCACCAACGGGCGCTTCGGCCTGGGCATCATCTGCCTTGCGCTGAGCTTCTTCTCCCTGCTCTTCGCCTTCAGCCACCGCGACCTGAGCCTGATCGGCCCAGCGGCCACTTCCCTCACCTTCGTGACCAACGCCGTGGCGGCGAAGCTGTTCCTGCGCGAGAACGTCGACCGGCGGCGCTGGATGGCGGCGGTCTTCGTCTGCGTGGGCGTGGCGCTGCTGGCGTTCTGATCAAGGAATACCGCAGCGAAACCGCTGATCACGGGCGTACCTGTTGGCATTTCTTCGCGAGCGAGGAAATGCCAGGGCACGAGGGTGGGAGGCCGGGGTCCCGCCGAAACAACGTTTCGCTGGGGTGGCCTGAAAAGGAGGCTCGAACCCCGTCTGTGTGAGCGAGTGAGTGAACAGCAATCCTCGCGAACGCGCCCGCGGCGCGACAGGTAGAAGCCACGGCCTGCTGCTCGCGGCAACACTGGGCGCACGAGGACGGACCTTCCGACCCGACCCGTTCCCGTCCGAAAGGTCCGGAATGCCGACGACTACGGCACGAAATCGGTCAATGAGCGCATTGGTGATGATGCGTCTGTCGAGAACGCAATCGTCCGCCAGGGACAAAAGACGGACCTTTACTCCAAGCGCAGGGCGACCAGCGGATCGACGCGCACCGCGCGGAGTGCAGGAAGATAGCACGCGATAGTCGCCACAACGGTAACCAGCACCGCCGCTCCCAGGAATATGGCGGGATCGGTGCTGCTGACTCCATAAAGAAGGCTGGACATGAGCCGGGTCATGAGCAGCGCACAAAGCAGGCCGGCCGAGACGCCGAGCAGGGTGAGCATTGTTGCCTGACGCACAAGCAAGTACAGAATCGCATTCGGCGGAGCGCCAAAAGTCAGCCGCACGCCAACCTCCTGCGTTCGCTGGCCGACGTTATACGAGGTGACGCCGTAGATTCCAATCGCCGCCAGGACGAGGGCCACCAGAGCCAGAATGTCGAGCAGGATAAAAGCAATCCGGGGAGCCGAGGTCACATTCTCCATGATTTCCGGCATAGATCTGACTTCGAATACAGGCTGGTTCCGGTCCACCGACCAGATCGCGCTGCGAATTTCAGGAAGGATCGTGTTCTGAGGGAGCGCAGTACGCACGATCATGTTCATGGTTTGGTCCGGCCCTTGCATATACGGGAAGTAGATGGTGGCCTCAGGCGCCCCGCTCAGCGATGAGTCGCGCACCGCGCCGACGACTCCGATGACTTCCCGGGGAATGCGTGATACATACGGAAGGACGACATGCCTTCCCAGAGGGTTTTCGGTTCCAAAATACTCTCGCGCGAGAGTCTGATCGATGACGACCACCCGCAGATGCTTTGCGTCGTCGCTCTCCGCGAAACTCCTGCCCTGCAGCAAAGGAATCCGCATGGTTTGAAAGTATCCAGGGCTGATGTCCCGATAATCGGCAGAGGGTGCGACGTCGGATCCCGGCTTCTCCTGAATGACGAAGGGCCCCCGGTCCATATCGTCCTGGCTCAGCGGCACGATCTCGGTCAAAGCAGCAGACTGCACGCCGGATATGCTGCGAACACGTTCCAGGAAGTCATGAAACGCTGCACCTCGCTTCCAGGGGTCTCGATAAGGAGAGGCGGCGGCATCCTCGGACAGCTTGATGCGCAGGGTCAGAAGCCTGTTCGGTTCAAAGCCCGGATTGATGGACAACAAGCGCGAGAAGCTTTTGATCATCAGGGAAGCGCCAACCACCAGGACGAGAGCGAGCGCTCCCTCCACAATCACCAGGACGGCGCGTGTCCCCCGTCCCCGCACTTCGCCGATCGTTCCGCGTCCTCCATTTTTCAGTGCGTCCTGCATATTGCCGCCAAAAAGCCGGAGCGGAGGAATCAGCCCAAACAGGATCCCCGTCGCGAGCGATACAACCAGCGTGAATACGATCTCGCTCACACCGAGATGGACCGCCGGCAATGTCACTTCGGAGGCCGCGTTGGGAACAGGAATCCGTGTAGGTCCAAACAGGGCCCATAAATGCACGCCTCCCAGTGCCAGCAGCAGGCCGAGCATTCCCCCAAGGATCGCCAGCAGGGAACTTTCCACAAGGAATTGCCGGACGATCTGCTTTCGCGTGGCCCCGAGCGAGATGCGCACCGCCATTTCCTGGCGTCTGCTCATGCCGCGCGACAGCATCAGATTCCCGACATTCGCGCAGGCGAGGATCAGAATGAATCCCACCGCGCACTGCAGTACCAGCAGTGCTGGCCGAATATACTCCATGCGCGCAGATTCCAGCGGCACCAGAACCGTGCCGAACCCCTTGCGCCCGGGCCGCTGTCGGGCGATGCGCGTCATCGTCTCGCTCATCTCGGCCGCTGCCTGGCGGACGGTGACGTGCGGCCGCAGCCGGCCGAAGACGCCAAGATCGGAATCGGCCCGGTGCAGCCATCCATCGTCAAAAGGAACTACGACATCCACCGGGAACAGCGCATCGAAGGAAGCGGGCAACACACCGATGATGGTGTAATCCTCGCCGTTGAGCGTCATGCTCCGCCCGCAAACGGCCGGATTTCCCTGATACTTCCGCTTCCAGTAGCGGTAACTCAGGATCGCCAGAGTGTGTCGCGCATTCTCCTCTTTGGGCAGAAACGTTCTTCCCACCGCGGGAACGATTCCGAAAAAGTCTCCGAAATTGGTGGTGACGCGCAGACCGGACACCTGTTCCGGCTCCCCGTTCCCGGTCACCGTGCCGGTGCCGTGCTCGAATAGAAAGAGATCCTCAAACCCGTGGATCTTTTGCTCTCTCCAGTCGAGGTAATCCTGTCCGCTTGGCCCAACCCGGCTTAGCCCCGCTCCCGGATCGCTGTTCCAGATCACAACCAGGCGGCTGGCGGCGCGCACCGGCAATGGATTCAGAAGAATTCCGCGCACAAGCGTAAACAGGGCCGTATTCGCCCCGATGCCCAGTGCCAGAGTGAGGACTGCGGCGGCGGTGAACGCCGGCGACTTCTTCAGAATCCGCAGCCCAAACCGTACGTCCCCCAAAAGCGTTTCTCCCCACTGCCAGCCCTGGGCCGCATGCGATTCTTCCCGGTAGCGTTCGAATCCGCCAAACTCAATGCGTGCCCGTCGCTCTGCCTCTTCCCTCGAAATCCCGCTGCGTTCAAGGTCGTCCGCGCGATGGCGAAGGTGGTCCCGCAGTTCTTCTTCGAGTTCATCCCTCATTGTCGAACGGTGTACAAGGGCGGACCAACGGGCCCGCATTGCGTCGAGGAGTCTCATAGCTCTCCCGGTTGCGCGGAAAGCGCACTGGCAATGGCCGCTGCCAGCCGATTCCAGCTTTCCGTTTCATCCTGCAGCCGCTTTCGTCCCGCAGCCGTCAGTTCGTAAAACTTGGCGCGGCGATTCGCATCGGAAACGCCCCATTTCGTCTTCAGGAGTCCCTGACGAACTAATCGAAACAGTCCCGGATACAGCGCGCCCTGCTCGACCATCAGAGCCTGTCCTGAAATCTGCGCGATGCGCAGCAGGATGCCATATCCGTGTAAAGGCCCGAGCGAGACCGCCCGCAGGATGAGCAGATCGAGAGTTCCGGGAAGAAGCTGAGCCTGATCGGGCACGCCGAATCTCTCCTAAATTACTTAGGACTGTACAATCTCTCTCCTAAGCTGTCAAGGAAGGCGAACATTCCTCGCTTCTGCGCGGTCGAATGATCCAGAAACCGGCGAGGCAGCGCGGCCGGTGCACATCCAAGCCATGCTGGGAATCTCAACTGACGCCTCCAGTCCAAACCACTCATTGACCCCTTCTGGGCGCGTGGTCGGCATCTCGGACATTTGGGCGGCTGGTTGGTGCCGCGATGGCGGTCCCATTCGACTCGCCGGCTTGCGCCGACTCGCTCAGGGCAGGCGCTTTCACTCCGCGCCGACCTGCATCGTGCACCGCTGGCGAAATCCCGGCGGCGCTCCGCTCAAGTCGATATTGTTGCTGCCGGCGAAAGCTCCGCATCGCCGCCCCTCGGACAGAACCCCGTCCGGCGGGCACAAGGCTGGTGATGGGTCAGTGTGATGGTTGAGCTTCTCTTCGTTGGGCGAGAAGGACGATGCCGGCAACGATGAGGAAGGAAGGCACCAGGGCAAGAAGGTGAGAGCCGAACCCGAGCCTCATCCCGAGGATGAGGCCAACGCCGAGCCCGGTCAGTAGAATTCCCGCTTCCCGTCGGTTCATCGGTCTATCGTACAACTTGTTGGCGCCGCCTCCTCGGGGTCCTGCAGCTCTGCTCCCTGCTCCCTTACCTTCGTACCGTCCCGCCCTGCGATTGTCCTTGCTTCGCCTCCGCCCGTTCGCTACCGTCGAACCAGGGGCAGAGGTGTGCGAGGAGCCCGCTGCGATGTGGGCATCCCCTCGGGAAGCCCGAAGGCCTCCACAGGGGAACTGAATCCGCACCTGCGTTGGAGCAGTACGAGAGGTTAATCGACTCGTCAACATCAGGGGGTTCGCGCAAAATCCGATCCCGTGGAATCAGTCACATCGGAGGGGGTCAACCCCCGGAAAACAGACTTCGGAAGGGTCGGTGGCGAAGCGTTCCGGTGGATGGCGGGCCCTCATGCCGGGAATCGTGCCCGATGCTACGATCAAACTCTGCGCTCTCCTTATTTCATGTGGCTTGTGGCTCTGCTGGTTTGCACGCTGGCGACGGCGTTCGCATTCGTGTACCTTGACGTACCGATTGCCCGCAGCATGTTGGGTGTCCTGCGGTCGGAAACCCTGGCGACAGGATTCGGAAGCGCCGTCCTGGTGGCTGCCGAAGCGTCGGTTGCGCTTGCCTTGATTCTCCAGCGGATCACGCGCGGACATCTGTCGCCCTGGCGTGAGGCGACGCTGCTCGCGTGTCTGACGTCCATCTGCGCCTATGCGATCAACGACGGCACGCTGAAGTTCTTTTTCGGGATCGCGAATCCCACGGCCGTGATGCACGGAACCCGGCATACTTTCCATCTGCTGGGCGGCTCTCCCAAAAGCAGCTTCCCCTCGGGGCACATGGTGATCGCGGGCGCCTTTGCAGGGGTCTTCATGCGGCTCTATCGAGCCAGTACCTGGCTGCTTTCCGTCCTGCTGCTGGTGGGGGCGGCGCTGTTGGTTGCCGGCGACTGGCATTTCGTCAGCGACGTCATCGCCGGAACCTTTCTGGGCGTTTCAGCCGGCCTTCTGGCCGGCGAGGTGTGGCTGGCCCACTCAGGACAGGGGGGCAGGGACGATCGCGGCGGGGTCTCTGGCACAGCGGAAGTCTCGCGGCCGGGCCTCCGCGACTGAAGCCCCCACGTAGACGATCTTTTCCGCACAGGCGCTTCCAGGCGCACCGGTCCTCGATGACCCGGAACGCAGGCACATCCAGAGACGGTCCGGGAAGGGGCGGTGCGGAGCGGCGTGCGCGAGGAAGGCGGCGCAGGAAGAAAAGGCGCAGCCCTGGAAGGAGTTTGCGCCCTTCTTTTCGATTGAGGGCCCCGCCGCTGGGACGGAGCCGGAGCCCGGCGCCGCGAACCGTTCGATACGCCCCACACAGGCGCAAGCGAAACGCGGCACTCGGTCATCGTAACGCGGGTAACGAACGACCTTCTACCGCTTCACCAGCGGCAGTTCGATGTAGGTTGGGTGGCCGGGGGAGTGCCAGATCTTCTGCTCGGCTTTCTGATAGTCGGAGGGTTGGGCCCAGAAGATATTCGGGACATAGGTTTGCGGATTGCGGTCGTAGAGGGGGAACCAGCTGGACTGAATCTGGACCATGATGCGATGGCCGGGCAGGAAGACGTGGTTGGCGGTGGGCAGATCGAATTGGTATGGGAGGGGGACATTGGACGGGATGGGATGCGGGACGGCGAGGCTTTCCCGGTAGCGGCCGCGGAAGATATCCATGGCGATGGGAAGCTGGTAGCCGCCGAGGTCCGGCTGGTCGGCGACCTCGTCGGGATAGACGTCGATGAGTTTGACGACCCAGTCGGAGTCCGTGCCGGAGGTCGAGGCGACGAGATGGACGACGGGCTGGCCGCTGATCTGGACCGGATCGGTGAGGACGGCGGAGGTGTAACTCAGAACGTCAGGACGGCCGGACTGCTCCCGCTGATCGTCGACAAGCCACTCAGGCCAGGTGAGGGGGGGGTCGTAGCCAATGGGCTGGGCGGGACGGCGGCGATAGGGGACGGGCTTGGCGGGATCGGAAATGTAGGCGTCGAAGCCGGAGCCCGCGTCGTCGGAGGGGGGGGCGAAGCTGAGGCCGAGGCCGGCGGTGAGGTAGAGCGGCGTGGGTATGGGCGTGCAGCCGCTGGGGCAGCCGGAGGGCCAGGAGCTGAGCTTCTCCCAATGGTCGGCGCCGGTTTCAAAGGCCCAGACGGCGGGAAGGTTGGAGGTGTCGACGCCGGGGGGTGGGGTGTCGAGGAGATATTTCGCGAGGAAGGGACGCAGGATGTGCTGGCGGAAGTAGAGGCCTGTGTCGCTGCCGAAGTGGATGGCGCCGAGGCTGCTGGCATCTTCGATTTCCTGGCCGTGGTGCCAGGGCCCGAGGACAAGATGGACGTCGCCGCTTTTGTCGAGCGGCTTGATGGCCTTCCAGACGGCGATGGCGCCGTAG
>DATJNE010000010.1:0-7018 GCA_035508305.1 Acidobacteriaceae bacterium | reverse complement strand
CGACAATTTCGTATCTTCCGGACAGCACCCTTGCGATGGCTTCGGAGTAAGCGATGTGCTCCTGCTCGAGGATGCGGGCGGCGAGAGAGTGCGGGTCGTCGGTGGGGAGAACAGAGACCGAGCGCTGCAGAATGATCGGCCCGTGGTCGAGCTGCTCGTCGACGAAGTGCACCGTACAGCCTGTGACCTGGACGCCGTAGTCGAAGGCCTGGGTTTGCGCTTCGAGGCCAGGGAAGGCCGGCAGCAGCGAGGGGTGAATATTCAGGATGCGTCCCGCGAAGGCCTGGACGAATCCCGGCGAGAGCAGCCGCATGTAGCCGGCGAGGCAGACCAGCTCCACCTCATGCGCCTGAAGCGTCGCGACGATTTCCTGGTCGTGCTCGGCACGCTTGCGGCCCCGCGCTTCAATGGCGACGGCCGTGAGTCCGCGCTGGCGAGCCGCCTCGAGACCGGGCGCGTCGGCCAGATTCGAAATCACGACGGCGATGCGGGCTTCGGGGATCCTGCCGGCCTCCACCGCATCGGCAATAGCAAGGAAGTTGGAGCCGCGGCCGGAGAGGAGAATGCCGAGGTTATGCATGGGAGCGGCCAGCGACCAGACGGCGAACGGCAATCCGTGAAGAGAGAACGGGTGCGTCAGGCTCAGGCATAGACGACTTTGCGATCGCCCTTTACGATGCGGCCGATGACGCAGCTCTTCTCGCCCGAGCGATCGAGCATCGACTTGCAGCGCTTGAAGCGCTCGGCAGGAATGACGGCGACAAGGCCGATGCCCATGTTGAAGGTGCGCAGCATCTCATCCTGGGCAACGCTGCCCAGTTGCTGCAGGTGCTCAAAGATAGGCAGAACGGGCCAGCTGCCCAGCTCGACCTGCGCCGAGACGGCCTTGGGGAGGATGCGCGGCAGGTTCTCCGTAATGCCGCCGCCGGTGATGTGCGCCAGGCCTGCGACGTAGTCCGAGGCGGCGAGCTTTTTGATGAGGCCCAGATAGCTGCGGTGGGTTTTCATCAGCGCGGCGCCGGCTTTTTCCTTCAGCGCGTTGACGTATTGCTCCGGCTTGTACTTCGCCACCTCGAAGAAGAGCCGGCGCGCCAGCGAGTAGCCGTTGGTGTGCAGTCCGGTAGACGGAAAGCCGAGCAGAACGTCGCCGACGCGAATCTTCGCCCCGGTGATCAGCTTCGCGCGCTCGACAACGCCGACGATGAATCCGGCCAGATCGTACTCGCCGTCGGCGTAGAAGCCGGGCATCTGCGCGGTTTCGCCGCCGATGAGCGCGCAGCCGTTGGCGCGGCAGGCATCGGACAATCCGGAAACGACCTTTTCGGTGACCTCGCTGTCGAGGCGGCCCGTCGCCAGGTAGTCGAGGAAGAAGAGCGGCGTTGCCCCCTGCACAGCGATGTCGTTGACGCAGTGGTTGACCAGATCGGCGCCCACAGTGTGGTGAATGCCGAGCTGGAAGGCGAGCTTGAGCTTGGTGCCGACGCCGTCGGCCGAGGAGACGAGGACCGGCTCCTGGTATTTGCCGTCGAGTTTGAAGAGGCCGCCGAAGCCGCCGATCTCCCCCAGCACGTTGCGGGTGAAGGTGCGCTGGGCGAGGTATTTGATGCGCTGTTTGGCGCGGTCGCCGGCACTGATGTCGACACCGGCGTCGGCATAGGTCGCGGGCTTGCGCGGGGCTGGGCTGGATTCAGGCGTGGGCATTGCAGGAGTTTGGATGAGAAGAAACCAGTGTACGCGGTCCGGCGGTGCAGCAGAGGAGGAATGTGGCCTGTCGGCAACCAGCAAGCAGCGAACACCGCCCGGCTTCCCGCCTGGAGGAGTCGGCGATCCGCACAATGCAGCGCGGACCGCCAAACTCGAACGGCTCACCTCTGAACTCTGCCCGCTATCGGCTTACGCCGCCGCGGGTTTCAGCGCGGCTTTTGCCTGGCCGCACAGCGCGGTGAAGGCGGGCGCGTCGTTAACGGCGATGTCGGCCAGGATCTTGCGGTCCAGCTCCACGCCGGCCTTCTTCAGGCCGCTGATGAGCTGCGAGTACGAGATGTGGTTCGCCTTGGCCGCGGCGTTGATGCGCACGATCCAGAGCGAACGGTACTGGCGCTTCTTGCCCTTGCGGCCGCTGTAGGCGAACTTCAGGCCGCGCTCGACGGCTTCCTGCGCCGCCTGGTAGAGCTTGGATTTGGTGAGGAAGTAGCCGCTGGCCCTCTTCAGGATTTTCTTGCGGCGGTCGGATCGTTTGGTTCCACGTTTGACGCGTGGCATGGTTCGTCTCCTTTGTGTTGCGTGTCAGGCGGCTGGAGGCGGGAGGGCCTCTTCACTCGCTCGGTTGACCGGATCCTCTCTCGGCCGTTTCCGGCATCGAGGGAGCCACCCGCTCGGGTGGCCCGATAAGGATCCGAACAGGGCTGGCTGACTCTGCTCTCGGGTGAGGCATGGGTGAGACCCGCCATCGAAGCGGGGCTCATGCTCGGACCCGAGCCCGGAATCTGCCGCCCGGCCTGTTCTCAGGCGTAAGGCAGCATGCGGGCAACCTTCGGCGTATCGGCGTCGGAAACCAGCGTGATCTTGCGCAGATGGCGCTTGGTCTTGACTTCCTTCGGCGTCAGGATGTGCCGCATTTTGGACTGGCCGCGCTTGAATTTGCCCGTGGCCGTCTTTTTGAAGCGCTTGGCCGCGCCCCGATGCGTTTTGAGTTTGGGCATGGTGATCCTGCTGAAATTGCGTTTGAAACAGCAGATATGAGTATAACAAACGGCGGCCCGGCAGCCCTGACCAGGGCCGAAGAGCCGGTCCAGGCTTCCGGGTTCGGGGCTCCGGGTTCGGGGCTCCGGGTTCGGGGGTCCGGGTTCGGGGGTCCAGGTTCCGGCGGGCTTCCGGCAGCCGCTACTCCCTGCGCTCCTGCAGAAAATCCGGAGCCACCGGGTTCTCGTAGAGCGAGTAGTCGCGCGTGACGACGGTGAGCCCGCCCGGCGTGACGAAGTAGTTTTTGCGGTCGTCGTTCTGGTCGTAGCCGATCACGGTTCCTTCGGGCAGGTGAACGTCGCGGTCAATGATGGCGCGCTTGATGCGGCAGTGGCGGCCGATGTTGACGTGGGTGAAGACGATGCTGGAGTCGACTTCGGAATAGGAGTTCACGCGCACATCCTGGGAGAGGACGCTGTTGCGCACCACGGCGCCGGAAACGATGCAGCCGCCGGAAACGATGGAGTTGATGGCCATGCCGGTGCGGCCGGGCTCGCCAAAGACGAACTTGGCCGGAGGATACTGGCGGACGCGGGTGCGGATGGGCCAGCTGTTGTCGTAGAGGTTGAAGATGGGGGAAACCGAGGCGACGTCCATGTTGGCGTCGAAGTAGGCCTCCAGCGTGCCGACGTCGCGCCAGTAGAGGGCTTCCTTGCGGTTCTCATCGACGAAGTTGTAGGCGTACATCCGGTATTTCCCGAGGATGGCCGGCAGGATGTTATGCCCGAAGTCGTGCTGCGATTCCGGATCCTCGGCATCTTTGATCAGCGCGGGGAGCAGAACGTCGGTATTGAAGATATAGATGCCCATCGATGCGTCGACCTTGGTGGCGTCGAAAGGCGAACGGATGTCGGTCTTCTTCGGCTTCTCGAGGAAGCCGGTGACCTCGCCGCTGTGAGCCACCTCGACGATGCCGAAGCGGGCGACGTCGGCGGGCTCGATGGGGAGGGTGGCGATGGTGACGTCGGCGGCCGAGTCCACGTGCTGGCGCAGCATCTTGCCGTAGTTCATCTTGTAGATGTGGTCGCCGCCGAGAATGAGCACGTGCTTGGGCTGCTCGGAGCCGATGGAGTAAATGTTCTGGTAGACGGCGTCGGCCGTGCCCATGTACCAGTTGGCGCTCACGCGCTGCATGGGCGGCAGGATCTCGATGAACTCGCCGAGCTCCTGGGCGACGACGCTGGTCCAGCCCTCGCGGATATGCCGATTGAGAGAGAGCGCCTTGTACTGGGTGAGGATGTAGACGCGGCGCAGATCGGAGTTGATGCAGTTGGAGAGTGTGATGTCGATGATGCGGTACTGGCCGCCGAAGGGAACAGCCGGTTTAGCCCGATCGCGCGTGAGCGGGAAGAGACGCTCGCCCGCTCCGCCTGCCAGAAGTACGCCCAGAGTATCTTTCATCGGCATGATCGCCTCTCACGGCTCTTGCCTGAGGTTTCGCTGCTCTCCGGCGCTGTTTCCAGGCTTCGCGCGCCTCGCGCCGGAGTGGGCGAAGGCAAGGTATATCACAGTCCTGTCAAGGTGCGCGCCCGCCAGCGGACGAAGGGGGCAGAGGTTCAGCTGCTCTCGTTGTCGGCGGCGTCGCCGGCGATGGAGATGCGGAGCGACTTGAGAAAGTGCAGGTCCTGCGCGGTAAAGGTTCCGTGCTCCTGAGCCTCGGCTGAACCATGTTCCTCGCCTGGCGCTTCGAGGGCGCCCTCGGGCTGCTCCTCCACTTCGTTCAGCCCGATGGTCGCTTCCAGCATGAGCATCACCTCGAAACCCTGGCGGCGGATATCGGCGACCACGCCGGCAATCCGGGGCGACTCGGAGACGCTTTCGTGAATCGCTTCGCCCAGTTGCTGAACCAGTTTGCGGAGTTTTTGATTCAAGTCGGAACCTCGATTTCCCGGCGCGCCGGTGCGACCCGCCACCGCCGATGACCCTACCTTATCTTCTGATGTTCGCACGGGGCAATGCGAATCTGCGCTTGCTAGACTGCAGGCATGAAGCCGAACCAGGTTGGCCGAATTCTGGGGATCGGGACACGCGTGGCGGTCGGCAAGCTGCGCGATGGAACGGCCCGGGCCGCGGTGGCGGCGGAGCGCGCAGGCGCGGCGGCGGAGGCGGCTCGGGTTCCGGCCGCGGGGAGTGGATCGGAGGGTGTCACGGAGGCGCGCGGCGAGGCGGCCCCTGGGCAGGCGCGGGCAGCGACAGCCGAGGGCGGGCGGCGACTGGCGCAGGGGGCGGGACGCTTTGGCGCCGCACTGTGGAAGCCCTTTGCGCACGCGACAGGTCAGCTGACGCTGCAGGTGACCGGGCTGCTGTTTGGGTTTTTTGCGCTGGGATTTGGAGCGAAATGCTGGCAGCTGTATAAGGCTGCGGGGTGGCGTGACCATCATCTGCCGCTCTACCTGGGCTTCGCGGCGCTGTTCTGCTGGTTCGCGGTCAGCTCCTTCTGGCGAGCGGGGCGGAAGCAGCGGCAGGGGTGATGCGATTGCGGGCCACTGCCTTACAATGACGAGTTCCGATGCCGGATCCTTCCACCCCGAAGCCCCTCTACACCGCCGACGACCTCGCGTCGTTCTCTCCCGATCGCGAGCTCGGCTTTCCTGGCGAGTTTCCCTTCACCCGCGGCATCCAGTCGACCATGTATCGCGGACGGCTGTGGACAATGCGGCAGTACGCCGGGATGGGAGACGCCGAGGAGAGCAACCGGCGCTACAAATTCCTCCTCGAGCAGGGAACGGCGGGGCTCTCGGTCGCCTTCGACCTGCCGACGCAGATTGGCTATGACTCGGACTCGCCCTATGCGCTGGGCGAGGTGGGGAAGGTCGGCGTGGCCATCGATTCGATCGAGGATATGGAGCGGCTCTTCGAGGGGATTCCGCTCGACCGCATCTCGACCTCCATGACCATCAACGCGACCGCCAGCATTCTGCTGGCGCTGTATGTGGCGGTGGCGCGGCGGACCGGCGCCGATGTGCGCAGGCTGTCGGGAACCATCCAGAACGACATCCTGAAGGAGTACATCGCGCGCGGAACGTACATCTACCCGGTGCGCGATGCGATGCGCATCGTCACTGATGTGTTTGCGTGGGCGGGCGAGAAGGTGCCGGAGTGGAACACGATCTCGATCTCGGGGTACCACATGCGCGAAGCGGGATCGACGGCGGCGCAGGAAGTGGCCTTCACGCTCGCCAACGGGATGACCTACGTGCAGGCAGCGATCGACGCGGGGCTGGATGTGGACCGGTTCGCGCCTCGACTGTCGTTCTTCTTCAACGCGCATAACAATTTTCTGGAAGAGGTGGCGAAGTTTCGCGCGGCGCGACGGATCTGGGCGGGCATCATGCGTGAAAAGTTCGGCGCAAAGAACCCGCGCTCGTGGATGCTGCGTTTCCACACACAAACGGCGGGGTCCACGCTGACCGCGCAGCAGCCCGAGAACAATATCGTCCGCACGGCGCTGCAGGCGCTCGCGGCGGTGCTGGGCGGTACGCAGTCGCTGCACACGAACGGCTACGACGAGGCTCTGGGGCTGCCGACCGAAGAGGCGGCGCGCATCGCGCTGCGGACCCAGCAGATCATCGCGTGCGAGTCCGGCGTGGCGAACACCATCGATCCGGTAGCGGGATCGTACGCCATCGAATCGCTGACCAACCGAATCGAGGCCGAGGTCCAGGCGTACTTCGAGCGCATCGGGAAGCTGGGCGGGATGCTGGCCGCGATCGAGCGCGGCTGGGTGCAGCAGGAGATCCAGAACGCAGCCTACGAGTACCAGCGCGCGGTCGATACCGGCGAGGCGGTGGTGGTCGGCGTGAACCGGTTCACACGGGAAGACGACCCGCCCATCCCCACGCAGCGCATCGACGAGGCGCTGGAGCGCAAACAGGTGGAGCGGGTGCGGGCGCTGCGCGCACGGCGCGATGCAAAGCTCTGGCAGGCATCTCTGGACCGCGTCCGCGACCGCGCGGGCTCCAGCGCCAACCTGATGCCGGCGATTCTTGAAGCCGTCGAGGGCAATGCGACAGTGGGCGAAATTGCCTCGGCCCTGCGGGAGGTGTTTGGAGAGTATCGGGAGACCGTGGTGATCTGAAGACGCAACGCCGCCGGCGCCGCCAGCCTGCGATCGCCCGGCGATTTCCCGGAGCGTTTAGGAATGGATGCGCGCCGAGAGTGGCTCAACAGCAAAGAAGAAGCTCTCGAAGCTGAAGGTGATGCGGAAGACGCTGCCGTCGCTGAGGATCAGCTGGTGATCCTCGGGCACGAAGGTCTTCTCGTTCGCGTCCACGTG
>DATJNE010000009.1:0-19665 GCA_035508305.1 Acidobacteriaceae bacterium | reverse complement strand
AGCGTTCCGATCAGCCGCTCCGCCCCCTCCGCCAGCGGGATCGTCTCCAGCAGGGAGTAAACCCGCTCCGCTTCGAGCCCCTGCAGCAATCCCACCCGCCGAGTGAAGCTCTCGTCGAAGTTCAGCTCGCCGCGCATCGCTTCTTCGGTGATTCGCGCAACCGCAGCGCCCACCCCCGCCATCTTCGCCAGCTCGTCGATCACTTCGCCCTGAATCAGCGTCGAATCCATGTCGAACGCAAACAGCCGCCGATTCCGCCGGAAGATGCTCTCCCGCTGAAACGCAATATCGATCGACAACTCCTGCGCGCAGGCCAGGAAATCCGCCCGCATCGCCGGTTCCTCCGGCGCCGCCCCGCTGATCGCCAGCTCCACGCACGCCTTCGCACCGGCGCCCGCCGCCGACTCTCCCCAGAGCCCTTCCGATAACCGCTCGATCCGGTCCACATTCATCGCGTGGCCCGCGATGATCGCGGTGACCCGAGCCAGATGCTCCGCCGTGATCGCCCGCCCCAGTACGGTGATGACGAAGTGCTGCTGGTGCAGCCCCCGCAGCCAGTGCTCCAGCGACTCCGCCCCTACGTTCGAGAACTTCACCTGCAAATTCAACGCATGCGCCTGTTCTGTCAGCTCCGTCTTCAGCGCCTCCAGGCCCTCGTCGGCCGGCACTTCGATCAGGATCCCCAGCGACAGCGTCTCGTGGACGACCGCCTGTCCGATGTCGAAGACTCCGATCCGGTGGCGCGCCAGCGTGCTCGTAATCTTCGTCGTCAGACCAGGATGATCGTGTCCGGAAAAGTGGATCAGAACGAAATGAATCGGGATGCCCTTGCCTGGCTCCACAGAGGTCATGCTGTTCCGAATATAGTCGAGCGCCGTGAGCCGTTCGGGCGAGGGAGCGAACGAAATCCACCAACCCCGCCCGAAATCTCAGCCGCTCCCCCGGTCCCCCCGGCCAGGTTCACCCCACAGCAAGCAGAAGACTCCTTTGCGAGCTCGCCATCAAGCTGATTCATCCGGCGGTTCAACCTCAGGTACCGTGGGGGTGCCACTTTGGAATCCCGCCTTCCCGGGCGGCCCTCTTCGGATCGCTCGACTGTCACGCCACCCAAGACACGCAGCGCGATCCGGGCGCCGTCCCTGGCGCACCCCCGCCACTCAGGTCTGAAGAACGTGCTCCGATCCTCGAAACAAATTCCGCAGAGCCCGCCACACCCAGCGCATCAGCAGCACGATCACCAGCACCAGAACGGCCGCGATCGATCCCGCCGCCATTGGATGCCGCGTCGCCAGCCACGTCAGCCCAATCGCCAATACATCCTCCCCAAAGCTCAGCCCAATGTTCGACAGCGGCTCCGGCGACGGAGTCACCGCCGCCCTGACGGCCGTCTTGCCCCCGTGCGCGGCCAGCGCGATCAACCCGCCCAGCAGCGTCGCCCCCATTTGTTCTCCCGCGCTCAGCGTTGCTGTGGCGCGCCACGCCAGCAGCGCCGCCACCGGCACGCGGATGAACGTGTGCAGCGCATTCCAGACCAGATCGAACGCCGGGATCTTGTCGGCGAAGAACTCCACCCCAAACAGCGCCCCGCTCGCACCGATCACCCACCAGCTGGCAAGCGGGTGCAGCGCGTCCGGAAGCGCCAGCACGCCGGCATGCGCCAGCAGCCCCAGCGTGGCCACCGTCGCGTAGACGTTTAGCCCCGCCGCAAACGACACGGCCACAATCAACGCGACGAGGTCCTGCCCGGGTAGCGGGAGTTTCACGCCGCAAGTATAGACCGGTCCTCAACCGCCGATTTCCCGGATCGCTTTCTCCGGGCCTGCGCCCTGTACCCCTCACCCTGTACCCTATTCACCATGTCCGCCACCGAGCATGTCGATACCATCCCCCCGCTCACCTCCCTCACGGAAGACGAAACCCTCCTGCGCGACACCGTCCGCCACTTCGCCCAGCAGGAGATCGCCCCTCACGTGCGCGCGATGGACGAAGCGCAGCACCTCGACCCCGGCATTCTGCGCCAGCTCTTCGAACTCGGCCTCATGGCCATCGAGGCCCCGCCTGAGCTCGGGGGCGCCGGAGCCTCCTTCTTCGCCGCCGTCCTCGCCGTCGAGGAGATTTCCCGCGTCGATCCCGCCGTCGCCGTCGTCGTCGATGTGCAAAACACCCTTGCGGTCAACGCCCTGCTGCGCTGGGCCACACCGGAGCAGCAGAGTCTCTGGCTCCCCCGGCTCGCGCAGCAAACCGTCTGTGCCTATGCGCTGAGCGAAGCCGGCTCCGGGTCGGACGCCTTCTCGCTCACCACCCAGGCCCGCGCCGACGGCCACAACTTCGTCCTGAATGGGCGCAAGCTTTGGATCTCGAATGCCCAGGAAGCCGACCTCTTCCTCGTCTTTGCCACCATCGACCCTGCGGCCGGCTATCGGGGCATCACCGCCTTCCTCGTCGAGCGCGGCACGGCCGGTTTTACCGTTGGCCACAAGGAAGACAAGATGGGCATCCGCGCTTCCTCCACCTGCGAGCTGCTCTTCGACGACTGTCGCGTCCCCGCGGCGAACGTTATCGGTGAGCCCGGCAAGGGCTATAAGATTGCCATCGAAACCCTCAACGAGGGCCGCATCGGCATCGCCGCCCAGATGCTCGGCCTTGCCGAAGGCGCGTGGTCGCTCGCGGTGAAATACAGCAAGGAGCGCAAACAGTTCGGCAAACCCATCGCCGAATTTCAGGCCGTCCAGTTCGCCCTCGCCGAAATGGCCACGGCGATCGAAGCCGCCCGCAATCTCGTCTACAACGCCGCCCGCATGAAGTGTGCCGGCGTCCCCTTTGTGAAGGAAGCCGCCATCGCCAAGCTCTTCGCTTCCCGTGTTGCCGAACAGGTCGCCAGCCAGTCCGTTGAAATCTACGGCGGCTACGGCTTCGTCCGCGACTATCCCATGGAGAAGTTCTATCGTGACGCCAAGATCGGCTCCATCTACGAAGGCACTTCGAACATGCAGCTGGCCACGATCGGCAAGCTCATCCTCCAGTAGACCGCTGCCCCCGCACGACGTCTCCCTCGACCGTTCCGGGCGGCGACTCGGGGAGGCCTGCCTTATCGCCCGGGTCCCTGCCGGTTCATTACAACCTGGACCCTCCGTCAAACTCGATGACAATCCGCGCCGTTTTCCCGGCTACAATCGCAGCGTTGAATCCCCCCGTACCCCGATCCGATAAACCGACCGCGTGGAGGCGCGCACGATATGACGCCCAACGAATTTCACGCATCGCTGGCATCCGCTGAACCCCCTTCCGCTCTCTCCGCTCCGCTCTCCGCCCTCTGGTGGGATAAGAAAGGCGACTGGTCCCGGGCCCACTCCCTCGTCGACGAACTCGACTCGACCGAGGCCATGGCCGTCCACGCCTATCTCCACCGCCGCGAAGGATCCTTCTCCAACGCCGACTACTGGTACTCCCGCGCCGGCCGCAGCTTCTATCGTTCCGCTCTCGACGAAGAATGGACCGCCCTGGTCGACGGCCTCCTCAGCGCTGCTCCGTCCTGACCGCCGAATCCTCCGACCATCCCCCCACGCCAAGTTCACCCCACAGCAAGTAGAAGACGCCTTTGCGAAGCCGTCGTCCAGCGATTTCATCCGGCGGTTCAACCCGAAGTACCGTCCGGTCGCATTTTGGAACTGCAACCTGCCGGGCGCCCATTTTGATCGCGGACAGTCCCGACTCTTTCAGGAACCGGTATTGCACTTACCACAACCCGCGCAAGGTTATAAGCCAGGCGTACCCCTGCACTGCCCGGACCAGGCGCTCGCAATCCACTCGCCTTTCCGCTCTTCGGCACGCCCCTCGGCTGTCTGTCTGGTCGCCTTTCGCCAACAGCGAAGAGCGAACCGCCGCTTGCCTTCCGCTGCCGCCTGTTACAGCGGATACCTTTCCGCCCCAATCACCTCTTCCGCCACGGCCCGCCCAATCGCCACCGCATTCGCCGGCTCGTGCTTCGCCAGGCGGCGATAGATCGCCATCTGCGTGCGCAGCATATCGCCCTCGGCGACCGCCCCCAGCACCCGCTCCGCCGCATCCTGAATAACCCGGAATGACCGGGCCGCGCTCAACTGCGCCATCTGCGCGGCCAGCACATTCCTGCTCTTCTCCGCCCGCAGTACCGCCGACTCCATCGTGAGCACTTCGATCAGAATATTGGCCAGCGCCCCCATCACTTCCTGCTGGTCCTGCAGCGTCGTCGGATACTTCTGGCTCGCTGCGCCCGAGCAGAACAGCGCCAGCTTCTTCGCGCCTTTCACCAGCGCCTTCTCCGTCGCCAGCGGCCCCGTCTCCTCAGTGCGTGTCCCTGGCCCTGCCATCACCTCGTCCATCACCTTCGCAATCGCTGGCAGCAGCGGCAGACGTCCCTGCATTGCCCGCTTCAGCAGGAACCCAGTGATGATCAACCGGTTGATCTCGTTGGTCCCCTCAAAAATGCGGTTGATGCGCGCGTCCCGATAGCCCCGCTCCGCAGGATATTCCTCCACATACCCGTACCCGCCGTAGATCTGCACTGCATGATCCACTGCGCGATCCAGCATCTCCGAGCACCATACCTTCACGATGGAACACTCGACTGCATACTCCTCAATCCGCTTCTGCACGTCGGCCGCCGACGCATCCGGCGCGAGCGAAGCCAGCGCCGCATCGATTGCTCCCACCACGCGATACACCAGCGCCTCGCCGGCAAAAATCCCGGCCGCCATTTCCGCGATCTTTTCCTGCACCAGCCCGAACGAGGCGATCGGCTTTCCGAAGGCCGTCCGCTGCTTGCCGTACTTCACCGCATTGCGCAGCGTGGTCCGCGCCCCGCCCAGCGTGGCCGCCCCTAATTTGTAACGGCCAACGTTCAAAATGTTGAACGCAATGTGATGTCCCCTGCCCGCCTCGCCGAGCAGATTCTCCCTGGGCACCGCGCAGTCGCTCAGCACCAGCGGGCACGTCGACGAGCCGCGTATCCCCAGTTTGTGTTCCTCGGCTCCGATCGACAGCCCCGGTGTCTCCCGCTCCACCAGGAACGCCGAAAACTGCCCCTCTCCGCCGTTCTCTGCCGCAATCTTCGCGAATACGATGAAAAGGTCCGCGAACCCCGCATTCGAGATCCACATCTTCTCGCCGTTCAGCACATACCGGGTTCCGTCCGCCGAGAGCCGCGCCTGCGCGCGAATATTCATCGCATCCGACCCCGACGACGCCTCGCTCAGCGCATACGCTGCGATCCACTCTCCCGTCGCCAGCTTTGGCAGATACTTCTCCTTCTGTGCCGCTGTCCCGTACCAGATCACCGGCAGTGTCCCGATCCCGGTGTGCGCGCTGAAGCTCACCGAAAAACTGGCCGACACCGCGATCCGGTCCGCCACCAGCGCCGACGTCACCTTGTCGAGCGCCAGCCCGCCGTAGGCCTCCGGCACATCCACCGCCATCAGGCCCAGGCGGCCCGCCTCGAGCAGCAGCTCCCGCGTCACTGCGAAATTCTTTGCTTCGATCTCAGCGGTCCGCGGCAGAATCGACTTCTCCGCGAACTCTGCCGTCGTCCGCGCAATCTCCCGCTGCTCCTCGCTGAAATCCTCCGGCGTGAACACATCCTCCGGCCCCGCGTGCTCGATCAGAAACATTCCGCCGGAAATGGTCTTCGGCAAGGTTGTCGTAGCCATGGGTTGGGTCTCCGAAAAGGTCTTTCCGCGAAACCATCCTACGCCGTGCGGGTAAGGGTCGAATCAACCAAGCAGGCGCCTCGTTGCCGCGCCGCCCAAGGCAATACGCCAGGTTCCGCCCGCCGCATCCCTCTTTGTCCCCCAGGCCAGGTTCACCCCACAGCAAGAAGCTGACTCCTCCGGCTGCCGGAACTCAATGCAAAATCAGGCATCCATCAACCCCAAAGGACTGTCGTTTTCCAAAATGGCATCAGCGGGTTGTCTCGGGACAGGACTGCGCTTGTCCCAGGACCTCCACGGCGACCGACGGCGCCCAGACCCGATACAAATCACGAAGGCCGGGTCTGTCGCGCATCGCGCTCCCGTCCAGCACACTCACCCCAGCCGCTCCACCACTCCTGCCGCTCCCATTCCGCCGCCCACGCACATCGTAACCAGTCCGTACCGTGCACCTCGCCGTTCCAGCTCCCGCAGCAGCGTCGCCGTCAGCTTCGCCCCCGTGCACCCCAGCGGATGTCCCAGTGCAATCGCGCCCCCGTTCACATTTACCCGCGACTCATCGAGCTCCAGTTCCCGCATCACCGCCAGGGCCTGCGCCGCAAACGCCTCGTTCAGCTCCACCACCTCGATCTGGTTCAGCGTTAGCCCCGCCAGTCGCAGCGCCTTCGGCACCGCGTGCACCGGCCCCATCCCCATCTCCTCCGGATCGCAACCCGCCGTGGCGAACGCCGCCAGCCGCGCCAGGGGCCGGATCCCCAGTGCCTGCGCTCGCTCCGCCGACATCACCACCGCCGCTGCCGCCCCGTCCGATGTCTGCGATGAATTGCCCGCCGTCACCACACCCTTCGCGTGGAATACCGCCGGCAGCTTCGCCAGCGCCTCCGCCGTCGTATCCGCTCGCGGTCCCTCGTCCACGGCGAAGTCGGCCGTCGTCGTGTTCGTCCTCGTCCCGCCGTTCCCCGGAACCACATTCGTCACCGTCACGGGCACGATTTCATCGGAGAACTTTCCCGATGCAATGGCCGCCAGGGCCTTCCGGTGACTTTCCAGCGCGAATTTGTCACTGTCTTCGCGCAAAATTCCGTACTTCTTCGCCACCCGCTCTGCGGTCAGCCCCATCGTCATGTACGATCCGGGCCGCTTGTTCACCAGCCACGGATTCACCGCAATCTTGTTGCCCCCCATCGGCACCATCGACATCGACTCCGCGCCCCCGGCCACCACCACCTCGGCTCCGCCCCCGCGGATTCGCTCCGAGGCCAGCGCAATCGCCTGCAGCCCCGAGGCGCAGTACCGGTTCACCGTCATCGCCGCCGACTCCACCGGCAACCCGGCCCGCAGCGCGATCGTCCGCGCTACATTCATTCCCTGTTCGGCCTCCGGCATCGCGCAGCCGATGATCACGTCCTCGATCTCCGCTGCATCCAGCTGGGGCACCCGGTCCAGCGCGCCACGCACCGCGGCCGCGCCCAGATCGTCCGGTCGCGTTGCCCGCAGCGCCCCTCGCGGAGCCTTCCCCACTGCCGTCCTTACCGCACTCACAATCACCGCATCGCGCATCGGAACTCCCGCCTCTCCGCTCTCAAATCCGTGCTCACAGCGTCTGGCCGACAACCGTCTCTTACCGCTTCCAGCTCCTCCCCCGGCTAGTTCCGCAGCGGCTTGCCTGTCTTCAGGGTGTGCGCAATCCGCTCCTGCGTCTTCCTTTCTCCGCACAGCGACAAAAAGTGCTCCCGCTCCAGATCCAGCAGATACTGTTCGCTTACTGCTGTCCCCGGGGTCACTGCGCCGCCGCACAAGACTTCCGCCAGATGGGTCGCCACCGTCACGTCGTGGTCGCTCGCGTACTCGCCCTCGCGCAACAAATAAATGCCCAGCTTCAGCGCCGCCAGCACGCTCTCCCCCGGCGCCGCCAGATCCGTCACCGGCAGCGGTGGCCGGTATCCCGACTCCGCCAGCGCCAGCACCCGCTCTTTGGCATCGTGCAGTACCCGATCGCGGTTCATCGTGATCCCATCCGAGGAACGCAGCAGCCGCAGATCCCGCGCTTCATAGGCCGACGTGGACACCCTGGCCAGGGCGATGTTCTCAAACACCGTCCGCATCGCGTGATGCAGCTCCACGGAATCCCGCGCGCCCGGCGGCGCCGCCCCGGCGGCAAATTCCAGCGCCCGCAGCGTCATCTCCTTGCATCCCCCGCCGGCGGGAATCAGCCCCACGCCGGTCTCCACCAGCCCCATGTACAGCTCCAGATGCGGCTGCCGGGCCGCAGCATGCAGCGTTACCTCCGCGCCTCCGCCCAGCGTCAGTCCGAACGGCGCCACCACAACGGGGCTCGGACAGAACTTGATCGCCTGCGTCATCTGCTGGAACGCAGCAATATACCCGTCGATTTCGTCCCACTCCTCATCCTGCGCCGACAGCAGCAGCTGCACGAGGTTCGCACCGGCGGAAAAATTCGCCGCACCGTTGGTGATGACGAAAGCACAGAAGTTGCGAACGGCGTCACTCCCGGGCCGCAGGGTTTCACGGACAAAACTCACAATATCGGCGCCCAGCGCGTTCATCTTGGTGTGGAATTCGATGCAGGCGATCCCATCCCCCACATCAACCAGCGACGCGCCGGGATTGCTCCGCACGACGCCCGCCCCGATTTTCGACTCCGCCCGCTTCGCCCGTGCCAGTGAAACCACCGCGCCCGGCGGCTCCGCCGCAACATAGGTAACTGTGCGAGGATCGAAAACCTCCGCCCCACTCTTCCGATACCACCCCTCGCCTCCCGCCGCCAGCAGCTTTTCGAGCGCCGCAGGCAGGGCAACCCCGCGGGCCTTGATCCTCTCCGCAGTGTCGCGAACCCCGGCCGCGTCCCACATCTCGAATGGCCCCAGTTTCCAGTTGAATCCCGTCCGCATCGCGCGATCGATGTCCGCGACGCTGTCGCTGATCTCCCCGATGCGATTGGCCGCATAGAGCCACAATTCAGGCAGAATGGCCCAGTAGAACGCGGCGGCCTTGTCCTTCTCCGGACTTCCCGACAGCAACGCGCGCATGCGCTCCCCCGGCGCCTCGATCGCTTTCGTCGCATCCAGCGCCGGCAGCTTTGCCTTCTGCGCCGGCCGATACTCCATCGTCGCCACATCCAGCACCAGCCGCTCCTCTTCTCCGCCCGCGCCGCCCTTTTGCTTCCTGTAAAACCCCTGCCCCGTCTTGTCGCCGAACCACTTCCGTTCCAGCATCTGCTCGAGAAACCCGGGCATACCCACGTCGCTGCGCTCGTCCTTCGCGTTCGCCGCAAAGTTCCGCACCACGCTCCCCAGCACGTCCAGCCCCACCATATCCGCCAGCCGGAACGTTCCCGTCTTCGGCCATCCCAGCGGTTTGCCGGTCAGCAGGTCGACTTCCTCCACGGTGAGCCCCTGCTGCTCCATCACGCGCAGCGTGTTCAGCATCGCGAAGGCGCCGATCCGGTTCGCGATGAAGTTCGGACGATCCTTCGCCGCCACCACGCTCTTGCCGAGCTGCACCTCCGCGAAGCGCGCCACCGAGGCGACTGCCGCCGGATCGCTCTCCGCCGCCGGCACCATCTCCATCAGCTGCATGTAGCGCGGCGGATTGAAGAAATGCGTTCCGAAAAATCGTCCCTGCACCCCCTCGGGCAGCGTCTTCGCGATCTCCGCCACCGGCAGTCCGCTCGTGTTCGTCGTCAGAATCGCGTCGGCGCGCAAATGCGGCGCCACTCGCGCCAGCAACGCTCGCTTGATCTCCAGGTTCTCGGCGACCGCTTCGATCACCCAGTCGCAGTCCCCGAGTCTGCCGAGATCGTCATCGAAATTGCCTGTTGCTATGCGTGCCGCAAACTCCGGGCTGGCCAGCGCCGCCGGCTTTGCCTTCTTCAGCCCCTCTATCGCCCGCGCCGTCAGGCCGTTCCGTTCGCCCTCCTGCGCCATATCGAGAAGCAAAACGGGAAACCCCGCGTTCGCGATGTGGGCCGCGATCCGCGAGCCCATCGTGCCCGCTCCCAGCACCGCCACCCGCCGGATCGGATACGTCACGCCCCGCGCAGACTTCGCGATGGCCGCCTCGGCAACCGAAGAAGCACCCATACAGACTCTCTCCGCTCAAGAAAATGCAACCCACCACCCTACCCGATCCGGCCCATGCCTCGCATCCTGCAGGCCATAAAATCGTCCCCGAACCGCCAAAGCGCTGCGACGCAGGGACCGCTTCCGCCAGTCGCCGTCACTCGTCTCTCGCTCGCTATCGGTTCGCCCTGCCCCGCACTCCTGCCACTCGTCACACTCGCCTTGACATGTCGATAGTCGAATGTCTACCATCGCTTCTCATCGAGGGTCGAATGTCTGCCATGAAGCAAGCCCGTCAGCGCGCCACCCTCCTCCAGGGCACGCTCGACATGCTCATCCTGCGCACCCTGCTCTACGGCCCCGCCCACGGCCACCAGATCGGCAAACACATCCAGCGCACCACCCACGACTTTCTCCAGATGCAGCACGGCTCCCTCTATCCTGCGCTGCATCGCCTCGAGCGCCGCGGCTGGGTGACCTCGAAATGGGAGACCGCGCCCGATCGCAACCGCGAGTTCAAGTACTACCGCCTCACCGGGAAAGGCAAAAGGCAGCTCACCGTCGAGGAGTCCCAGTGGAAGCAGATGGCCGAAGCCGTTGCTCGCGTCCTCTGGCCCGTCGCCCCTGAAGAAAGCTGATCGACGTCCGGCAGGAATTGGACCCGGAAACGAAGTGAGGCGAAAACCAGATCAGAAAAGAAGCGGACTCAACGAAGCCCGCTCCAGCTCAGGCCAGCATAAGGCCGGAACAAGAAGGACCGCCCCATGCGCTTCTTCCCAACCCGCAAACGCAGCGCCGACCTCGATCGCGAGCTCCAGTCCGATCTCGACCTCGAAGAGGAAGAACAGCGCGACCGCGGCCTCTCTGCCGACGATGCTCGCTTCGCCGCCCGCCGCGCCTTTGGCAATCCCACCCTCATCCGCGAACACACCCGCGAAGCCTGGGGATGGGCTCCCTGCGAACGTTTCGTCCAGGACATCCGCTACGCCTGGCGCGGACTGCTCCGGACTCCGGGGTTTACCATCGCGGCCTGCCTCACCCTCGCGCTCGGCATCGGCGCCAACGCCGCCATCTTCAGCTTGGTCAGCGCCATCGTGCTGCGCCCGTTGCCCTATCCAATGCCCAGCCAGCTTGTCGGTCTCGGCCAGTGGCGCAATCAGACGGGCGAGGGCTACGTGCAGACCGGCGTCTCCGCGCCCAACCTCGCCGACATCGCAGCGCAGAAGAACGTCTTTCAGCAGGTCGGCTGCTATCGCTGGTCCCGATTCAATATCACCGAGGGCACCCATCCGGAAAGTGTCGACGGCATCCAGGCTTCTCTTGAAATGTTGCCGCTCTTCGGCATCCAGCCGCTCCTCGGCCGCTTCTTCACCGCGAACGAGATGGAACCGGGCCACGACCGGGTCGCCATCATCGGCCACAGCCTCTGGCAAACACGCTACGGCGCCGATCCCGCGATCCCTGGCAAAACCATCGACCTCGACCAGAAGGCCTACACCATCGTCGGCGTCATGCCGGCCCGCTTCCGCTTCACGTGGGACGAGGAGATGCCGGTCTTTGTGCCTCTTGCGCTCACCCCTGAGGAACGCAGCGAACAAGGCCGCGCCACCACCCGCGACCTCCAGGCGCAGGCGCGCCTCCAGTCCGGAGTCAGCGTCTCCCGCGCCCAGGCGGCCATGGACAGTCTCGCCGCCAGTCTCGCCGTGGAACATCCCGATGCCGACAAAGGCTGGGGGTTCAAAGTCGAGCCCCTCCATGCTGCCTACTACCGGCAAATGGGGGAGCCGCTCCTCATCATGTCCGGAGCCGTCCTCTTCGTGCTGCTCATCGCCTGCGCCAATGTCGCGAACCTGCTCCTTGCCCGTGCCACTGTTCGGCGGCGTGAAATCGCCGTGCGCGCGGCGATCGGGGCTTCGCGCCCCAGGATCGTCCGCCAGTTGCTCACCGAGAGCGTTCTCCTGGCCGCGATCGGCGGTGTCCTGGGGCTCGCCCTCGCCTCTATCGGAGATCGCCTCCTCACCTTCGAAATGACCCGCCTGCATCGCTTCAGCGTGCCCAACGCGAGCGTCATCGACATCGACTGGCGCGTCCTCCTCTATTCCGCGGGCCTGATGCTGCTCACCGGTATCGTCTTCGGCCTTGCTCCCGCTCTGACTGCGTCGCGGAACGACTTTCATGAATCCCTTCGCGAGAGCGGCGCCAATTCCGCGGCCGAGTCCGGGCGGCGCCGCCTGCGCAACGGCCTCGTCGTCTCTGAGATCGCCCTCGCCCTCGTACTTCTCACCGGCGCCGGGCTCCTCATCCGAACCTTCCTGCGGCTCACCCAGGTCGATCTCGGCATCGATCCCACCAATGTCGTCACCGCAGAGATCGATCTGCCCCACTACAAATATTCCCTGCCTGCCACCCAGACGCTCTTTTTCCGCCAGCTGCTGCGGCGCCTGCAGAGCGTGCCCGGCGTGCAGTCCGCCGGACTCGAACAGCCTGGCTCCACGGTCTTTGTTCGTCCCCAGGGCCGTGCCCCGGCGCCCCCGGGCCAGGAACCGACCGTCCGCTTCAACGTTGTTTCCCCGGGCGACTTCAGCGCCATGGGCGTCGGCCTCGTCGCCGGTCGCGGGTTCACGCAGAGTGACGCCTCCGGCGCCGCTCCCGTTGCGTTGATCAGCGAAGTCGCGGCTCACCGCTTCTGGCCCCATGGGAACCCCATCGGTCAGCATCTCTCCATCCTGGCGAACGTCTACTCCGGTCGCACCGCCAGCGCTGACCAGTCCGTTGCAATCGTCGGCATCGTAAAGGATCGCCGCGGCTACGACCTGTGGGAACCGCGCGCCGACCTGTATGTACCCATCGAGCAGCGTCCCGTGGCCTGGGCGTATCTCGAGGTGCGCACCACGGTCCCGCCCATGAGCGTCGTGCCCTCCATTCGCGATGCAGTCTCCGCCATCGACAGCCAGCAGCCCCTGAACGATGTCCAGCTGCTTACCGACGAGGTCGCCCAGACCTACGGCACCCTGCGCTTCCCCATGACCCTGGTGTGGATCTTCGCCGCCCTGGCGCTCGTGCTCTCCGCCGTCGGCATCTTCGGCGTCATGTCGTACACCGTCAGCCGCCGCACCCATGAGCTCGCCATCCGCATGGCTCTGGGAGCGGATCGCGCGGCGCTCCTGCACCAGGTCCTGCGCGAAGGCCTGATCGTCACCCTCGGCGGCATCCTCGTCGGCCTGGTCGCCGCGCTCGGCCTCAGCCGCGTCATGGAGAACTATGTCTATGGCATCCGGGCCATCGACCCCCTCACGTACGCGGCGGCTACGTTCGTCCTTCTCCTGACGGCGCTCTGCGCCAGCTATCTCCCCGCCCGGCGGGCCGCCTCCGTCGATCCCATGCGCGCTTTGCGAAACGAGTAGGCGCGGCCCCGAGGGGGGACTCTCCGAGGACAGCCACAATGCGCTTCTTCCCAAAAGCCCTGCGTGCCGAGTAGCTGCGCCCGGCGAGGTTCACCCGGTCCGTCCGAATCTCTTCTGCGTCTCCGAGCCGCGTTGTCCCCCTCCGCCGTCTTTCCCCTGCATCCGTCTCCTCATTCCCCCGTATCCCGCTCGCGTGTACTATGGGGCGGACATCTTCCGCCCGGAAAGCCAGCCCATGTTCACCTGTTCGTTCCAGCGTCTCGCCCTGCTGTTGTTCCTTGCTTTCGCCGCCGTTTCTTCCGCCCAGACTTCTCAGCCCATGGATCCAGCCTTCGCCGCCAGCGTGAAGGAGTGGACCACCAAACCCGAATTCATCAGTCCTCTCGTCGATCACCTGCCCCTCAGCTCCACCGTCCCCTCGCCCAAAGATGTCCTGGGCTACTACATCGGCGCGCCGAAGAAACTTACTTATTACTCCGACATCCTCCGCTACTACGACACCCTCGCCGCCCACTCTCGGCGCGTCAAAGTCCTGCGCATCGGCAAAACCGAAGAAGGCCGCGACTCCGTTATCGTCTTCATCGGCTCGGAGGATTCCATCGCCCACCTCGACGACGAGCGCGCCAACCTCGCCCGCCTTGCCGATCCTCGCGGACTCACCGACGCCGAAGCTCAGGAGATCATCGCGCGCACCAAACCCCTCTATACCCTCTCCGGGGGCCTCCACAGCGCCGAGCTCGGCCCTCCTGAGATGCTCATGGAACTCGCCTACCGGCTCGTCACCGAAGATTCGCCCCTGATCGAGAGCATTCGCAAAAACGTCCTCGTTGCTTTCGTCCCCGTCGCCGACCCCGACGGCCGCGACCGCTCCATCGACTGGTACTACGATCACAACGTCGACGTCACCGACTACTCCAAAATGTCGTACGTGCCCTACTGGGGCAAGTACATCGAGCACGACAACAACCGCGACATCAATTACTCGGGCCTCGCCAACCAAAACCTCCTCCGCTGGTATCTCCAGTGGCATCCACCGGTCATGCACGATCTGCATGAGTCGGTGCCCTTCCTCTACATTTACTCCGGCCAGGCTCCGCAAAATCCCCTGTGGAGCCCCATCGTCTACAGCGAGTTGCCCATGTTCGCCAACTGGGACATGACCCAGCTCGCCCGCTACGGCATGCCCGGCGTCTGGACCCATGCCTACGTCGACGCCTGGTCCCCCGGCTATGTCGCGCAGATGGCCACCAATCACAACGGCCTCATGCGCTTCTACGAAATTATGGGCAATGCCGGCGCCACCACCATGGAGCGCACCATCTGGCAGCCCAACCCCGCCATCCTCGGCGGCGGCGGCGGCAGCTTTGGCAACTTCACCAAACGCGAGTGGTATCGTCCCGACCCGCCGTACAAGACCGTCCTCTGGTCGATGCGCGATAACACCAACTACGCCGAGAGCGGCGTCCTCAGCTCTCTTGAATTCGTCGCCGGCTTCCCCCAGGTGATCCTGGGCGACTTCTATGCCAAGAGCCGCGACGCCATCGCCGCCGGCACCAGGGACGCTCCCTACGGCTACGTCATTCCCTCCGACCAGCAGGATATGACTCGCGTCGCCTTCGTCATCCACATCCTCCGCATGCAGGGCATCGAAGTCGGCCGCGCCAAAGCCGCCGTCAAACTCACCGACGGCGATTATCCCGCCGGTTCCTTCATCGTCAAAACCAACCAGCCCTATGGCCCGCTCGCGAAAACCCTCCTCGAAAAACAAACCGACCCCGACCCTGACCTCCACACCTACGACGACAGCGCCTGGACTATGGGCCTCATGACCAACACCACCGTCAAGTCCACCGACGACAAATCCATCCAGGCCGTCGCCGTCGATCCCGTCACCGAGTACACGCCCGAAGGCGCCTTGAAGGGCGCCGACGCACCTGCCGTCTACGCCGTGCCTGATCACGGCTCGCCCAACATGGTCACCCTGCGCTACGCTCTCAAAGACGTCGCCATTCAGATCGCCGGGAAGCCCTTCACTGCGGAAGGCACAAAGTTCGCCGCCGGCACTTTTCTCGTCCCCGCCGATGCAGGTTCCAGTCTCAAACCCCTCGCCCGGAATCTCGGCCTCGACGTCGTCGGCCTTGCCGCTTCGCCCCGCGTCGCCACCCACCCCGCCGCGCTGCCGCGCCTCGCCATCTTCAGCACATGGGCAGGAACACAGGACGTCGGCTGGGTCCGCTACACCTTCGATGAGTACAAGATTCCCTACGACCTCATTTTTAAGGAACGCGTCCTGCAGGGCGACCTCGCCAGGGACTACGACGTGATCCTCATTCCCACCCAGGCGCGCAGCGCCAAAGATCTCGTCTTCGGCATCCCCGCAGAAGGCAAGCCCCTCGCCTACGAAAAAACCGCACAGTTCAAATTCCTCGGCGACTACGGCTCTTCGCCCGATATCACCGGGGGGATGGGCGGCCTCGGCGTCGCCGAGTTCCGGAAGTTCGTCGACGCCGGCGGCATACTCGTCACCCTCGGCGCCTCCAGCTCCTTCCCGCCGGACTTCGGCCTCACTCCCACCATCGATGCCGGCGGCCCCTCGGGAAAGTTCTACGCGCCCGGTCCCATCGTCGACGCCGACATCCTCCAGCCCGACAACCCCATCTTCTACGGCTACGCCGATAAAACCGTCCCCGTGCGCTATGCCAACGGTCCGCTCCTGCGCATGTCGGAAGAGATGAACCGGACCGACGTCCTCATGCGTTTCCCCGGCGGCGACAAGTCCGTCCTCAGCGGCCTCTTCAACGGCGCTGACGACATCAAGGGCCGGGCCGCCGTCGCCGTCGTGCCTGCCGGCAAAGGCGAGGTCGTTCTCTTTATGACCAACCCCATCTGGCGCTGGCAGAATCTGGGCGAGTACCCCATGATGTTCAACACCCTGATGAACTACCGCAACCTCGCGCCGCAGCCCGCACCAGCGGCCTCACCCGATGCCGATCGCAAGCCTGACGCCGTTGCTCCCTGACCGCGCCCGCACCCTGCAACTTCCCCGGGAAGGCCGCGGCGCAATCCCGCTCGCTGCGGTCATCCAGCCATCCCGGAGGCTCCCTTTCCTGGTCGCCGCACCCCGTGGTTCTGCTTTAGAGTCCTGCCGTCTCCGTCCCGCCATTTTTTTTTTGACAATGGAACGACAATCCAGTGCTGCTCTGCGGCGTCCAACTCTCGTGCTTCCTCGACTCGTAGCATTCATGGCCACGGCTCTTCTCACGAATGCCATCGCACGTGACCCGCGCGGAGTCTACTCCGCCCCCGCTCCCGGTCAGCCCCTGTGTGCGCTCGCCATCCATGCCATGGGTTTTCGCAACGACATCGGTACCGCTGGCAGCCTCGTCTTCGCCTCACCCGCCGGATGGCCCGACAAGGTCGCGAAGACCATCGTCCACGGCGGTTTCCCCATCGTCCACCGCGAAGCGCAACTCACTTTCCAGGTGCCGCCCGGCCGCTACGCCGCCGTCGTCATCCACGACGAAAACTCCAACATGAAGCTCGACAGGAATTTCCTCGGTATCCCGCAGGAAGGTTTCGGTTTTTCCAACAATCCGCGCGTCCTCTTCTCCGCACCGTCATTTCGGAGTGCAGAGGTCACCGTCGCCTGCCCCGCAACGCAGCTCACCGTTGCGCTGGTCTACAAGTGAGACTCTGAATGAGCGCGAACAAGAGCGAGGCGGAAAGGAGACAGCAGCGAGCAAAAAGAGCGGCAGAACGAAAGGCAATCCGAGGCAAAGTTCGACTCGCAGTTTGCTCGCGCCCGATTCGAGCGTTCCTCGCTTTTCGCTTGTCCTCGGTCCCGAGCTCGCGTGCTCTTACGCCGCGCCCGAGCCGCCCGCCGCCGGCGTCTCCGCCTTCGCTCCAGGATTCACCAGGTCCCGCAGCTCTTTGCTGGGCTTGAAGTACGGAACCTTCTTTGCCGGCACCTCGACCTTCGTCCCGGTTTTCGGATTGCGCCCAATGCGGGGCTTCCGCTGGCGGATCCGGAAACTGCCGAAGCCGCGGATCTCGATCTTGTCCCCGGAGCGCAGCGCTCCGATGACCGAATCGAAAATGGTTTCGACAATGGTTTCACTGTCGCGGCGCGTCAGGTCGCCCAGCTTCGTCACTTCCTCGACAAGGTCGGCTTTCGTCATGGTGGGGTTGGCTCCGATTTGGGTTGGCCCTCTGTTCACCATAGTAGATGCATTCTCTTCGCTTGCAAAGTCAAGGACTTGCGGGATTTTTCCGGGAATCATACCCGAGGCGTTCCCCGCCCGGCCTGGCTCCCGGCACCCGGCCGCGATCCCGGCTCCCCAACCCCTTATGCGCCCCGCGTTCCCCGCCGCCCGGCCCTACCGCCACAAAAAGTAAAACCCCGGCCGCTGCTCCAGCAGTTGCTGCGGCTCGTGCACCAGACTGTCGGCGTTGTCGATCAGGTCCCAGATCGTCCGGTGACGTACCTCCGGCTTCACTACCTCCGGTTCCCCCGTAATCCCTACCTGCTTCGCCGTCGCCAGCAGCGCATCGCGAAACCCGCCCTCCTGATCGATCAGGTGCAGCGGCAGCGCTTCCTCGCCCGTCCACACCTGGCCCGTCGCCAGCGCCTTGATCTGCTCCGCCGGCAGATGCCGCCCCTTCGCCACATCCGCGATGAACTGTCCGTACATGTTGTCCACCAGCCCCTGAAAATACGCCTGCTCCTCCGGCGTCATCGCGTGTGTCGGATCCCCCGCATCCTTCAGCGCGCCCGCGTGGATCACCTGCGGCTTCATCTTCGCCCAGCTCAGCAAATCGCCATAGTTCGTCCACTCCATGATCACGCCGATCGATCCCACCACGCTCGCATCGTTCGCCCAGATCTTCCCCGCTGCCGACGCGATGTAGTACGCGCCGCTCGCCCCCACGCTCTCAATCGACGCCACAATCGGTTTCTTCTTCTCCTCCCGGATCTTCAGCACCTCGTGGTAAATTTCCTGCGACGCCGCCGCACCCCCGCCCGGCGAGTCGATGTGCAGCAGGATCGCCTTGATGTCGTCGTTCTGGTCGAACTTGCGCAGCTGATCCACCACCGTGTCCGCCGACGTGATCTCTCCGTCGATATCGACGACGCCGATGCTGTTGTCGCTCAGGCCGGCGAGCCCGTCGTCCTCGCTCCCCATGGACCGCACCGCCTCGAACAACAGCATCGAGATCACGACCACCAGCCCCAGCGCCAGCCCGCCCCCAATCACAACCCACGGCCACATCCTTCGCCGTGGCGGTGCCCCAGGGCCAGCCGAAGGTACTCCATATCCGATCGCGTAGCCCGGCGCTGGATTTCCCGACGGCGCTGGACTTCCCGAAAAAGCCGCCTGCGGCGCGCCGCCGGCAGGAGCCGTTTGCGGCGCCCGGGCGCTCTCTGGCTCCGGCGCTCCCCCAGCGGGTGTAAGTGGTTCATCCATAAGGGCGAGTGTAGCACCGGCGCCGTCCCGCCGGGCGGTAAGGGTATGGCTCTCCCGACAAAACCCGCGTAATATATTGCTTAAATTCCCCGGACAGCCCGTTTGTATTTTGCGACCGCTGCTGGTCGAAAGCTGTCGAATAAGGGAAAAGTGCGGTTGGCAAACTAAAACGATTGAGCCTCACGTGAACCCTCAGTACTCCATCGTCGTTCCGGCTTACAACGAAAGTGCTCGCATCGGGCGCGCGCTCACCGACGTCCTGCGCACCCTCGACGACAAGCGCTGGAGCGCTGAAGTGCTCGTGGTCGACGACGGCTCCACCGACTCTACCGCCGCCATCGTGGAATCCTTCGCCGCCCGTGACCCCCGCATCCGCCTCCTCCGCAACGGTATGAACCGCGGCAAAGGCTACAGCGTCCGCCATGGGCTCCTCCACGGCTCCGGCAACATTGTCATGTTTACCGACGCCGACCTCTCTTCCCCCATGCCCGAGGCCGAGCGTCTCTTCGATGCCATCCGCGACGGCGCCGACGTCGCCATCGGCTCTCGCTGGCTCGAGGTCAGCCGCCAGACCATCCACCAGCCCCTTTACCGCCAGTTCTTCGGTCGCTGCTTCAACCTTGTCACGCGCATGATCATGCGCCTGCCCTTTGCCGACACGCAGTGCGGCTTCAAGGCATTCCGGCGCTCCGCCGCCCAGACCATCTTCCAGCTGCAGCGCATCGAGCGCTGGGGTTTCGATCCCGAGATCCTCTTCATCGCTCTCAAACGCGGCTACCGTATCAAGGAGGTGCCCGTCACCTGGGGTCACGACGAGCGCTCCCGTATCAGCTACCTCCGCGACGGGATCAAGATGCTCGAGGAACTGATCTATGTCCGCTGGAACTCCCTCGTCGGCGTCTACGACCGCAACGTCTCCGACCTCGCCCCCGCCGAACGCGGCTGAACCGACAGGCGCGGCTCCTTAGAACCAGAGAGAACCCCCAGTACCCGCGGAAGACCCGAGAGGCGCGGAAGACTCGGAATACTC
>DATJNE010000008.1:0-7976 GCA_035508305.1 Acidobacteriaceae bacterium | reverse complement strand
CCCGGTTCGTGTTCTGCCAGCTGTGGGGGCGTATCGCCGGCAATCCGGAGGTTTCGGGCGACAGGCCCCAGGGATCAGGTCCGGAACGCCGAAATGTCCGTATCACCGGCGCTCCGGACGTTTCGGGCGGGAACGGCCCGGGTCGGAAGGCCCGTTCCTCGTGCACCCAGCGTTGCCGCTCACAGCAACCCGTGGCTTCTGCCAGTCGCGTCGCTGGCGCGTTCGCGAGAATTGCTGTTCACTCCCTCGCTCATTCAGAGGGGTTCCAGCTCCCTTTCAGGCCACCCCGGCGAAACGTGCTTTCGCCAGGACCCGGTTGCCCGCCCTCACACCCTGGCGTCGCCTCGCGAGCGAGGAAACGCCACCGGGTTTTCGGGACATAAGCTCGGTTCTTTTGTGGCTTTTGGGCACTCGTTCGACTCCGAGCCGCCACGGCGTTTCACTCCGGGCAGGCTCTGCAGCCGTGTCCTGACACGTTTTCGTGCCTTGCTCCGAGGAGCGCGGCTGGTTGCGGGTGAATCCCCGGCATACCCGAAGTTTCGGAAAGCGTCGCGTTGCTTATCGCGGATGTCCGCCGCTGCTCCGGTGTCCGGGCAGGGCGTGTTCATTGGTGGCGGGATGAGTCTCCTGGACGACGTGGCCCCGGCCATCTCTCGCCTCGTTGCCGTGGAAGTTGTTGTTGGCCTCATCGCCGCGCCCGGGCAGAGGTCCTTTGTATCCGTGACGAGGATCGAAGCGGTTATCGACGTGGCCGGAAAAGTGGGCGGGACCGTGGAACCAGGGGCCAGCTCCAATGAACACGCCGCCGATAAACCAGTCGGGGCCATAGTAGCCGTAGGGCGCGCAGTCATAGGGTGCATACGAGAAGTATCCATAGGGGCAAATGGGAGCCACGCCAATGCTGACGGAGACCTGGGCTGGCGCCGGAGGGGCACAGCACAACAGGGTCAGGATGAGAGTGGGGAGAGCGAGAGCGGAAAGTTTGGACATGGTACCTCCTCTTTTTCGGAATTCCCGGGAACTGACGCTTGCGCACGATTGAGGTTCCACGCTGCGGCCGTCGCGGCGCAAGAGAAGCGGCGGCGCAGTCGGATTGCGGGAACGGGGAAACTATATCAGGGAACCGGTTCGGGGTCGTGAACGGGGGGTGAGGCGCGCGGGGACGAGGCATCGGTGTGTCGCGACGTCGCCCACACAGTCAGCTTTCTTTTCTTAGCGCCAGTCATCCATGGCGTAGACGTCGGGGCGGTTGAAGCCGTCGCCGTGGGGCCGGTGCATCGCGACGCCCTGGGTCATGGCCTGGTAGCCGTGGGCGCGCATGCGAGCCCAGGCGGCTCTCCGCGCCAGGTTCACCCCGGCCTCCACACTGGCTCCGCGGGAGACCGCGAATCGGTCGATCGCGTCGAGGAGGCGATCGAAGCGGGCGTCGCCTCCGTCGCCTCCCCGGGCCACGCCGAACTTCACATAGCAGGTCTTCACGCCGCCTTCCGAACCGGGCCCGGTCATACACACCGCCAAGCCGTCGAGTTTCGAACGCGAGGCGATCATCACCACGTCGCCCACGCCCTGGGCGAGCGCGGCGCGCATCTCGCCGCTCAGGTCGAGTCCGCGGTCGATGCGGTTCGTCAGCCGCGCACAGGCACGGATGGCCTCTTCCCGAGCGCTTTTTTTCAGAGTCGAGAGGAGAAGCGGAGCGCTGCCGCCGGGGGCGGATGCGCCGGCCGCGGGCGCATACTGCATCAGTGCGGTCAGAGAGCCGGGCCAGAAACCAAATTTGTTATAGAGGCCGACGTGTTTGGCGCTGTGCGCAAAGGTGAACAGACCGCTGTGGCGCAGGTTCCAGCCGTCGAGAACCCGGACGGTAGCTTCCATCAGGCGCTGCGCCACGCCCTGATTCCAGAACTCCGGCAGCACGGTCAGCGGCCCGAAGAAGGCAAACGAACCCCAGCGGGTGATGACATTCGATCCGACCAGCCGCCCGTCGATGTGGGCGGCGAGGACCTTCGTATTGCGGGCGCGCCATCGCGGCGTCATCAGGTCTCGATCGCCCATGAACTGCATGGGATCGGGGAGACCGAGGAAGGTTGCGAAGGCCAGCGGGACGATGCGCGCCGCCTCGCCCAGCTCGTTCTCGCGCAGAGGGCCGATCCGGACTGCCGTATTCCTTGCCATGAGCAAAACCGACTTTGATGCCTGGATTGCGCCTCGAAGGCCGGGGAAGCTGCGCAGTCGCGGCCAGGCTCGAATGAGTTAGCGCCGGAAACCACCCTGGAGGCGCGAGGCCCCCAGGGCAGTTCCCTGCGTTCGATGCGACTTAGTGTTTCTTCGCCGCTGCCCTCCTCCGCGTTGCCGGAGCCTTTTCGCTCAGCAGCGTGTTGAGGTCGGCGGCATTGAAGGGATACAACTTCACGGATTGCTGGCCGGTGTTGTTCAGGGTGATGTCGACGCGACGGTTCTGCGCCAGATAGATCACGGCCAGTTTCTGATCCATCTTTTTCTTCTGGGCATCGGTCAGCTCGGGATTCTCGTCGACCAGAGCCTTCACCTGCTCCCGGGAGAGCTGCTGTTCCTTGCCGACGGCCTGGGTATCGATCGCCGACTCAGGAACGCCCTGCTGCACCAGGAACTCCTTCACGCGGTTCACGCGGCGTTGGGTCAGCGCCTGGTTGTACTCGGCGCTGCCGCGGACATCGGCGTGGCCCGTGAGGGTGATGCGAGCATCGGGCTTGAAGGTCAGGTAGTTCTTGAAGTCCGTGGCCAGGGTGCTCAGAGTCCCCTGCTGACTTTCCACGAGGCCGCCTTCGGGATGCGCAGCGTTGGGCTGAGCGGTCGCGAAGAAGACGCTGTGCAGGGCAAGACGCTGCTGAAGGCGAACCTGCTCAGGAGACGGCGCGGGTGGCGGAGGCGGAGCTTCCACGGTGACATTGGTGGTCGCCGAAGCCGTCTGTCCCTTGTCATCCTGGACGTTGCAGGTCACGGTGATGGTGCCTGCGGGAGCGCCGGAGGTGGACAGCGTTGCCGTGTTGCCGGTGCCGCTGATCGATCCGGCCGAAGCGGAGTAGCTGTAGGTGAGCGGACGATTCTGCGGGCTGACTCCGGTGCAGGAAATGCTGGAGCTGCCATTGGGCTGGACGGTGGAAGGATTGGCGGTGGCACTGGCGGAGGGCGGCTCGAACTGTTTGACCGTGAACTGCGCGGTGCAGTCGGCGGACTGGCCGGCCTTGACCCCTTCGGCGACATGACCGGAGACGGTGTAGGCGCCGGGCTGCAGGCTGGCGGTATCGATGGTGGTGGTGGAAGTGGTACCGGCAACGGTGAGACCCTGGCCGCTCCAGCTATAGGTCTGCTTCTTTTTCGGGTCGAGATTGCTGGCGGTGCCCGTGACGGTGACCTGCTCACCGGGGAAGACGGAGGAGGGGCTCACGCTGCAGGCATACTGCACGGGCGGCGGAGGCGTGATGCTGCCCAGGTGCAGCAAGAGACCGGTGCTGAGGCGGACCGTATTGAGATTGGCGCGGCCGCCGGTGTAAGGCTGGGGGCCAAAATCGGCATGCATGTACTCGTAGTCGGCCTGGAAAATCCGCAGGGCGAAGCGATGCGTGATGTCGTAGTCGAGGCCGCCACCCGCGGTGAGGGCCGGTCCCCAGGTGTAGGGGTGGTCCAGAATGTCGGTTCCGTTTCCGGGGAAGTTGGGTCCGCCGATGCGGACTCCGCCGCCCAGTCCGTGAACGAAGACCGACATGCCTTCGGTGGGATAGCGGAAAACGATGCCGGCCTGCGCCGTGGAGATCCCGTCGTTGTCGCCGTTGGGATGATTCGCGTATTCGATCTGGCCGCCCACATAGCGGTTGAAGTAATAGGTGACGCTGCCGATGGCGCCTTCGTTGATGGACGAGTATCGATTGCTGTAAGAGAGCGGGGGCACCTCGGTGGTCACCGAGCCGTGCGGGGCAAGATAGGAGTACCCCATGAAGATGTCCCAGCGGGACGGGGACTGACCGATGCTTTGAGGCGCGGGAGCTGACGGAACCGAGGACGAAGTCTGCCCGAAGGCGGCCGCCATGCCGAGCAGCATGGCGCATCCGGACAACAGGCTTGCAAAACTCGATCGACGAAAATGCATGCGTTTATCCTCCACACCACAGCAGTTTTCAATGATTCTTGCTCAGCGGTCCCAGAATACAACCACCCCGGTTCCCAGCGGATTACTGGGGTACCGGGGAAGTTTCCAGCGCAACACGTTATTCCACAACATTGGATCGATCCCGTAAAGGGCAGCCTGCTCGGCGTGGCGGGATGACGACGGCTGATGGAATGGGCTCCGGTTGCCGGCGGTTCACCGGCATGGCGGGCGCGGCCTGCGAATCCCGGCCTGGTTGACAGGCGGAGCGGATCGGATGCATGCTCCTATAGCTGTCTATAGGAGTATGCGTGAAGAAAAGAACCGATGCGCTGCAGGGAACGCTGGATCTGCTGGTGCTGCAGTCGCTGGAGCAGGGGCCGATGCACGGCTGGGGGATCACGCTGCACATCGAGCGAGTTTCCGACGTCATTCTGCGCGTGGAGGAGGGATCGCTGTATCCGGCACTGCACCGCATGGAGCAGCAGGGATGGGTCCAGGCGGCATGGGGCGTGAGCGAGAATCGGCGACGCGCGCGATTCTACGAGCTGACGGCGGCGGGACGAAAACAACTGCGGGCCGAGCGGGAGAACTGGAAGCGGGTGGCCGGGGCCGTGGAGATGGTGCTGGCATTTGGAACGGGAAGGGGCTGAGGCCGACACGATGGGGGGCGTGTCGGTGCTGCTGCTGGCGATGGCGCTGATGGCGGCGTTGCTGCCGTCGCGGCGGGCGATGCGGGTGGATCCGATGGTGGCGCTGCGCTGCGAGTAGGGGTGGACAGGGTTGGAGAGTGACGCGGGAGGGGCCAGGGGTGCGCGCCGCAGCGGAGCCGCTACAATTCCGCTCATGGCGGCAACGAAGGGCAGAGGGCGAGGGAAGGCGAGCCGCAAGGCGAGCCAGGCAGCGAGCGAAAAGCGCCGGGTGGGTTCGGCGAAGGCAGGCGGGAAGGCCGGCGTCACAGCAAGGGGAAATGAGAGTCGAAAGCCGAGCCAAGCAAGGGGCAAGAAGCCGGGGCGGGCGGCGGGGCCGGGACTGGAGCTCGATCCGAAGCGGATTGCGGATTTACTGGACCGGCTGCAGAAGGCCTATCCCAATGCGGAATGCGCGCTGCATCACAGCAATGCCTGGGAGCTGCTGGTGGCGACGATCCTGAGCGCGCAGTGCACCGACGCGCGGGTAAACATGGTCACGCCGGGGCTGTTTCGGAAATTCCCCACGCCGCAGGCGTTCGCCGCGGCGACGCTGCCGGCGATCGAGGAGGAGATTCGGTCGACGGGGTTCTATCACAACAAGGCAAAGTCGATTTCGGGAGCGGCGAAGAAGCTGATTGCGGATTTCGGCGGCCGGGTTCCGGAGGCGATGGCGGAACTGCTGACGCTGCCAGGCGTGGCGCGCAAGACGGCGAATGTGGTGCTGGGGGTGGCGTTCGGGAAGGCGGAAGGCGTGGTGGTGGACACGCATGTGCTGCGGCTCTCGCACCGGCTGGGGCTGACGCGGGCCGAGGACCCGAAGAAGGTGGAAGAGGATCTGATGCGGATTATCCCGCGGGACCGCTGGATCGCGTTTTCGCACGAGATGATTCACCACGGGCGGCAAATCTGCATCGCGCGGAAGCCGCGGTGTGTGGATTGCCCGCTGGAGACGCTGTGCCATGCGCCGGACAAGACGTGGAGCAGCGTCTGAGGCGGCAGGTTCGGGGAGCGCGTGCGGCTGTGGGGGAGAGCAGGGAGGGTGGACAGGGGATCGGTATGCGGGTCTGAAGCGGACGTGTACCCGTTTTGGGCCTGGGGACGGTACCTTCGGCATGGCGGGGAGAGGCGGATCACTGACAGGGGTGAGGGCGGAGGCTCTAGCTTCTTGCTGTGGGGTGAACCTGGCCGGGGGAAGGACGGGGCGGCGGTGATTTTTGGGAGACCTTGGGGGGGCCTTGGGCAGGCCTTTGGGCGGGTCCGTGGGCAGGTCTTTGGGCGGGTCCTTGGGGGAGAAGAGCCGCGGGCAGGGTGTGAGTGAGGCGTTCGGGAGGGCGGAAGCCTGGGGCGTGCGCAGCGGTGCTAGACTTCCGGGGGCGTCAAAACGGGTTACGGGTTGCGGGTTGCGGCTTGCGCGTTGCGGGTCGCAGGTGACGGGTTGCGGGTCGCAGGTGACGGGGGGAGGCCAGCGTGACCATTTCGCGGAGGCGGTTTCTGCAGACGGCGGGGGCGGCGGCCGTTGCGGCGCGCAGCGGATGGGCGCGCGGGGCGCGGGTTCCGGCGTCGGACCGGATCACCATCGGCGTAACCGGCTGGGGGATGATGGGGCCGGCGAACACGAAAGCGTTCCTGTCGATGAGTGATTGCCAGGTGGTGGCGGCGTGCGATCTGGACAAGGGGCATTTGCAGGAAGCGCTCGATACGATCAACGGCCACTATGGCAACGAGGACTGCAAGGGGTACCACGACTACCGCGAGATGCTGGCGCGGAGCGATATCGACGCGATCATGATTGCGGTGCCGGATCACTGGCACGCGATCATCGCGACGGAGGCGGCGCGGCAGAAGAAGGACATTTACGGGGAAAAGCCGCTGGCGAAAACGGTCGCCGAGCAGCAGGCGATCGTGCGGGCGGTGGAGCAGAACAACGTCATCTGGCAGACCGGATCGTGGCAGCGTTCGCTGCCGTCGTTTCACAAAGCGGCGGAGATCGTGCGCAACGGACTGATCGGCGACGTGACGCACGTGGAGGTGGGACTGCCGGGCGGGCACCACGATTTTCCGGGGACGGTGCCGGCGCTGATGGAGAAGCTGGCTTCCCTGCCCGAGAAGCCGGAGAGTCCGGCGCAGATTGTGCCGGGGACGCAGGCGTGGGATCTGGCGGTGTCGGATCCGCCGGCGGGTTTCGACTACGACCTGTGGGTCGGGCCGTCGAAGATGGAGCCGTACATCGCGGTGCGGGTGTATCAGAACTGGCGGTGGAACTACAACACGGGCGGCGGGCAGCTGATGGACTGGATCGGACACCATGGCGACATTGCGCACTGGGGTCTCGGGTTCGATCGGACGGGGCCCTCGGTGGTGGAAGGGCACGGGGAGTTTCCGCCGCCGAATGCGGTGTGGAACACGTCGACGAAGTACAACGTGGAATGCCTGTACCGGAAGGACGTGACGGGATATCCCAATGACGTGACGATGACGATCGCGGGCGGATCGCCGGCCATCGCCATGGGCACGAAGTGGATCGGCAGGGATGGATGGGTGTGGGTGGACCGCAGCGGGTTCGACGCGTCGAATCCGGAGTGGGTGAAGGAGGAATCGCTGCCGGAGAGCGAGCGCAGGGTGAAGCTGATCGTGTCGACGGAGCACCGGCGGAACTTTCTGGACAGCGTGCGGTCGCGCAAGCCGACGATCACGCCGGTCGAGACGGGGCATCATTCGACGATTCCGGGGCATCTGGGGCTGATCTCGATGCTGGTGGGACGGAGGATCGAGTGGGATCCGGTGACGGAGACGATCCAGGGGGATGCGGGCGCGAGTGCGCTGCTAACGCGACCTTACCGGGAGCCGTGGAAGCTGGCGTGAGGCAGCGGGGGAGCCGCGGTTCGCTGGTTGGCTCTGAAGCGCGGTGGGCGCGAGGAGCAAAAAAAAATCGCGGGAAGCTGAGGGAGCACGGACAGGAAAGCCGCTAATTCCAGCAAAGGCCCTGCTGGGGTCATTTGACTGGAGGACGTAATGCAAACGCGGATCGTATCGCGGCACCGCCGCACCGCTATTCTGATGGGCGCCGCAATCCTGATGGGAATGAGCGCCTTCGCCCAGGGCATCTCAATCGCCGTCGGTCCGCAGATGTACAGCGCGACGGTGGATTTGTCGGCGTCGCAGCT
>DATJNE010000007.1:0-32002 GCA_035508305.1 Acidobacteriaceae bacterium | reverse complement strand
GCAATCGCATCCTTCTTGAAGTAGTCGCCGAAGCTGAAGTTCCCCAGCATCTCGAAGAACGTGTGGTGCCGCCGCGTGAACCCCACGTTCTCCAGATCGTTGTGCTTGCCCCCTGCCCGCACGCACTTCTGCGAGGTTGTCGCGCGCGAGTAGTCCCGCCGCTCGAGTCCCAGGAACACATCCTTAAACTGATTCATCCCCGCGTTCGTGAACAGCAGCGTGGGATCGTTGGCCGGCACCAGCGACGACGAGTGCACCCGCCGGTGCCCCTTCGTCTCAAAAAATTTCAGAAACATCTCGCGGATCGCCGATCCGCTCCAGTCCGCTCCGCTCCACGCAGAGCCACTCCCGATCCGCCCCGCAGGCGCGTCCGGCTTACCCGATCTCGTACTCGAAGGCATACATCCCGAGTTTACCGGAGCACCCAGGGCCGCCTCCCACGACTGCCGGCGGGCTGGAAGCTGGCAGCTGGTAGCAGGCGGCTGTCTCCTTCATTCTCCCGCCCCGGCCAGTACCTTCGGCCCCGTTGGCCACGGCATTCCGCCCGCCGGCTCCTCGGTCACCGCAAACGCTTTCGCCTCCATCCCTGGGGCGATATGCATCGACATGGGCTCCGTCCACTCCCCGCTCGCAAACACGTGCAGCGGCATCGGCTTGCCTTCCATCGGCACCAGCCACAGCTGGTAGCTCTTGCCCTTCGGCGGAGCCGGCAGCCATCCCGCGCAGGCCACCATTCCCATCTGCTCGTTGTAGAGCACGCCCCCATGTCCCTTCATTCCGGGCATCGGCATCAGGGCCACGCGCCTGGTCGCCGGCATCTCCAGCAGCTTGTCTGTCATCTCCGACGCGCGGGCGATCTGCAGCGAGCGCGTCTGCGCCAGGGCCAGCTGCCCCTCCAGTTCCTGGATCCGCCGGCTGTCCCGCGCATCCTTCATCCAGATCGCCGCCGCCAGCGCCGCAAACACCACCGCCGCCACCCCAAAAGCCGGCGTCAACCAGCTCAACCCTGATTTCCGCTCGCGCGCCGCCTGCGCCTTCTGATCTCTGCGCTCCCCACTTCTCTCCACCCGCGCCCGGCGCAGCAATTCCTCCTTCACCCGCGCCGGCGGACCCGCAGCCGCCGGTGCCGCCAGCCCCAGCAGGGCGACGCGTCCCCGCGCCGCCTCTGCCTCGCGCGCGCACTCCGCACACAGGCGTACATGGGCTTCCAGCGCCTGTTTCTCTTCCCCGTCGAGCGCGCCCAGCGCGTACAGGTCAGAGTCTTCCGGATTGATATGTCCGCTCGTCATCGAACAATTGCTTCAACGTCTGCATCGCAGCCCGTACTCTCGACTTCACCGTCCCCAGCGGACTCCCCGTCCGCGCGGCAATCTCCGTTTGGGTCATCCCTTCAAAATAGGCCAGCTCCACCACCTCCCGCTGCTCCGCGGGCAGGCCGGCCAGCGCTCCGCGCAGCTTCTGCACCAGCTGCGTCCGCGCCGCTTCGTCCTCCAGATTCCCCGACGACGGCACGGCTTCCAGTAAGAATCCCTCGGATTCGTCCGGGACGAACTCCCGGCGTTCCTTCCCGCGCAGCCGGCTCAGCGCTCGGTTGCGCCCGATCACCAGCAGCCAACCGGCCAGCGAGCCCCGCTTTGCGTCGAACCGCGCAGCTCCGCGCCAGAGCTGCAGGTACAGGTCCTGCAGCACTTCTTCCGCCGCTCCCGCGTCCTTCAAAATGCGCAGCAGCATGGCGTACAACATCCCGGCATAGCGATCGTAGAGCGCCGCCAGCGCCCTTTCGTCTCCGGCCATGATCCGCTCGACGAGGGCCGAGTCCGGTACCGGCTGCCTGGGCGCAGTCATGGCGCCTCGCTTCGGCTGCTCATGCGTCTCTGTGAAAGATACGCAAATTCCGGCCTCCGCGGATTGCCGCCCGCTCCCGACTGCCCGCACACCCCCGCCCCGGCGCCCAATCCGGGCCGCCCGAACTCCAATCTTTGCTGGACCCGCACCCGCGTCGCCATGGATCAGGAGATTCCAGATCAATCCGATTCTACCGGCACTGCGTACTTCAGGCAGGCGCGCCCTCCTCCCCTCCCCCGATTACCCCTGCCGTTTTGCCCCGTCTAATCCACACCTGACCCTCTAACCCGGGGTCGGGCCGTTGAAACCACATCAAAAGGGCTCCCCTTCCTGGCGGGAGCCCTTCTTTTCTGTCCCCGCGCTCCGGAGCAGCGCAACGGCGACCCGGGTGCTACACTCCTGCCCATCCCCACCATCCCCAGGCTGGCGGTTCTCTATCTCCGAATCGAGGAACATCCATGTCCACTGCCGCGCCCACGCAGGTCACCCCGGAACGCATCATGCAAATGGCCTGGGGTTATGTCCCGCCCCTCGTCCTCGAAGCCGCCATCCGTCACCACGTCTTCGACGTCCTCGACAGCGGCCCAAAAGACATCTGGGAGGTCGAGAAAGCCACCGGCGCCTCCGCGCGCGGCCTCACCGCCATCATGGACGCCCTCGTCGGCCTCAACTTCCTCGCCAAAGACGAGCAGAACCGCTTCTCCCTCACCCCGGAAAGCTCCACCTTCCTCGTTTCCACCAAACCGACCTTCTTCGGCGGCATGATCAAGCACTGCAGCGAACAGCTCATTCCGCGCTGGCTCCACATCAATGAAGTCGTCGCCACCGGCAAGCCCGTCTCCGCCGTGAATGAAGAAAAATCGGGCGGCGAATTCTTTCACGAATTCGTCCTCGATATCTTCCCCATGAGCTATGGCGCCGCCCAGGCCCTCGCCGCCCACATGAACTACGGCGCCGACGGCCCGCCTGTCCGCGTCCTCGACCTCGCGGCCGGCTCCGGCGTCTGGGGCATCGCCCAGGCGCAAAGCTCTCCCCGCGTCCACGTCACCGCCGTCGACTGGCCGGAGGTCATCGACATCACGAAGAAAACCGCCGCCCGCTTCGGACTCGCCGATCGTTTTTCCTTTCTCTCCGGCGATCTTCTCGAAGTCTCCTTCGGCTCCGGCCATACCATCGCCACCCTCGGCCACATCCTCCACAGCGAAGGCGAAGCGCGCAGCCGCAGGCTCCTCGCCAGGACCCACGCCGCCCTCGCCTCCGGCGGCACCATCGCCATCCAGGAATTTCTCGTCAACAAGGAGCGCACCGGCCCCGTTCAGGGCCTCTTCTTCGCCGTCAACATGCTGGTGAATACCACCGAGGGCAATACCTGGTCCTTCGAGGAAATCGGCGCCTGGCTGGAAGAAGCGGGCTTCGTGAACCCCCGTCTCCTGGACGCTCCCGGCCCCTCGCCACTCATCCTCGCCACCCGGCCATAAGTTCGCCCGCCTCCGGCTTCCAGCGTCCAGTTAGTGGCTGATAACGGGCTGCTGGTTGCTGGCGGCGGGCCGCATTCTCCGTGGCGAAAGCATCTGCATCGTGACGATCACGCCCGGGATCAGGTACATCATCGATCCCATCACCCACATGAACGCCCCCGCCGCCACCTGATCGTTCAGCGCGCTCAGTCCGAACATCCGCGGCACCGTGGCATAACTCGGATAGAGCAGCCGTCCGGAAAAACAGAGGAACGCCGACAGTCCGGTATTCACCACATCCGCGAACAGCAGATAAGGAAGCAGGATCCAGCGCCCGAGGTCCCCGCCGGTCAGCTGGGATCGCGACCACGGCGCTCGCCACGGCCACGGCGCAATGACCGGCCACCAGAACATCAGGCTCGTGAAGAAGAAGCACGCATGCTCGCAGTTGTGCCAGTTCTCGTTCGACAGCGCAAACTCATACGCCCTCGGGACATGCCAGCCCACATAGGCCACGTTGAACGCCAGCCACGCCACCCTCGGCCGCGTGACAAATTCTCCCACCCGGCCAACCACGCCCGTCCGGAACAGCGGCCGCAGCCCGCGGATCACGCCTCTCGGCAATCCCCGCAGCATCGGCACCACCGGCGCGCCGAACACGATCAGCGGCGGAGCCACCGACATCAGCACAAAGTGCTGCCCCATGTGCATGAACAGCAGCGTCTCGCTGAACGTATCCAGTGGCGACGCTACCCCCACGAAGATTGCCAGCAGTCCGCCCAGGAACGTCCACACCCGCCACGCCGGAAACAGCCACGGCCGCGTCCGCCTGATTTGGTTCCATCCCCGGACGTAAATCGCGCCCGTCACCACGAGCGCCGCCGTCACCGCCCACGGAATATCCCATGTGGTAAAAAGCGCGCCTATGCCCATCGTCTGCTCATGGGGTCCCGCCGCTGGCCGCCGGCTGCTGCGACGCGTCGAACGCCGGGGGTTCGCCCTTCGGATGCAGCGTCTCCAGGAAACTCACCAGTGCCTCAATCTCCGGCGGCGAAAGATTCTTCCCGTACGCAGGCATATTGCCGCCGCCCGTTACCACCTTGAAGCGCATCTGGTCCGGCGTCATCCGCGTCGCCACCGCATCCAGCGTCGGCCCCCGCTCGCCCCCCTCTCCTCCGATCGAGTGGCAGTTGCGGCACTGCTTTACCTGGAAGATCACCGCCCCCTGCCGCACCAGCGGCGTGGCCTCCCGCAGATAGCGCGCCGGCAGCGTGTCGCTGCTCCACGCGCTCATATGCGGGCTCCACGGCGTCGACTCCGCCAGATGCGTGAACACCGCCCAGCTCAACGCCACCAGGCTCAGCGCCAGCACCGCCACCGGCCGCCGATGCCAGCTCTTCTCCCCCTCCGACGCCACAAACGGCACCGCCAGCAATCCCGCGATCATCAGCAGCGGCGCCACCAGAATGAACGGCGTCTCCATCGACGGCGGCAGGTACGACAGCACGGCGTAAATCCACAGGAAAGGAAAGTCCGGCTTCGGCACCGTCTGAATAATCGATGGATCCGGCTGCCCGCCCGGCCCCGATGGTCCGAACACCGCCGCACACACCGCCACGGCCGCCAGCACCGCGCCCGAAAACACCAGATCCTTCCAGAACGCCCCCGGCACAAACGGAATCCCGTCCTCGTGCGACAGCTTCCTGTACTCCGCGAGGTACGTTTCCTTCCGTACCAGCCGGCCCGGCATCGGCCACTCGTTCACGCCCAGCTTCAGCACCATCCAGATGTGGACCGCCACCAGAAACAGCAGCGTCCCCGGAATCACGAACACATGCAGCGCGAAAAACCGCGACAGTGTCGCCCCGGCAATCACCGGCCCGCCCAGCAGCAGATGCACCAGCACTCCGCCCGCCCACGGAACCCGGCTCAGGATGAACACTCCGATCCCCAGCCCCCAGTACGCGTCCTGATCGAAACGCAGCACCTGCCCCGTGAACGCCATCCCCAGCGTCATCAGCAACAGGAAAACACCCACCGTCCACGTCAGCTCGCGCGGATACTTGTACGAGCCGAACAAAAACACCTGCGCCATGTGGATGAACACCACCGCGACCATGAAGTTCGATCCCCACGCGTGGATCGCGCGCAGAAACCACCCCAGCGGAATCTGGTGATTCAGCACGTTCAGGCTGTTCCACGCCTCGGCCCCCGATGGCACATACACCAGAGCCAGCAAAATCCCCGTCACCACCTGCAGCATCAGCAGCGTGAACGCCGCGCTCCCGAACACGTACCACCAGCTCGCCGTGTTGCGCGGCACCTTGTGCAGCACCGCGTCCTTCACCGGCCCCTCGATCTGCAGCCGCAGTTCGAACCAGTCGTAGATTCGTTTCCACGCCGGCTGTTTCGTCTGCTTCATCCCCGGCATGGGCAGTCTCCATCCTTGCCGGGCGTGGCGATCTGCACCAGCTTCGCCTGATTGGCCAGCGTCGGCATCTGCCCCGCGTCAATTTGTAACTGTCCGTTGTCGATTTTGTGATGGTAGGTGAACAGCCCCCGCTCCGGCGGTCCCGACGCCCGTGATCCATCGGCGTAATACACCCCGCCATGGCAGGGACACATGAACAGCTGCGACTGCGGAAACCACCGCACCGGGCATCCCAGATGCGCGCAGTTGATGGCAAACACCGTGAACTGGCTCGTTCCCTCGCGCCGCACATAGCACGCCACGTTGTCCGTCTCGCCGTCCCACGATCGCTTCCACGGGGTTACGTACGACGCCAGCCGCGTCTCGCCCACCGGAAACTTCTCCACATCTCCCAGCGATACCCAGGAGTTGTAATCCGAATCCTTCCGCACCGGCGCCAGCAAATATCGGATCACCGGCACCGCCAGCGCCAGCCCCACAATCCCGTTCAGCGCCGCTCCCGCCGTCAGCAGCAGCCACCGCCGTGACACCACCGCCGGGCTGTCCTGCACGCCGACCAGCTCGCCCGCCGCCACCGGTTCCGGACTCGCGTTCTGCCTGTTTTCGCTCTCGCTCACCGTAACCTCCCCGTCGCCGGTGCCGACACGGCCGCCGGATTCCGCAACGATCCCAAATACGTAACAATATCGGTGACATCCTGCCCGGTCAGCGGCCCCGCTCCATGACCGCCGTTGTTCGCTCCCTCCATCCTCCAGTCCGGCTGCCCAATATCCGTCCTTCCCGCGATGATCACCGTTCGCAGCGCCTGGTCGCTCACCAGCGACAGATACGCCGGGCTCGTCACCTGCTGCCGCGCCGGCTTCTCATGGCAGCTCGCGCACCGCGCCTCGTACACCTGCTCCCCGTGCTGCCCATCCCCGCCCGCCGGCTGGGCATACGGAGGCGGCGTCGCACCCGCAAACGCGTCCGGCTTCGCCCACTCTTTCCGCATCCCCGCCACAAGCGCGTCCACCTGCGCATCCGTCAGCATGCCGCCTGCGGACTGGGCAAACGCCGGCATCTCCGTCCCCGGCATGCCCTGCGCAATCGTCCTGCGCAGCGTCGCATCGTCAACCAGCGCCTGGTACTCCGGATTCCCCAGCTCCATCGCCGGTCCGCCGTGCCCGTTCGTTCCGTGGCACGCCTGGCAATTCGTGTTGTACAGCGTCGTAAAATCCAGCACCTGATCAGGCCGCAGCCGTGTCTCCTCCGCCGCCTTCGCTCCCGGCAGACGCGAGCATCCCGTCAGCGCCAGCGCCAGCGGCAGCGCCAGTGTCATTGCGCCTCGCAGCATCAGTGCTTCCCCTCGTCCCGCGGCCGCGACGGTCCCGCATCCGGGTGCGATTCCATCAGCCCCGGCGCCTCGATCCCCATGCGCGCAAAGAAGGGCATCCCCCGGCTCGTGCGAATCTTCCCCTCCCGCGCCACCACCAGCCCCGCCACGATTCCGAACGTCACCTGCGAGACCACAAACCATCCCCAGTGAATGCGCGCATCCAGCGCCGGATTGATGATCCCCATCGCCGAATGCAGCAGCCCCGTCCACAGCAGCGGCGCCACAATCCCGCCCAGGATCACTGGATTGCGTGGCAGCATGGGCAGCATCGCCCCATACAGCAGCCCCACCAGCAAACAGGTAACGGTGTGGATCACAATTGCAATGCCCAGCCAGCTCCAGTGAAACGCCGCAATCTCCGCCGTAGTAATATGCGTCGACGATCCCACCCCCGCGCCCCCCAGCAGGTTCACCGGATACCAGATGCTGTGCTGCGCGATCAGCCCGTAGGCCAGCGCCGGAAAAATCATCGCCACTCCGCCGGCAATCCCACCCTTCAGTCCGCTCAGTACCGGATAGGTCTCTACCGGCAGATGCGCCCGATGCTCCGGCCCCACCTCCAGCCGCCGCACCAGCCGGCGCCGCGTCGCGATCGTCACCGGCCGGTCTTCCACCGGAACCGCTTCGTGCGCCTCATGCGGCAGCACCTGCCGGAACCACCCCACGCTGCCGGACACCATCAGCACCGCGCCAAACAACGTTACCCACAGGCTCGTCACCAGCCCCGCCGCCGCAAGCGTGCACCCCAGCGCCAGCACGATCGGCCACGCCGTCGGCGCGGGCAGCTGGATCGTCGCCCCCTGCGTCGTGTGCTCTGCTCCGTGTTGTGCCGTTTCCGCCATCGCTACCTGCCCAGGATGTACACCACCGTGAACACCACCACCCACACCGCATCCACAAAATGCCAGTACAGCGCAAACACCTGGATCCGCTCCGAGTGTTCTTCCCGCACGTGCCCCGTCAGCGTGAACAGCAGAATGATCGTCAGCCCGATCAGGCCCACCACCACGTGCGTTGCATGCAGCCCCACCAGCGAGTAGAACGTCGTCCCGAACAGATTGGTCCGGATCGTCAGCCCATCCACGTAAATCAGCTTGTGCCACTCCACCGCGGTGCCGCCGATAAAGATCGCGCCCAGCGCGATCGTCACCGCCCACCACGCCGCGAACCCGCGCATCTTCCCGCGCTCGATCTGCCGCTCCGCCAGCCAGATCGTCACGCTGCTCGAGAGCAGGCACACCGTATTGAAGAAAGGGATCTCCAGCACCTGCCCGGGGTAAGGCGGCGTCAGACTCTTCCCGATGTAATAGATGTAGGCCACCACGAAGATCGTGAAGATCGCGCTCTCGCCGATAATCAGCGACAGCATCGCCACACGCCCGCGCGACGGCAGAGTCCACCGCTCCACAACCGGAGTGACAGGGATCGCGCTCATGCTTCGTACTTCCAGTCCGGATCTTCCGGATGCTTCAGATCCCACAGGGGCCGCCGGCTGTGCACCTCCGGATCGGCCGCGAAGTTATACACCGGCGGCGGCGAGGGCACCGCCCACTCCAGCGTCCACGCATCCCACGGATCGTTGCCCGCCTCTTTTCCCTTGAAATACGAATGCACCAGATTCCACGCGAAGATCAGCACCGCGATCCCCTGCACCATCCCGCCCATGGAGATCACGAAGTTCAGGTGCGCCCATCCCCGGTCCGGCTCGTACGTGTAAATCGAGCGCGGCATCCCCAGGAATCCCACAAAGTGCATCGTGTCGAACGTGACGTGAAACCCGATGAAGAACAGCCAGAAGTGCCACTTGCCCAGCGTCTCGTCCAGCATCCGCCCCGTCACCTTCGGATACCAGTAGTAGATCCCCGCGAAAATGTTGAAGACGATCGCTCCCACCAGCACGTAGTGGAAGTGCGCGATCACGAAATAGGAATTGTGCAGCTGCCAGTTCCACGGCGCCACCGACAGCATGATTCCGGTCAGCCCCGCGCACAGAAACTGGATCAGGAACGCCAGGCAGAACAGCATCGGCACCCGGAACTGGATCTTCCCGCCCCACAGCGTCGCCAGCCAGTTGAAAATCTTGATCCCCGTGGGAATCCCCACCAGCATCGTCGACAGCACGAAGAATGTATTGCCCACCGACGTCATGCCCACCGTGAACATGTGGTGCGCCCAGACTCCCAGGCTCACAAACGCAATCCCCACCGACGCCGCCACCATTGCCGGATACCCGAAGATCGCCTTCCGCGAAAAAACCGGGATGATCTCGCTCGCGATCCCGAACGCCGGCATCACCAGCACGTACACTTCCGGATGCCCGAAGATCCAGAAAAAGTGCATCCACACCACCGCCGAGCCGCCCGCCTGCGTGTCGAAGAAATGCCCGCCCAGGTAGCGATCGATCGTCAGCATAATTTGTGCTGCGGTCAGTGGCGTAATCGTCACCAGCGTCAGCCCGCTCACTACCAGCATCAGCCACACAAACAGCGGCATCCGCAGCAGCGACATGCCCCTGCACCGCATCGACAGCGTCGTCGCAATGATGTTGATGGCCGTCCCCAGCGTGCCGAATCCCATCACGATCAGAGACAGCGCCCAGTAATCCGTCGCATGTCCCGGTGAAAACGCCCGCGCCGTCAGCGGCGCATACGCCCACCACCCCACATCCGGCGCAGCACCCATTCCGTACAGGCCGAAGCCGCCGATAAAGCTGTAATACAGCAGCAGTCCGCCCAGGGCGGTCAGCCAGAAGCTGAATGCATTCAGCCGCGGAAACGCCATGTCCCGCGCGCCGACCATCAGCGGCACCAGATAATTGCCAAATCCGAAGACGATGGTCATCCCCACCAGAAACACCATCGTCGTTCCGTGCATGGTGAAAAACTCGTTGTACGTCTCCGGCGACAGGAAATGATTGTTCGGCCACGCCAGCTGGATGCGGATCGCCAGCGCCTCCACCCCCGCCACCAGCAGGAAGAAAATCCCGTACACCATGTACAGGATCCCCAGCCGCTTGTGGTCCACCGTCACCACCCAGCCGTGCAGCCACTCCAGCATCTGCGCCGCCGAACGCCGCCGCGGCGTTACGTCGATGGTTCCGGCAATCGGTAGGGTCTGGTCCGCCATCGTTTCGCCCTCAGTGCAGTGTGTCCAGGTACGCCACCAGCTCGTCGACCTGTTCGTCGCTCAGTTGCATCGCCGGCATCAGCGCTCCCGGCTTGAACGTATTCGGATCCTGAATCCACGCCCGCAGGTTCTGCGGCGTGTTCATCGCCGCGCCTGCCGCAATCGTCGCCCGGCTCGCCAGATGCGTCAGATCCGGCCCAAACGTTCCCCGTGCCGCCGTCCCCGCAATGGTGTGGCAATTCGTGCAGGCCTCGGTTTCAAATACATGCCGCCCCGCCGCTACCGCCGGGTCCTGCACCCCCGCCTGCTTCTGCTGCTCCACCCACGCATCGAACTGCTCCGGCGTATCCACATACACCCGCAGCAGCATCTTCGCGTGTTCCAGCCCGCAGAACTGCGCGCATTGCCCCAGAAACAATCCCGTGCGGTGCGGATCGATCCACATCTCGTTCGGATGATTCGGTATCAGATCCGTCTTGCCCGCCAGCTCCGGCACCCAGAAGCTGTGGTCTACATCGGCCGACATCAGCCGCAGAAACGTCGGCCTCGGATCCTGCGCCGTGCTCACCGGCACATGCAGTTCGTTCGCCGTCACAATGCCCAGCTTCGGATACCGGAATTCCCACCAGAACTGATGCCCCACCACCGTCACATCCAGCGCCGCCGGCGGCTCCGGAGCATCCTGAATCGCAAAAATAATCCGCGTCGTCGTCAGAAAAAGCACCACGACGATCAGAATCGGGATCACCGTCCACGCCATTTCCACCTGCGTGCTGCCGTAAATCTGCGGAGGCTCGCTCAGCTCATCGTCTTTGCGCGCACGATAGCGAATCAGCGCCCACGCCAGCAGTCCCCCAACCGTGACGAAGATCCCGCCTGTGATCGCGATTACAAACCATGACAGATCCAGGATCGTCCTGGCCGGCGTCGACGACGGTGCGAAGATGCTCGGCGAGCCCAGCGGTCCCTCGGCCCACGCCGCACGCATCGAGCATGCCGCCAGCAGGCAAAGCACTCCCGCGGCCCTTTGCCGAATCACTCCCACAGCCCGCTCCCGGATCAGGAATCTCATCTGCTCTCGCGTCAAAGGGTTGATGCTGGTGCAGTCGCTTGGGTGTCGAAAATGGGGAAGTGTGCGAAAAATTCAGCCTGGGAACGTCCGCGGTGTTGCACAGGCCCACTCTCGCGGCGCACTCACACGGCAGGCGAACTCCTGTTTGGCCTCCGTCCGAAACATCATCTTAGCAGCAAAAAATGGCCCACCCGCTTCACGCGATCAATCAGCCAACTTTACCTCGCGCACATTACGCGGTTGTTGCAAACGCGCGTGCGAAGCGCCGAACCGCATTCGCCAGGGCCGCAATTCTGGTGCCGTTCGCGTATGCGTTGATCACCGCCGTGCGAAACACCGGCGCCGTCAGCGCCCGATAGCCGAGGTCGAGATTCCCGTAGAACCACCGCGATCCCGTACTCGACAACTGCAGATCCTGCCGCAGCTGCGCCGTCAGCTCCCCGAAAGCCCTCTGCGCCCGCTTACCCCCGCGCAGCTCCCCGTCGATCGCCTTCGCCGCTGCCTGCCCGCTCGCAATCGCTCCGTGAATCCCCTCGCCTGTCAGCGCATCGGCAAATCCGCCCGCATCCCCGGCCAGGAATACCCGCTCTTCGCCGCCCGGTGCGGCCTCCGCCCCGAATCCCAGGTATTGTCCCGTAACATGCTCCGCGCGCGCTTCCCCGAACCTCTCCCGGATGTAAGCCTCCAGCCGCGGCCGATCCAGCTTCTCCTCGCCTGTGTCGTTGTAGACGCCCAGCCCCACGTTCAGATGATCGCCCTTGGGAAACACCCACCCGTAGCCCTGCCGCACCGGCGCAAAATCGAAAACCAGGTCCCGGCTGTGTCCCTTCTGCGGAACCACTTTCGCCTCCAGCGCAAAGCCCCTCCGGAACCACGCCGGCCGATCCCCGTAGAAGAGTTGCCGCACCCGGCTGTGCACCCCGTCGGCGCCCACCAGAAACCTGCCCCGGAAGGCCCGCTCCGCGGTTCGCAGCGTCACACCCTCTCTGCCCGCTTCCAGCGCCGTGATCGCCCCCACCCGCTCGAACGGCACTCCCGCGCCGATCGTCTGCTGCCAGCAGTAGTAGTCCAGTTCCTGCCGCACCGTCATCGCACACACCGCGTTGCGGCTCGCCAGCGTCGCCGCCTCTCCGCTCCGCCGCTCCACCACGATGGCCGACACCGTCTCGCGCACCACCGGCGCCACCGAATACCGCAGCGCGCGCAGCGATTTCCGCGTCAGCCCGCCCGCGCACGCCTTGTGCCGCGGAAACTCCGCCTTGTCCAGCAGCAGCACCGCCCGCCCCGCGCGGGCCAGATCGTACGCGGCCGCGCACCCCGCGGGTCCTGCCCCCACGACAATGGCGTCCCACTGTTCCATCCGCAAAATAGTATGACCAGGAAAGGCCGATTCGACGAATAACTTCGGTGGAACGCCCCTTTCCGGATTTGCCGCCCTCCTTACGCCATCCGCGGCGGCGCTTCCGATCCCCCCGGCTCGCAATCGGGCTGCGCAGCGGACCTGCGAATCACCAGTTCCACCCGCACCGGATCGCTGGCCGTCACCTCCAGCGTTTCCCGCGTGCACTGGCACAGCGTCGCCAGGATCACGTGAGACTGGGCCGTCAGTTCCAGCCCCGCCGCAATCAGAATGCTGTACATCTCCACGCAGGTCGCGCGCAGAAACTCAAACTCGATCGCCGCGCTCTGGTCGGCGTCGAAGCGGCGCGAAAGCACATAGCCCCCGCACGCCATCACCGCGCCCGTCAAAAACCGCACCGTCCGCGCCGTGTCTTCCGGACACATCGCGATAAGGTTCAGCTCCCATCCCTTTTGCCCCCAGCGCTCCTCACCGATTGTCTGCACACTCCCTGCATCGGACATCCTTTCTCATCTCTTTACCCCGAATTGCCCCGGCGCCGGCCTGAATTTCGATCGCTGTGCTACTGTTGCCACATGTTGGTCGGGACGGGAATCGACCTCATCGAGGTTCCCCGCATCCAGCGCTCCATCGAACGCTACGGCCGCCGCTTCCTCTCCCGCGTCTTCACCGACGAAGAAATCGCCTATTGCAGCGCCCGCGCCGCTGCGGCCCAGAGTTTCGCCGCTCGCTTCGCCGCCAAGGAAGCTGGAGCCAAAGCCCTCGGCACCGGCATCCAGCACGGCGTTTCCTGGAAAGAACTCGAAGTCCGTCGCGCTCCGGGCAGCCGCCCCACTTTGGTTTTGACCGGCCGTGCCCGTGCCATTGCCGGACAACTCGGCGTGACTCGTGTCTCACTTTCGCTCACGCACACCGCCGCCCTCGCCATGGCCACCGTCCACCTCGAAGCCTGACCCGCGCCTCGCGGCTACTTCACCGGCGCCGCATACAGCGTCGCATTCCCCCCGATCGTCGAGTCCGATAACGGCTGCGTCAGCAGGCTGTCCCACGGCTTACCCGGATGTCGCGCCGCCCAGTATTCCAGCCAGGCCGGTGGCTTCTTCCCCGAAAACAGCGAGAAGGTCTGCTCTTCGGAGGCATATCGCTTCATCAGGTCGGGGTTCGCCGAAGCCCGCACAAGAAAGTCCACGGCGTCCGCAATCGTGTGGCCGTTCACCCGCACGCTGTAGAGATCCACGCCCTGGCGCGCCGCCAGCTCCGCAATCATCACCAGCGGCGTCAGTGCAAAGCTCTGGTAGTGCAGCGCATTCTCGTGGCGCTTCATTTCCAGCGGCAGCGACCCATCGGAATTCATCTGGCCGATGGCGCGCACGTATTGTTCCAGCGCGCGCCGGTAGAGCTTGTTGTCGTCGGTCATGATGCCCACCGACGCCGCGCACAGCGCCCGCCAGTACGCATGGTTGTTCTCGCGCTCCGGCTCGTCGGGATGCGGATCCTGCTCGAACATGTACTCCGTCACATCGTGCATCCATTGGAGAATCTCTCTGCGCTGATCGGCCGATATCGCCGGATCCGACTCCACCACCGACCAGCCCAGCGACACCGAGCTCAGCGTCCACTCCACCTGATACCAGGCCTGGCTGCTCTCCCGGTAGCTGTAGTGGAGCAGCGCTCTGGCCGCGGCCCAGCGCATCAGCAGGCTCGCCACGCAGGCCGCTTCCGCGGAATCGCCCGTGACCACGTAGCGGCCGGCGCCGTCCGTCACAGCCTCCTCCAGCTTCTGATACGGCACCGTCGCCCTGGCCTCTTCCGGATTGATGGGCCCGTTGCTGCCGCTGAGATAGTGGTGCGGGATCACCATGCGCCCCACCGGCGGATCCGGCTGCTCCGCGTTCGTGCATCCATGCCCGCTCTTCAGCGCCAGCAGTACGCGCGGATTCGTGGCGGTCGCCAGCGCCGCCCGGCGCGCCGCAACATCCAGAAACGATGCGGACGGATTCACGATGCGAGCGTCCTGGACCGGGTTCTTCTCCCCGAAGCTCGTGAAGGTCGCCGCCAGAACGAAGACCGAACAAAGTGTTTTCCAGCCTGTCATGTGCCTCAGTAAGACCTCGCTCTGATTTGGCCCTCGCCGTCTCACGTCCTACCGCTCGACCATCTCTTCTTTCTCTTCGCCGCTTCCGGCGTGCGCGCCCAGGAACGGTCTCGCTCGGGCCGAGCCCTCGCCGCTCCGATCCAGATTGCGAAACGCCGTATACACGAAGGACCCCAGATACCATCCATCCATGAACTTGTACGGCGTCTCCCCCGTCGTGTAGTGCCCGCACGGCAGCACCTTCGCCGTGAAGTCCACTCCGTGCTTCGCGAACGCCTCCACCACCTGCTCGGAATACTCCGGCAAAAACGTCAGGTCATAGCGCGCATACACCGCCAGCACCCTTTTTCGGAACGCCGCAAACCGCTCCATATACGACACCGGACTGATCCCCGCCCACAGCCGGTACAGCTGCTCCTGCGTCAGCCCCGCTTCTGCAAATCCCTGCCGGATATGCCGCGTGCTCTGTCCCGTCCACACCACGTCCCCAAACGCCATCGACGCGTGATTGAACGCGTTCACCCGGATCCGCGCATCGTGCGCGCTCGCGATGAACGCATAGCACGATCCCAGGCTCGTCCCCAGGATCCCGAACTCCTCGTACCCCTGCGCCTCCAGCCAGTCCAGGCAGCATCGCACATCCACCACCGCCTGCCGCCCCGCCGCCAGCGTCCGCCCGATGTTCGCACTCACCGCGTAATCCGACCGCTCGATCTCCGCCGGCCTCCGGATGTCGTGAAAGGGCTTGCTCAGCCGCAGCGCCGCAATCCCAAACCGGTTGAACAGCGAGCACAGCACGTTGTGGCTGAACGCATCTGCATTCCACTGCGGCATCACGATCATCGCCCGCTTCGGTTTCTGAACGCTGAGCGCTGAACGACCCCTGTCTCTGTTCCCTGTTCTCTGGTTCCGGCTCGGCGCCCGCTCCGCCGGCGCCGGATACCACCGCGCATTCACCCGGTCGTTCTCCGGATACGGCGTTCGCACCGGCGACGTGAAGCGCAGAAACTGCGCCTTCTTCAGCTTTCCTTCCGCCATCAGCCGCTTCAGATGCGCATCCCTCCGCAGCGTCTCCGGCCGCACATTCGTCGGGAACAACTGCGGCGCCCGCTCCTCCAGCCGGAAATCCGTCGGCCGCTCGTAGCCAAAAAACTTCCCGCTGTTCGCGACGATCGCCTCGTTCACCGCCATCATCGCCGTCTCCGCTGCGCTCGCATCCCGCTCCGCACGCTCCACCATCCCGCCGAGCCCGGCCGCCTCGATAAAATCCGCCAGCCACTCAAACCCCCACTCCAGTGGCCGCACCACACGATTCTCGTCGCGCGTCGTCAGCGCCGTCTCCCAGCGCGTCATCCACCGCCCGTAGAGATCCCTGAGCATCGTTACTCCACCACCACCCGTGGCACCCGCGCCGCAATCCCGCACAGCACCTCGTAGGCGATCGTCCCCGTCAGCCGCGCCATCTCCTCCGCCGTCACCTTCTCCCCACCCTGCTCCCCAGCCAGCACCACCTCGTCGCCAACCTCCACGCCCGCCACATCGGTTATATCCACCGTTGTGTGATCCATCGAGATCCGCCCCGCCACCGGCGCTCTTTGCCCCCGCACCACCACCCATCCCTGATTCGACAACAACCGGTTCAAACCATCCGCATATCCCACCGGCAACAGCGCAATCCTCGACGGCCGCTGCGCCCGGAAGGTCGCGTCATAGCCCACCGTCGCTCCCGCGGGAATCTCCCGCACGCTCACCACCCGCGTCTTCCAGCTGAGCACCGGCTGCAACGCGCCTCCACCCTCCGTCGGATGCTCCGCATCCGGTGCGTAACCATAAAGACTGATGCCCGCCCGCACCATCAGCTGCGCCCCCGACCGCTTCACCAGGCCGGCCAGCTCTGCGTCCGCATGCAGCGCCCCTGCCGAACTCCCCGCGCTCAGAAACTGCGGCCTCAGCCCGGCTCCCACAATCGTCTCCACCGCCGTTACAAATTCCCGAACCTGTCCCGCTCGCAGCTCCGCGTTCCCCGGCGTGTGGAAATGCGTCATTGCCGCCTGCAGCCGCAGCGGCGATCCCGCCCCCAGCCGCTCCAGCAGCGGTTCCAGGTCCTGCGGCCGCACTCCCTGCCGCGACATCCCCGTGTCAACTTCCAGATGGATCGGGCAGTCCCCCGGCGCCGCGCGCAGCCTCTTTGCCGCAGTCTCCAGCTCGACAAGGTGCCGCGGCTCCCATACCACCGGCGTCAGGTCATGTTCCAGCAGGGCGGCCGCCTCCCCCGAGGCGACGAACAGGTCGCTGCGGGAATACCGGACCATGCCGTCCCCCCGGATCCCGCTCATCACCAGAATTCCCGCCTCCGGCAATTCGCGCCGCAACGCCACGCCCTCTTCCACGCACGTCACGCCGAACCACGAAGCGCCCTCGCCCGCCAGCGTCCGCGCGCACTCCGTCAGACCATGCCCGTAGGCATTCGCCTTCACCACGCAGAGCAATTCCGTCTCCGGCCCGGCCAGCCGGCGCAGAACGCTGTAGTTGTGGATCAGTCTGCTGCGCGACACTTCCGCCCACGTGGGTCGTGTGCTTGTCATCGTCTCCAGCCCGGCGGCCGCGGCGGCAGCCAGCCGCCCGCGTCCTGCTTCCGTCTTCCTGCTTCCAGCTAATTGGGCGGAATATTCGCCGGAGCCGTCGCCGTCTGCGACGGTTGCGCTCCCTTATGGAAGAACGGGATGTGGAACGGTTCCTCCGCGTCGCTCTTCTTTTGTGTCGACGACTTTGGCTTGTTCGCCGCCAGTTCCACTACCGCCGTCCGCTGCGCGTTCACACACGCCCAGTGCCGCATCGACCGGTTGTAGATGTGCGTGAAAATTCCCCGCTCCTCTTTCACTCCGCTGCCCGCGCGATACTTCACGATATACGTCCCGCTCACGATCGCCGTGTCGCCGAACTCCCGCACGCTCACCACCCGCTGCTCCATGCTGATCGGCTCCGTGTCCTTGTCGAACAGTTCCGCGATCTGCTGGTTCCGCGTCGTCACATCGCCCGTCGACGAGATATCCACATACAGCGGCGACAGCAGAAACTCCATCGTGTACTGATCGTTCTTCACCACCGCCGTGCTCCACTGATCTTCCAGAGCCTGGAACTCCTTCACCTCAGGCGGCAGCTGCTTCTCGCTCGTCGTTGCCGACTCCGCCTGCTGCCCACACACCATCAGCGGCGCGCCGCAAACCGCGCCCACACAAACTGCCATCATCAATTTCCGAAAATACATAAAAACATCCGCTCTCAGGGGAGACTTCTTCCATGATAGACGTTCGCCCTCGCCCAAAGCCATCCGCCTCCGCTCTTTGAACGCGTTTTTCACAAGAGGAACCAGTTCTCCTCCGGATTCACACCCTGCCCGCGCCACCCCTTCCACCTCATTCCGTCCTACACTCGTTCAAGGTCATGGCTACCGCCCCCGACATCGAATTTGAGCGCGGCCTTCCCGCCTCCCCCGACGCCGAACGCACCATCCTCGGCGCCATCCTCCTCGACAACCACGCTTACAGCGAAGCCGCCACCTTCCTCCGCCCCGACGACTTCGCCCTCACCGCCCATCAACGCGTCTTCGCCCGCATGGGCGAGCTCATCGACCGCAACCATGTCGTCGACATCGTCACTCTCAGCGAGGAACTCGCCCGCCGCAAGGAAATCGAATCGGTCGGCGGCGTCGCCTGGCTCGCCTCCCTCACCGAAGGCCTGCCCCGCCGCCTTTCCATCGAGGAATATGTCCGCATCGTTCGCGACAAATCCCTCCTCCGCCAGCTCATCCATATCTGTTCCGGCGCCATCACCCGCGCCGCCGACCAGAGCGAAGAAGCCCTCGAAGTCCTCAACGCCGCCGAAACCTCACTCCTCGAAGTCACCGAGAAGGGCATCACCCGCAGCTTCTCCAGCGTTCACGAAATCGTCGCCGGCTCCTTCAAGTCCATCGATAACCTTTACCTCCAGGGCCAGCACCAGATCACCGGCCTCCGCACGTACCTGACGAAGTTCGATGAGATGACCAGCGGCCTCCAGAAGTCCGAACTTGTCATCATCGCCGCACGCCCCTCCATGGGCAAAACCGCCCTCGCCATCAATCTCGCGCAGAACGCCGCCATCAAGGGCAACAAAACCGTCGCCATCTTCTCCCTCGAAATGTCGAAGGAGTCGCTCCTCCGCCGCATGCTCGCCTCCGAAGCCCTCGTCGGCGCCAAAAAAATTCAAACCGGCTTCATCCCCCGCGAGGATCGCGAGAAGCTCACCAACGCCCTCGAGCGCCTCGTCGAAGCCCAGCTCTACGTCGACGACACCCCCGGCATCTCCCTCACCGAAATGCGCGCCAAGGCCCGCCGCCTTCGCCAGTCCGCCGGCGGCCTCGACCTCGTCGTCATCGACTACCTGCAGCTGATGACCGCCAGCTCGCTCGGCCCCGACGGACGCCGCTACGAGAACCGCACCCAGGAAGTCTCCGCCATCTCCCGCGGCCTCAAAGCCCTCGCCAAGGAGCTCGAGATCCCGGTCATCGCGCTCTCCCAGCTCTCGCGTAACTCCGAGCAGCGCACCGGCGACAAGAAACCCATCCTCTCCGACCTCCGCGAGTCCGGCTCCATCGAACAGGACGCCGACGTCGTCGCCTTCATCCACCGCGCCAGCTACTACAACCGCGAGGATCCCGACCTCGAGCACAAGGCCGAGATCATCATCGCCAAGCAGCGCAACGGCCCCACCGGCTCCATCGAAGTCGGCTGGGTCTCCGACTACACCCTCTTCGCCGACGCTGATGACTCCGGCAGCCAGGACGGCGGCGACTACTGAGTTGATCGAGATCGAAGAGCGCGAGGAAGCATGTCGTCGCGGGGAGTTGGACGATTGTGGACGACCCAAACGAGACCCCTGTTTTGAAAGGGCACGGCTTCAGCCGTGCCGAATCGTCGCGCCGGAAGGCGCTTCCTTGCTGCCGCAGGCCGTCCCCGGACCCCCGGCGAGCCGCTTTGGCTCGCAGGGGTTGACATCGTCGCCTGGAGCCGACTCCGTGACCCGCTCCGCGGTCGCTCTTCAGCGAACCGCTTCTTCGCGAACCGCCGTATTGCTGTCTTCTTGCCCGCTTCGCAGGCGCGAAGCGCGTCCGCCTGGACGGCCAGTCCGCCCCTGGATCTCGATGTACACATTCACCAGGCTCAGCGCCGCCGGCGTCACGCCCGGAATCCGGCTCGCCTGCCCCAGCGTCGCCGGACGCACTCGCGTTAGCTTCTCCTGCATCTCCCGCGACAGCCCGCTCACCTGCGTGTAATCGAACCACGCCGGAATCCCGCGCTCTTCCGCCTTCTTCAGCTTTTCGATCGCCTTCTTCTGCTGGTCCAGATACCCCGCGTACTTGATCTCCGTCTCCACCGTCTTCAGCTCGTTGCGCGTTGCTGTGGCCAGATGCCCGTCGGCCCCGGCTTCCATCCACGGCGCAAATACTGCATCCCTCATCTGCTCCCGCAGCGGGGGCCAGATCGTCTCCATCGTGACCTCCGGCCGCCGCAGAAGATCCGCCCACGTCTGCCCCTTCGGCCACCCCCCGCCTTCACCCGCGTCACCTTCGTCGCCACTACGCTGCGCGCGAAGCGCGCTTCCGCCGGGACGGCAAGTCCTCAGCACCTTCTCCAGCGCCGCCGCCCGCGCCTGCTTCGCCTCGTACTCCGCCCACGCCGCATCGCCGATCAGTCCCAGCCGCCGCCCATACGGCGTCAGCCGCCGATCGGCGTTATCGATGCGCAAATGCAGCCGGAACTCCGCCCGCGACGTGAACATCCGGTACGGCTCGTTCGTCCCCTTCGAGATCAGATCGTCGATCAGGATCCCCGTGTACGCCTCGGTGCGATCCAGCGTGAACGCCTCCTCGCCCTTCACGCTCAGCGCCGCGTTGATCCCCGCCATGATCCCCTGGCACGCTGCCTCCTCATATCCCGATGTCCCGTTGATCTGCCCCGCCAGATACAGGCCGGCAAACTTCTTCACTCGCAGCGCGCGGTCCAGTTCCGTCGGATCGATGGCGTCGTACTCGATCGCATACCCCGGCCGCAGCATCTCCGCGTTCTCCAGCCCCGGAATCGAGCGCACAATCTGCCACTGCACCTCCATCGGCAGCGACGTCGACATGCCGTTCACGTACACCTCGTGCGTATTCAGCCCTTCCGGCTCCAGAAAAAACTGGTGCTGCTCCTTGTCCGGAAACTTCACCACCTTGTCCTCGATCGACGGGCAATAGCGCGGCCCGATCCCTGTGATCTGCCCCGAGTACATCGGCGAGCGGTGCACGTTCTCGCGGATGATGCGCAGCGTCTCCGGCGTCGTGGTCGCGATGTGGCAGCTCACCTGCCGCTGCGGCAGCGTCCGCGTCCGGAAGCTGAACGGTGTCGGGTCCCGATCGCCGGGCTGCTCCGTGAAGCGGCTCCAGTCAATCGTCCGCCCATCCAGCCGCGGCGGCGTCCCCGTCTTCAGCCGGCACCCGCGCAGCCCCAGCCTCTTCAGCGCCTCGCCCAGCAGCACCGAAGGCGGCTCTCCGCTCCGCCCCGCCGGATAGTTCTCCTCACCGCAGTGGATCAGTCCATTCAAAAATGTGCCGGTGGTGATGACAATCGCCCCCGCCAGAATCACCCGCCCATCCCGCAGCTTCACCCCCACCACCCGCGGCAGCTCGGCTTCCTGAACGCTGAACGCTGATCGCTGATCGCCGTCTTCAGTGCCCGCATCTGCGCTCTGAGCTCTCTGCTCTGCGCTCTGTTCCTGAACGCTGATCGCTGATCGCTGATCGCTGCCCTCTGGCTGCTGGCCGCTCGATCGCGTGCTGTCCAGCACGAGATCGCTCACTTCCGCCTGCTTGATGAACAGCCCCGCCTGCGACTCCAGCACCTCGCGCATCTTCACGCGGTACTGCTGCTTGTCGCACTGCGCCCGCGGCGACCATACCGCCGGCCCGCGCGAGGTATTCAGCAGCCGGAACTGGATCCCCACCGCATCGGCCACCTCGCCCATGATCCCGCCCAGCGCATCCACCTCCCGCACCAGGTGGCCCTTGGCAATCCCGCCGATCGCCGGATTGCAGCTCATCTGCGCAATCAGGTCCAGGTTCAGCGTGAACAGCGCCGTCCGCAGTCCCATCCGCGCCGCGGCCATCGCCGCTTCGCAGCCGGCGTGGCCCGCGCCCACAACCACGACGTCATATTGTTCTGTAAAAGCCATTGGGGATGGGGACGTACCTCTTCATTTTACCGGCCCGCCATTCCTGCAACGAAGGCAGCCGCTCCAGGGACTGTCCTCGCGTACAAGACGCAAAGAGCGATCGCCCCCTGCAAACAGCCCCAAAATAAACGCGGCAGCCCGCAGGCTGCCGCGCTCTCCAACACCCAGCCTAGAAGTCCAGCTTCAGTCCCAGCTGCAGCTCCCGCTGGCTGTAGACGAACGTCGAGTCGGCATTGGTGATCGCGCCGAAACCGGACTGGTTGCTCTTGCCCGCGCCGGGACTGAACGGCTGATACGTCAGCGTCCCCGTCGACCCGATCGAGTAGGCTGTGCTGTTCACACCGGTCACGTTCATGTGGTTGAACAGATTGAACCCCTCGCCCAGCAGCTCGAGGTTGAAGCGGTCGCTGATCGGCAGGTCCTTCTGCAGCCGCAGATCCACGTCTGCCGTTGTCGGCATCTTGTACGTGTCGCGCCCGATCTGCAGCAGATAGCTCGAGGAACTCGAGCCGGTCAGGCCCGAACCTGCCGCGCCGGAGATCGTCCCGCTCACACCGGCCGAATACGGCAGACCGTTCTGGATCTGTACCACCGGATTCACATGCCAGCCGTTCTCGAGATATTTCTGCCAGTTCGCCGCCGTTCCTGGCCACGTCAGCAGAGCCCAGGCCACAAAGCGGTTTGGTACGTCGTAGTTCGAGTTGCCGTAGTTCGCCCGTGGATTGCTCCACGGATCCCACCAGTTATTCGTGCTCGGCGATGTGCTCTGGTTCTGGTTGAAGTCCAGTGCGTGCGACCACGTGTAGTTCACATCGAACTGTGCGTACTGGTTACCCCGGTTCTGAACATCCACCACCAGACCGTTGTAACTGGAATTGATGTTGCTCGCCACTTCCGTCACGTTGCCGTAGTGCGTGTTCACATAGGGCTTCGCGTAGTAGTTGGTTGTGATTGCCGTACCGCACGCCAGCGGTCCGCATGTATTCCCGCTCGTGTCCTTCGCCGCATCCGTCACCGTCAGCGTCGTCGTCTTCATCGTCGCCGGGTTCAGGTTCAGATTCAGGAAGTTCGGCAGCTCGCGCGCAAGCGCGCCCACGTAGTCCACCGACAGGAACGTCCCCTTCAGCACCTGCTGTTGCAGCGACAGGTCGAACTCATGCACTTCCGGGTTCTTAAAATTCTTCGCGAAGAAATCCACCCCCGGCGTCGGGAAGCTCCCGCTGGGGATGATCTGGGGGAAGACCGGTGCGCCCGCGCTCGCCAGTGTTCCGTAGAGACTCGGGATCGTGTACTGCCCCTTCGGACTGCCCGCCGCTTCGTACGCGTTCAGAATGTCCCCGTTAAAGTTACGCCCGAAATACAGACCGTAGCCGCCATGCACTACGGTCTGGCCTTTCCCGAACGGGTCCCAGCTGAACCCGACCCGTGGCCCATACTCATCCACATCGCTTGGCTGATTCCCGATTTCCGCCGTCGCGTCCGGATACGGCCCGATCGTCGTCCCGTTCACTGTCACGCCGGTGTTCAGCACCGAGCTGGCGAGCAGCGCCGGATACGGCGGCGGCACATGTTCGTAGTCGTAGCGCAGCCCCAGATTCACGGTGAGGTGCGGCGTGGCTTTCCAGTCGTCCTGGGCGAAAAATCCGTAGTCGATCGTCGACAGGAAGAACTGCGGAGTACCGAATCCCTGCGTAAATCCGTAGTAGCACGGATACGCACCCAGTCCCGTCTGCGATTCGCTGCTGTCGCACGTCCCGTTCGGAGCCAGAATGTCCGCAAAAAAGTCTGAGAAGTACGTGAACGTGTACACGCCGTTGCTCTCGTACAGATTGTTCACTTCGTCGCTGTTGCGCAGGATGTCGAACCCGAACTTCAGCGCGTGGTTGTTGTGCTGCCAGGTCGCCGTGTCGCCTGCCTGGTCCTTCCATTCCGCTGGGTACGCCAGCCGGAATGAGTAGTACGGCATGCCCGCCGTGAATCCATTGTTGCTGCTCCCACCGTAAATCGACAGCTGCACCGGTGTGCCTGTCGAGTTGTTCAGATAGGCGCTCGTGAAACCGCTGAACGGCTGTTCGCCCTCGTCGTCCAGCTCGCGCCCATATTGGAAGCGCAGCTCGTTCGACAGGCTCGGCGAAAACAGGCTGTCCAGCTTCGCCAGCCCGTAATCCAGCTTCACGAAGTCCGTCCCGAACGTGTCGATCGCGTAGTTATTCGACGTCTGCGTCTGCACGCCGCCCGGCGAATCCCAGCGCAGCCGGTGGTACAGGAAACTCACATGCTCCTTATCGTTGATTTGCCAGTCCAGCTTCGGCGTGTTCAGCACTTCGTCGCCCGTGCGTGGCGTCGTCCCCAGGTCGTCCAGCAGTCCCGGCCCGCTCAGCCCGGTGATGGAGGAAACCGCTTTGCCAAACAGCAGCTGATCGTAGTGCGCCGCCGCCGTGGCAAAGTTTCCGCCGTACACGCGCCACGCCAGGGCGCACGCGTTCGTATCGCCCGCGGACCCGGTGCCGGAAAACGTCGCCTTGGTCGCGGTCGCCGTGCAACTGGCCCCGCTCGGCAGCGCCAGGTCCGCATACTGATTGAAAAACGCGCTCGGCGACGCTGGCTTTGCGACCCCGGGGAAGTTCCGCCGGTATTGGTCGTAGGCATAGAACCAGAACAGCTTGTCCTTGAGCAGCGGGCCGCCCGCGCCGAAGCCCCAGCGCTTGCGCCAGTCCACGGGCCGGAACGGAACCCCCGTCACGATCGTCGGCGCTCCGCCGGCTGCCGGCTCTGTCACGCTGGTCAGCGTCGTGAACGGATTGATCGCGCCCCAGTCGTTGTCACGATCGTAGAAATACGCCTGTCCGTGTACCTGGTTCGTTCCGCTCTTCGTGATGGAGTTGATCACGCCGCCCGCCGCCCGCCCGTACTCCGCCGAGTAGACGCCCGTGTTCACCTGGAACTCCGCGATCCCGATCTGTGAAGTCGAATATCCTTCGCGCGTCCGCCCGCGTTCTTCGGAGAAGAACGCCTGGTTGTCATCCGCCCCGTCGATCTCCACGTTGTTCAGCAACGGGCTGATGCCGCGAAACGAGATCAGTCCGAAGCCATTGCTGTCCGAAACCGCCCCCGGCGTCAGCAGCGCCAGATCCGACCAGCGCCCGCCGTTCAGCGGCAGGTCCACGATTTCCTTTGCCGTGATGGTCTCTGAAACTTCCGGCGACTCCAGCTTCAGCACCGGAGCCTCCCCCGATACCGTCACCATCTGCGCTGCCGTGCCTGTCTTCATCACCGGCTGCAGTTCCGTCAGCGAGCCCACCGTCACGGCGACGCTGTTCGCCGTGTAGTCGCCGAACCCGCCTGCCTTCACCGTCACCGTGTACGTTCCCGCGGGAACCAGCGGCGCCTTGAAATAGCCGCTTCCGTCCGATGTCAGGTTGATCGTCTCGTTGGTCCCGGTGTTCCGGATCGTCACCGCCGCGCCCGGGATCACCGCTCCCGTGGAATCGAACACCGTTCCCGCAATCGCTCCCTCGGTCGTCGATTGCGCCGCTGCCGTCAGAACGCCGACCGTCAGCAAAGTGATGAGAAACGTGGCCAAACCGGTTCGAGACAGAAATATGTAACACAATTTGCGCATATAGGCCTCTCCAGAAATCTGCTTTTTGCTTTCCCCCGGCCACGAGCGGTAGTCTCAGCTCGCGTACTCGTTTTCGGGATAACTCTCAGGCCGGTAACATACACCGTCACCCTTGTCGGATCAGCTCCGGCCTGCGGCTGTCTCTGCTCTGTATTTGAATCAGCGGTTTCAGCTTTTCACACACTGATTAAGGTGTGATTACAGCACGTTTTCGAACTGCCTTCGCACAATTAAGTTCCGCCGCTGTGGAAAAACACCTGAATACAACAACCGCTGTGACAAAAGGACCGGCCCGCGCGCCGGTCCTCCCCGGAATCGGCCCGGGGTCCCCGAAATCAGAACGTCAGATGCAGCGACATCTCCACCAGCCGCTGGCTCCCGATCGCATTTGTAACCACCCCGAGCTTGTTACTCGCGGCGCCGGGCACCGTGTACAGTTCGTATGCGCAGGCCGATGCCGATCCCTGGCAGGTCCCGCTTCCCGACGGCGTCGTCACCGCATTGCTTGCCTCTGGCTGCACCTGATGCCCGTTCCCGTTCCCGTTCAGCTCGCTGAACAGCGGATTCAGCGTGATGTTGTTCGTCGGAACGTCGAAACTCGGCGTGTTGGTGACGTTGAAGACTTCGAACTGGTAGTAGAGATCGTAGCGCTCCCGGAAATGCACATCCTTCTGCAACGCCATATTCGCCTGCTTCTGGAACGACTGCCGGAAGATATTGCGCTGTCCGGATACGAAGTTCGTCTCATACACGTCGCACAGCGGTCCCCCGCCCGGGCCTGCGTTGCCTCCCTCCGTGGTTGCGTCGCACGGAGGCACACCGCTTTGTCCCTGACCGATCAGCGGAATATAGAAATCATCCGCGTTCAGCGCCGGCACGTAGTTCGCGTTGGTGCCGCCCTTCCCGTTCGGCGTCCCGTACGTGTAGGCGCCGGAGTGACCCGTCGCTACAGCCTTCGGATTGATTCCCGCCTTAATCGGCACGATCGGATTCGCCAGCTCGATGTTCCCGCCGAAATAGATACCGCCCGCCGACCCGGAGTAGTCGTACACGCTGTACGGTTGCCCGCTGTCCAGCGTCGTGATCCCCAGCAGCGACCAGTCGTTCGCGATGTGGCTCACCCAGTTGTTGCTCTTCACCAGTTTCGGCGACTGCAGCAGCCAGTTGAAACTCAGCGTATGCGTCTGATCGAAATCCGCCGACGCGTACGATTCCCGCAGATCGCTCGGATTGTCGCCCGTGAAGAACAGGCCCACGTCGCTCTGCTCATCCAGCGTGTGCGACCACGTGTACGAACCTCCGATCTGGATCCCATGCGTCATGCGCTTGGTCACCTGTGCCTGCAGCGCGTCATACGATGAAATCCCCACCGTCTCGAAGGTTGTCGAGTTGGGATCGTACCCGATATACGGCACGCGCAGATCCACGTTGCCGCCGCTGTAAGTGTCATAGGGCTCGTTCGCCATCGGCAGCGGATTCCCGTAGGCGTCCGTGGCCGTCGGGCTCAGCACCTGCAGGCCGTACGAATACATCTGTCCGTTGATCGGATTGCTCGTCGTCGCGATCCCCGGCTCGTTGAACGGAATCGGAATGACCCCGTGCTTGCCCCGATTGCCCACGTAGCCGATGTCCACCGCCGTGTCGTTCCGCGGCTGCCACTGAATGTCGAACATCCAGTCCTCCGTGTACGGCAGCACGTTATGAATCCCGTAGTTGCCGATCACCAGCGGACCGTTGGGGGCGCCGTCGCCGCAGTTGTAGCCCAGCAGCGTGTTGCCCTGGTAGACGTTCGCCGCCGTGCAGGCGCTCTCGATCGAATCGATGGTAGGCATGGTCGACGCCAGCTGCGCCGGCGTGGTCGGCGGTGTAATCGTCTTGAATGGCGTGCTCAGATTGCCGCTGGCTTCCGAGTAGGCGGCAAAAGGCGCCTCCTGCGTCACTCCGAACGGCCCGCTGATGCCCGAGCCCGCCGGCGGCGACAGGTACTGGAAGTATTCGCCGCGGTCGTAATAAATCCCGGCTCCGGCCCGTACCACCACCTTGCTCCGGAAATATTCCGGCGACCACGCCACTCCCAGCCGCGGCGCGATCCCCCATTGTTGCCCCTTCAGCGTCGAATCGCTCACGCCCGAAGTTCCGAATTGTTTGTTGTTGCCGGCCACCACGAAGCCGGTGCTGGTAATCGCCGCCGGCGTCGACGAATACAGCGCCGGATCGAAGTTGAACAGGTCTCCATTCTTCTCGCTGAACGGCCCGTCGAAATCGTAGCGTACGCCCGCCGTGATGCTCACGTTGGGCCGGACCTGCCACTTGTCCATGGCATAGGCACCCGCATCGTTCGACCGGTAATAGCGGTTCGTATCCCCTTCCAGCACCGTCCCTGAATACAGGCTCCCCGTCAGAAATTTCGTGAAGCCCTTGGTCTCCAGCTCCGAATGGTTCACCACATTGTTACGAATATTCAGCTGGTTATAGCTGTAGTTGAAGCCCACGCTCACCGTGTGCCGGCCCAGCGAAAAAATCGCCGTGCTCGTGGGCGATATCCGGTTCTCGAAATACCCCTGGTCCACGAAGTTGTCCCCGTTATAGGGTCCGATCTTCCCGCTGATCGACGCTGAGTCGTTCTGCGCGAAGTCCACCAGCTCGATGCCCGGCATGTCGTTCCCCGGAGCAGTGATGCCGACAGACGACGCGGTCAGCGGCGTGGCAAAGTTGCTGTATACCTTCTGCCGCGAGAATCCGACCTGCTGCGACCAGTTGATCTTCGGTCCCAGCGCGATCGTGTTTCCCAGCGCCACCACCTGCGCTCCGGTATCCTCCCGCTCCGGAAACCCTTCGCTGTTGCTCGACGCAAACGGGCTCACTGTGGGCATGTGCTGATAGAAGTACTTCCCCCACATGTGGTCGGTCCCCGTCAGGTTGTAATCCAGAGAGGCGGTTCCCTGGTCCCCCTGAAACGTCGCGGTGCTCACCAGCGTCACATCCGGCTGCTTGTTGGCCAGCTGCGAATACGCGTTCGCATCCGCGGATGGAATCAGATAATCCCCGTTCGGCAGTTTCGCGTTCAGCAGCGCCACCGCCGCTCCGTTCCAGCTGGTGCTCGCCGGGCACGTTGCCGCCTTTCCGCCATCCGCCACCGTGGCGGTGTTGTAGCTGGCGCAGGCCGCCGCAATCCCGGTGGCGCTCCGGTCGCTGGTCAGCCCGGCCGGTACCTGAAACTGCGACAGCGCCCCGGTCTGATCCGAGTCGTACAGGTGCTGGTAGCCCAGGAAGAAGAACAGCTTGTTCCTGATGATCGGACCGCCCAGCGTTCCGCCCGCCACCCAGCGATGCAGCTGCGGGTCCTCCTCCGAGGCCGGCAGCGTTCCCAGATCCACATCCTGTTTGTAGAAGAACGGATCGGCGTTCATGAAATTCGTCCCGCGCTGCCCGTAAATCTGCCCGTGGAAGAGGTTCGAACCGCTGCTCGTGTTGATGTCGACGTGCGCGCCGCTGGTCTGCCCCTGCTGCGCGTCATACATCGACGTCGTCACGCTGATCTCCTGCATGAATTCCGGAGGTGGCGACGGCAGCCCGTTGCCGTTCGATCCGTACACCGCAATGTTGTCCTGGGCCTGGCCGCCCACCGTCGAACCCTCTCCGATGTTGAACTGGTAGCGCTGCGACTCGTCCTGGCTCGAGCTCTGCCCGTTGAAGAGATTCGTTACGTCCACCCCGTCCACGGTGAACGTGTTGCTCGTCGCGCGCTGCCCGTTCGACCAGATCGGCTGGTTGCCCAGCCCCGCGTCCGTCCCGATCCCGCTCAGCAGCTGCGAGCTCACTCCCGGCGCCAGCACCGCCAGCTGGGTGAAACTCCCCGTCGCCAGCGGCGTTGACATGATCTGTGCCTTGTCCAGGGTGTATCCATTCGTCGTATCGGTCGCGTTCAGCAGCGGGTTCGCCGTCACCGTGACCGACTGAGACACCTGCCCCGGCTTCATCGACCCGTTGATCGTCGTCGCGCGTCCTTCCCGGACCGCAATCGCCGGATAATTCACCGTCTCGAAATTCTGCTCGGTTGCGGTTACGTTATACGTCCCCACCGGCAGATTCAGGATTTCCCAGTAGCCCGTTTTCTGCGTCGTTGTCGAGCGCGTCAGCCCCGTCTGCTCGCTGGTTACCGTCACTTTCGCACCGGCCATGGCCGCGCCGGAAATGTCCGTCACCGTTCCGTTAATGCTGCCCAGGGTCTGCTGTGCCTGCGCGAAGAACGGTGCGCAAACGAGTGTGGCGAGAATCAGGCAGGCCGCTGCGACGCAGCGGCAGGAAAACAGGCTCTTCATTTGGCTGGCCTCAGAAAAAAGATTGATTGTTGCCATAAGGCCCGGGAAGACCTTATGCATCGCTTCATTTGGGGGACTTTACCGGGACCGAACCTTACAGGGTGTCATCCCTGAATTAACGTCGCGTTAATTACAGCACGGTTTTGCCTGGCCTCAGCCCCGCGTTTTTCCCCGCCAGTGTGGAAAGGCAGTGGAAAACCACCCCGTCACGGATACAAATTGCTTCAAAAGCGCAGCCGGATCCCCACCTGCAGCTGGCGCTCCCGGTTCAGCTCGCCGCTGTTCGCGTTGGTCACATTTCCAAACGCCGCCGTCGGATCGAAAACATATTCTGTCTGGCTGTTCCCGTTCACCAGAACCGTCTTCGTTCCCGGTTTCTCCCCGCTTTGCCACGTCAGCGTCGCCATGTTCGCGTGCGTCGTGTCGTTGCCGACCCGGTAGCCGACCGTCTGGATATTCGTAACATTCCGGTGATTCAATGCGTTGAAGGCCTCGCCCAGCATCTCGATTGAGCAACGGTCGCTGATACGAATGCGCTTCGTAAAGCGCAGATCCAGATTCAGCGCCGCCGGATACCGGTACGTGTTCCGCCCCACCGGGGGAATCAGATCCTCGCCTCCCGATCCGTTCAGGCTTTCGCCCAGGCTGGCAATCGGCACCACCATCCCCGCCGTGTTGTCGGCAAACGTCTCGTCCGGCTGCGTCACCGCCTGCAGGCAGTTCGGCCCGTCCCCGGTTGCCCCGCCCGCGTTCAGCCAGTTCTCGTACGAGCAGGACGGCGTCGGCACCGGACCCGTCGTCCGCATCGTATAAGGCAGCCCCGTGCGCCACGCCCCGGCCCCGGCCAGCGAATAGCCGCCCAGCAGCGCTCCCGCCGCCCCGCGCAGCCGCCACGGCTCTTCCAGCACCACTCCCCCCGCCACCCTCTGCCGCACATCGTAGTTCGACGTCCCGTGCTCCACCTTCAGATCGGCCGGATCGTAAACGTCGTCCCGCTCCGCAAACGTCGCCTCGTTCTGGTTGTCGTCGATCGCATGCGCCCACGTGTACGCCGCATTCACCGTCAGCGACCGCGACATTCTCCGCCTCAGCCGCACCGCCGCGCCGCGATAGCGCGAGTTCGTCTCGCTCGCCATATCCGTGATCGCGCCATACGCCCGATGCAGCCGCTGATAGTAGAACCGCTGCGGCTCGTACACCGCGTTGGTGTAACCCGCAACCCCGCTCGTCGCCTTCCCCAGCGGCCCAATCGCCCCCGCATTCCCCGGCGCCTGCACGCTGTAGAACACCGTCGCCCAATTCTGCAGGTCGATATTCGTATCGACGAACTGCGTCAGATCGTGCCCATCGGTGGCCATCGCCGACAACGTCAGCACCGTCTTCAGTCCCAGCTCCTGTTCGAGCGACAATTCCATCTCATTGATCTGCGGATGCCGGAAATGCGCATCGAAGTATGCCGCATCCGGAGCCGTCGCGTTGTGATTCGGCGCATTCGTATCCACATACGGCGTCTCCTCGCTCCCGAAGACATACGGAAACGCCGGAGCCCCCACGTCCAGCGGCCGGTACGAGTACGTCCGCGGCGACCGCGCCGAACCCGTCGACGTCAGCGCGCTGAACACCGTCGCATTCGGCACTCGCGCGTAATAAATCCCGTATCCGCCCCTCACCACCGTCCGCCCCTTGCCCCAAACATCCCACGCCAGCCCCGCCCGTGGCCCTGCCTCGTCGCGATTGTGCGGCAGATGCGCCGTCCGGGGAAGATCCGCGTTCACCAGCGCCGGATTTGTATCAGGCACCTGTTCAAATTCGTAGCGCCCGCCCACAGTCAGCGTCAGCCGCTGCCCCACTCTCCACTCGTTGGCCGCGTACGCCGCGTAATCCGCCGTCTCGAAGCTCCATTCCGTCCCTCCCAGCGTCTGTCGATACCGCGTATAGCACGGATACGGTCCCGTCCCCGTCGTCGTCCCGTCGCAGCTGTTCGGCGCCAGCATATCCGACAGAAAATCCGTCAGGCTCGCATACGAGTACGCCCCGTTCTCCCCA
>DATJNE010000006.1:0-45960 GCA_035508305.1 Acidobacteriaceae bacterium | reverse complement strand
CCCTGCCAGTGAGTTTCGAAACGCGCAAAGAGGCGGGGTTCGGCGGGCTCGATTTCTTTGCGTAACCGTGCCAGTGACTTATTACGGATGAGACGGAGCGATTCGGCGTCGCAGTATTCACGGCCGGCGGCCTGCGGGCGGAATCCTCCTTCGAGGACGCGGCCGTTGTGGACGAGCGTGCGCAAAACCGCCTCGATGGCCGCTGGGTCGAGTCCGAACCGGGCAGAGATTTCGCGAATGGTGAAGGGCCCGTGCGTGCGGGCGTAGCGGCGCACCAGTTCGAGCGCGGGTTGGGCAATCGGCGCGAGCAGAGACTCCGGCACGTTGTCCGGAAGCTTCAGATGGAGGGCATCGCGGTAGCGGGCGGCGTCTTCCGCGGCGATGTATCGCACCTGGCCTGCGATGGTGACGGGTACGATCCGCCGGGCGGTGGCGAGAGTATCGATCGATTTCAGCAGATCCGGCGTGGCAACACGCTGGGCGACCTCCTCACGCGAGAGATCGCCGAGCCGCAGGAGCAGGTCGTGGAGGCCGTCGGCCGTGCGAACGCGCTGGTTCTCGCCGAGGAGCTGGAGGCTGGCTTCGACTTCCTCGATGGCAATGGGATCGAGGAGTTCTCGCAGATCGGCTTCACCGAGGAGATCGGCCAGGAGCGACTGATCGATGGAGAGAGCGGCGGCGCGGCGTTCGGCCAGCGGAGCATCGCCATCGTAGATGAAGTTGCCGGTATATCCGAAGAGAAGCGAGGCTGCGAAGGGCGAGGGTTTCGGCGTGTCGACGACGTGGACCTGGATTTCGCGCGCCTCGATGGAGCGGAGGACGTCGAGCAGCGCGGGCATGTCGAAGCTGTCGCGGAGGCATTCCCGGTGTGCTTCGAGGATCATGGGGAAGTCGGGGTATTGTGAGGCGACCGAGAGCAAATCGGCGGCGCGTTTGCGCTGCTGCCAGAGCGGGGCGCGGGCCTGGGCGCGGCGGCGCGGCAGAAGCAGGGCGCGCGCCGAGGCTTCACGGAACTTGGCCGCGAAGAGCGCGGTAGAACTGAGCTGGCGAACGACAAGGTCCTGCGCGCGGTCGGGATGGGGGAGCAGCAGAGCGGGATCGGGCGGCGCATCGACGTCGGGAAAGCGCAGGACGAAGCCGTCATCGGTGGACATCGATTCGACGTGCGGCCCGCCGGCGGCCAGGATTTGCGCGGCCGCGGCCATCGCCCAGGGCGTGTGGATGCGGTTGCCGAACGGCGTGAGCACGCACACGCGCCAGTCGCCCAGCTCGTCGCGGATGCGCTCGATCACGAGGGTGCGGTCGTCGGGAACGGCGGAGGTGGCGGCCTGCTGGTCGGTGAGGAACTGGAGAAGCTTCTCCGCGGCCTGGACGTCGAGGTCGTGTTCGCGGACGAGGCGGCTGATGGCGGCATTGGGCGGAAGCGCCCGGATTTCGCGGACAAGCGCGCCGATGCGGCGGCCGAATTCGAGCGGACGGCCGGCCCGATCGCCGTGCCAGAAGGGAAGCTTTCCGGGCTGACCGGGCGCGGGCGAGACGAGAACACGGTCGTGGGAGATTTCGTCGACGTGCCAGGTGGAGGCGCCGAGCGCGAAAACTTCGCCAACCCGGGATTCGAACACCATCTCCTCGTCGAGCTCGCCGACGCGGACGGGCTTCTTGTGGTCGCCACTGAGGAAGACGCCGTAGAGGCCGCGGTCAGGGATGGTGCCGGCGTTGAGGATGGCAAGACTTTTGGCGCCTTCGCGGGGCGTGAGCAAGTTGCGGTCGCGGTCCCAGGTGATGCGCGGGCGCAGCTCGGCGAATTCGTCGGAGGGATACTTGCCGGAGAGCAGGTCGAGAACGCTGTCGAAGGTCGCGCGCTGCAGCGTGGTGAACGGCGCGGCGCGCCGCACGAGAGCGTAAAGAGCGTCAGCCGAAACAGCCGGCTCGCGCGGGGGCTGGCCTTTGCGGCGCGGTTCGGCAAGAGCCGGCGGCTGCGCCACCGTTGCGACGATCTGCTGGGCGAGAACGTCGAGCGGATTGCGCAGAATGGAGGTCGCTTCGACGTGGCCCTCGTGCATGGCCCGGGTGACCGCGGAACACGCGATGAGGTCGGCGCGGTACTTGGGGAAGAGGATGCCTTCACTGACCACGCCGACGTTGTGACCAGCGCGGCCGATGCGCTGCATACCGGCGGCCACCGAGGGCGGCGACTCGATCTGGATGACGAGGTCGATGGCGCCCATGTCGATGCCGAGTTCGAGCGATGAGGTCGCAACCACAGCGCGAAGCTGACCGGTTTTGAGCTGGGTTTCGATTTCCGAGCGCTGGGCGGCCGCGAGCGAGCCGTGATGAGCGCGAGCGATGGGAAGCTCCTCGGGACGGGCGAGGTCGTTGATGAGGCCGGCGAGGCGTTCGGCGGTGCGGCGGTTATTGACGAAGATCAGCGTGGACTGGCGCCGGCGGATGATAGTGAGGAGACGTGGGGGGACGGTGGTCCAGATGGAGGCGCGCTTCGCCGCAGAATCCGGCGGCGAACCGGGGCTTGGCTCGGGCGCCTTCAGGTCCTCAACCGGAACTTCGACTTTCAGTTGAAGTTGTTTGGTGGTGGCCGCAGGAATGATCGTCACCGGCCGCGACGCGGATGTGCCGGACGTTTCTTCTGCAGGAAGATGGCCGCCCAGGAAACGGGCGACTTCTTCAAGCGGCCGCTGCGTGGCGGACAGGCCGATGCGCTGCAGCGGCTTCGCCACGATGGCTTCGAGGCGCTCGAGAGTGAGGGCGAGGTGAGCGCCGCGCTTGGTCGGGACGAGCGCGTGGATTTCGTCGACGATGACCGTGTCCACGGTGCGCAGTGCGGCGGCCGATTCGGAGGTGAGGAGCAGGTAGAGCGACTCGGGCGTAGTGATGAGGATGTCCGCGGGATGACGGCGGAAGCGGGCCCGCTCAGCCTGCGGCGTGTCCCCGGTGCGGATGGCGATTTCCGGAAGCCGGAAGGGGACGCCGGCCCGGCGCGCGAGCGGTGCAATCTGCCGCAGCGGAGTCTGGAGGTTGCGTTCGACGTCGACAGCGAGCGCTTTGAGGGGGCTGATGTAGACGACGCGAGTCTGGCCGGCAATCAGTTCTGTTGTTTCGGGGAGGGAGTGGAAGGTCAGGCGGTCGAGACACCAGAGAAAAGCGGTGAGAGTTTTGCCTGTGCCGGTCGGAGCGAGAATGAGAGTGCTTTCGCCGCGTGCGATGGCGGGCCATCCAAGGCGCTGCGGGGCGGTAGGCTCGCCAAGGGTCGAGCGGAACCAGTCGCGCGTGACGGGATGGAAGAGGCTGAGGGGGTCCATCTTTGGAGAGCATACTGCGAGCGGAAGGCAGGAGCCGGGAGCCGGTAGCACGAGCGGGAAGGCGAGCGAAAAAGCGAGTTGCGAGTTGTGAGTGAATGGCGAGCGGGGAGGGAGGAGGCAGGAGCTGGAAGACAGGAGACAGGAGACAGGAGACAGGCTCGACGAGCGGAGTTCGTCGCCTCCTGCGTCGGGGGCAAATTGCCGGCCAGCAGGATTCGCAAAAGAGATCGCAATCAGATTGGGCGACAGGCGACCGGCTACGGGCTGCCGGCAGCCTTCAGCGGATCGGTTTGTACCAGACCGTCTTCGCCGTGAGCATGGTCTGCCAGTGGGAGTCCATGCGCGGCTGCTCGGAGAGGCCGAGGAACAGGATGCCGTCGGGGGGAAGCGCGCGGTGCATCGTCAGCAGAACCTGGCGGCGCGTCTCCTGGGGGAAATAAATCATCACGTTGCGGAGGAAGATGACGTCGAACGCCTCGGGCGTGACGGGGACCTGGACGAGATTGCGCTGCTGGAAGCGGCAGAGACGTTTGATGTCGGGATGAATCTCCCACTCGTCGCCGGTGCGGACGAGATATTTTACGAGAAATCGTGCCGGCAGGCCGCGGTTGATTTCGATGCGCTGATAGCGGCCGGCGCCGGCGCGCGCCACCATCTCGGCGGAAAGATCGGTGCCGAGGATATCGATCCGCCAGGAGGCGAGCAGAGGAAAATGCTCGCGCAGCATCATGGCGACCGAATAGGCTTCCTGCCCGGAAGAGCTGGCGGCGGACCAGAAGCGAAGGGTGCGGATGTCGCGCCGGCTTTCGATCAGCGCAGGCAACAGCGTCTCGCGCAGGTAGTCGAAGGTGGGGGTGTCGCGAAAGAAGCTGGTCTCGTTGATCGTCATGGCCTCGGCCACCGAGCGCTGGAGCACGGTGCCGGGATCGGAGCGCAGCGCCGAGACGAGCTGGCTGAGGGACTCGAATCCGCGGTTGCGGAGCAGTCCCTGGAGCCGCGATTCAAACAGATAGTCGCGCGCCGGGTCGACCTGATTGCCGGAATTGCGCATGACCACGCCGCGCAGGTAATCGTACTCGAGGGTGGAGGCGCTCATCGTGCGGGAGCCTCCACGCGCGGCGGCTGCGGCAGGGCGCAGGCGATGCGCAGAATTTCCGCCGGGATCACGTTCAGGGGAAGGATTTTGTTGGCCAGACCGGCGCTGGCGACAGCGCCGGGCATGCCCCAGACGACGCTGCTGGGAGCATCCTGCGCAAGGATGGTGCCTCCCGCCGCGCGGATGGCCCGCGAGCCCCGGAGTCCGTCCGAACCCATGCCGGTAAGGATGATGCCGAGGACGCGGCCTCCGCAGGTCGCCGCTGCGGAACGAAAGAGAACATCGGCCGAGGGGCGGCAGAAATTCTCCGGCGGATCCTGGTGGAGACGGAGACGCAGATCGCGGAGGATCTCCAGATGCCAGTCGCCCCGCGCGATGTCGACCACACCCGGCTCGGCATGGCTGTCGGATTCGGCTTCGCGCACATGGAGCGGGCAGAGACCATCGAGGCGCTCGGCGAGCAGACCGGTAAAGAGGCGCGGCATGTGCTGCACGATGACGATGGGCAGGGGAAAGCTGGCCGGGATTCCCGGCAGCAGCGCTTCCAGTGCGGCGGGTCCGCCGGTGGAAACCCCGATGACGACGATTCTCGGCGGCTGAGCCACGGTCGGCGGGAGCACCGGGCGCGGTTCGGGGGCGGGCGCAGCGATGGGGCGCGGCTCGGGCGGAAAATGAGCGAAGATCTTCGGCAGCAGCTCGCGGCTGAGCGTCTCCACACCCTCGCGCAGGCCATGCTGGGCGCCGGGTTTGGTGACGTAGTCGGTGGCCCCGCGAGCCAGCGCTTCGATCGTGATCCGCGCGCCGCGCGAGGTCAGCGTGCTGCACATGATCACCGGCACCCGGCGGTTCTGGCGGCGGATGGCGGAGAGAACTTCGAGGCCGTTCATGCCCGGCATCTCGATGTCCAGCAGGACGAGGTCGGGGTGGATGCGCTCGAAGGTCGCCAGCCCTTCCTGCCCCGACGAGGCCGTGGCTGCAATCTCGAGCGAGGGCTGTGGCCCGAGGACCATGCGCAGCAGGCTCCGCATCACGGCCGAGTCGTCGATATGCAGGACGCGAACGCGGCGCGGGGGTCGCCCAGGGGTGCTCACAGGTCGTTCACTCCGGCCATGCGCAGCTTGTCGAAGAGGCCTTCGGCGTCGAAGGGCTTCACGAGGTATTCATCCGCGCCGGCATCGAGCGCGGCTTCCACGTGGTCATTCTCGGCCTCGGTGGTCACCATCACGATTTTGGTGGTATCCAGCGAGCGGTCGGCGCGGGCCGCGCGCAGCAGCTGGTAGCCGGTCATCACCGGCATGTTCCAGTCCACCAGGGCAACGGCGAAGGGGCCCGAGTCGCGCAGGCAGGCCAGGCCCTCCCGGCCGTCCCCGGCTTCCACACAGTCGATGCCGTGCTCGGAAAAAAGAGAGTGGAGATAATTCCGGATGAATCGCGAGTCATCGACGACCAGGGCGCGCATAATCCACCTTTCCGTGCTGCTCCGGCCTCAGGCAGGGAAGGCGCTGCCGAGGCGCATCGGGTCCAGACGCCCGGGTTCCAGGCTGACAAGGAGCCGGTCTTTCAGCTTCCAGGCGCCGTCGAACAACGCCTGCCGGCGCGGATCGAGCGTCGCCGGGTTGGGTTCGTGATCGGCGGCCGAGACATGGAGAACCTCCCCCACCGAATCGACAAAGAGCCCGAAGAGACCATCCCCGCTCTCGAAGACAAGCACATCTTCGGGAGTCTTCGCCGGATCCATGCCGAGCAGGCGGCGCAGCGAGACGGCCGTGAGAACCTCGCCACGATAGTGCACCAGACCGCCGACGAAATACGGGGCCAGGGGGACGCGCTGGGTGGCCGGTTTGCCGAGGATTTCCAGCACGTGCGCGATGGGGATGCCGTAGAGCGTATCGCCCACCCGGACCGAGCAGACTTCCTGCGTATGGCTGGCCTGTGCTTCGTTCATCGCTGCTCCTCCCGAGGCGGAGCGAACTCCACCGGTGCGCGCTCCATGACGTTGTCGAGCGAGGGAATCGCGGAAAGGCTGACAATGCCGGTAACCTTCTCATGCAGGAGGGTAATGCCGTCGGCAACCAGGCCCGAGCCGGCTTCCTCCAGCGTGCGCCCGCCGGTCACGTCGAGGACCTGCGACACCGTCATGCCCACATGCCGCTGCCCGTCGCGGCAGACGACGACCGTGGTCTGCGCGTCCGGATCGCTGCCGCTGTCGATGAAGTCGCCGGCCGCGTCGTCCAGGGGCAGCAGAGCGCCCTCGAAGCGCAGAACCGGACGCGAACCGGCGCGCTCGATGCGGGAGCGCGGGATCCGCTCGATGCGGACCACCGTCTCCAGCGGCAGCGCGGCCCGCCGGCTGCCGGCTTCGACGAGGAGGAAATCCTGCCCGCCGGCGCGCTGGTCCTCCGCCGCCGTTTCCTCGGCATCCGCAGAAAGGCCCACGTTCGCGTTCTGGGCGATGGCGCCGGGATTGAGAATCAGCGCCATCTCGCCGTTGCCGAGTATGGTGGCCCCGGCATAGAAGCCGATCTCGCGCAGCACCGCGGCCAGCGGCTTGACGACAATTTCCTCCGGATCGGCCAGACCGTCGACGACCAGGCCATAGCGGCGCCCGTCGGCGTTGAGAACCGCGATATCGCACGGAGCGGTCCGCTCGCGCGGCGGCTGCTGCAGCAGCCGGTCCAGAAAGACCAGGGGGAGCAGGCGTCCGCGCAGGCGATAGAGAGCGGCATTCTCCAGCCACTCGATGCGGCTGTCCGTTTCTCCGTCCCCCAGATGCACCAGCTCGGTCAGCGAGCCCTGCGGCACAGCGAAGTTCTGCCCGCGGCTGTGCACAATGAGCGCCGGAATGATGGCCAGAGTGAGAGGAATGCGCAGACGCAGCACCGTGCCCTGGCCGGCGTGGCTCTCCACATCGACTTTGCCGCCGATCTTCTCCACGTTGGTGCGCACCACATCCATGCCGACGCCGCGTCCGGAGACGCTGGTGACGGCTTCGGCGGTGGAGAAGCCGGGGAGGAAGATCAGCTGCAGGATTTCGCGCTCGTTCATCTGCTCGGCGCGCTGCGCCGGGATCAGCTGGCGCTCGACCGCCTTCTGGCGGATACGCTCGATCTTCATGCCGGCGCCGTCGTCATGCACTTCGACGATGACGTGGCTGCCTTCGTGGCAGGCGCGCAGCCGGACCACGCCTTCGGCGGGCTTGCCGGCGGCGATGCGGACTTCGGGAGTCTCGATGCCGTGGTCGATGGCATTGCGGATGGAATGCGTGAGCGGATCGCGAATCGCTTCCAGCAGGCTCTTGTCCAGCTCGGTATCCTGCCCCTCCATCTCCAGGCGGACCTTCTTGTCGAGGCCCAGGGCCAGATCGCGGACCAGACGCGGGAAGCGCGAAAACACGTGGCTCACCGGCTGCATGCGCGCCTTCATCACCGATTCGCGCAGATCGGCAGTGACCATGTCGAGTCGGCGGCCGAGCAGGGAAAAGCCCGGATCGGCACTGGTCGTCTGCAGAATCTGATTCCGGGTCAGCACCAGTTCGCCGACCAGGTTCATCATGCGGTTGAGCAGTTCGACGTCGACGCGCAGGGTGGAATCCGCGGTTCCGGAAACGGCAGCCGCCGGAGTCTCCTGCGCCGCAGGCGGCGCCTCCTTCCCGGGCCGGGCGGGAGTCGAAGGGGCTGCAGCCGAGGACACGGAGCGAGGTTCCGGTTCCGTTGCCCGCGGCGCTTCTTCGATCTCCCGCGGCGGCCCTGCCTCCTCGGAAGGAGCCGGGGGAGGCGTACTTCGGTGGTGGCGCTGGCGGGGAGCGCGCGGTTGGCGCGGGTGGACGGGATTCCCACGCGCGGCCGCGGCGAGGACGGGCTCAGCCACGGCTACGGATTCGCCCCGCTGAAGCTCTTCGAGACGCGCGATGATGGCCGCGTCCTGTTGCTCGCTCTCGCCTTCGGCTCCGGAGGTTTCAATCGAACGCAGGATGCCCCGCAGCCGGTCCATCAGCGCCAGCAGGCCGCTGATGATCTCCGGCGTCGCCGCCAGCCTGCCGTCGCGCAGCAGACCCAGCAGATTTTCTCCCGCATGCGAGAGCGCTTCGAGGCGGCCGAAGCCAAGGAATCCGGTGGTGCCCTTGATGGTGTGTACGGAGCGGAAGATGTCCGCGAGCAGTTCCGCGTCGCCGGGCCGGGTCTCCAGATCGGTCAGGGCCCGCTCCATCCGGTCGAGCCCTTCCTGACTTTCGAGCAGGAATTCGCGAGTAAGGTCGTCCACAATGGGGTTATCGGACGGGCGCAGGAGGAACTTGAGGCGGTTGCCGCACGCTGGAGAAGCAGTTAGCCTCAGAACCATGCCGGCAATCGATGAGGCAACCCTCGCCTCTCTGCGTGCGGATGCGATGGCAGCGGCGGCTCACGCCTACGCGCCGTACTCGAAGTTCTATGTGGGCGCGGCGCTGCTGTTCGACGACGGCAGCGTGGTGACCGGCTGCAATGTGGAGAACATGTCCTACGGGCTGACCAGCTGCGCGGAGCGCAATGCGCTCTTCCGGGGCATCAGCGAACACGGCGCAACGCGGAGGATTCGGGCGATCGCGGTGGCCAACCGCAATTCCGCGGCCAGCCCGCCCTGCGGAGCGTGCCGGCAGGTGATGAGCGAATTTGTCACCGCCGATGCTGTGGTGACCTTTCCCGGCGACCACGGTCCGGAGACGCGGCAGTTTGCCGAACTCTTTCCCTGCAGCTTCCACCTGGAGAACCGGGGATGAGCGCGCTGCATGCGGTGGACCTGATCCGAAAGAAGCGGGACGGCGAGGAACTGACGGCGGAGGAGATTCGCTTCCTGGTGGAGGGCGCGGCGCGGGAGACGATTCCCGAGGAGCAGCTGTCGGCGTGGCTGATGGCGGTGTTTCTGCGCGGGCTCACCCTGCCCGAGCTCGATACGCTGACCACGGCGATGCGGTTTTCCGGAGAGGTGCTGGCGCACAAAGGAGTTGAGAATGGACCGGGGCGGCGAAGGGTCGACAAGCATTCGACGGGCGGCGTGGGCGACAAGACGTCGTTCCTCGTAGCTCCGATTGCAGCGGCCGCCGGGCTGGCCGATCCCATGATCAGCGGGCGCGCGCTGGGGCATACGGGGGGAACGCTGGACAAGCTGGAGTCGATTCCGGGGTACCGGACGGGGCTGTCGCTGGCAGAGATGCGCAGGGTGCTGGAGCAGTGCGGAGCCTCGATTGTGGGGCAGACGAAGAACCTCGTCCCGGCCGACCGCAAACTCTACTCGCTGCGGGACCGGACGGCGACGGTGGAGAATCCGTACCTGATCTGCGCCTCGATCATGAGCAAGAAGCTGGCGGCGGGACTGGATGCGCTGGTGATCGACGTGAAGACGGGGTCGGGCGCGTTTCTGCGGGATGAAGATCAGGCGCGGTATCTTGCCGCGCTGATGGTGGAGACGGGCGAGCGTGCGGGCACGCGCACCGTGGCGGTGCTGACGGACATGAGCCAGCCGCTGGGGAAGATGGCGGGGAACTGGGTGGAGATCGCCGAGTCGATGGAGCTGCTGCGGGGCGGACGCGATCCGCTGAGCGAGGACCTGCGGGAGGTTTCGCTGATTCTGGCGGGCTGGATGATTTACCTGGGCGGCAAGGCGCGGAGCGCGGAGGCAGGACGGGCGATGGCAGAGGAGAAACTGGCCGATGGATCGGCGCTCGGAATCTTTCGGGAGATGGTCGCCGCGCAGGGCGGCGACGTGCAGGCGCTCGATGCGGGAATGGAGTTTCATCGGCCGCGGTTCCGGAGGGAGTTTCGCGCGGCGCGGAGCGGGTATTTTGTCGCAGCCGACTGCACAAAAGTGGGGTGGGCGGTGCAGCGGCTGGGCGCAGGGCGGGAAAAGGCCGGCGAACCGGTGGAGGCGCACGCGGGGCTGGCGATGCACGTCAAGCTGGGGGCAAAGGTGGAAGCCGGGCAGGCGCTGACGACGCTGTTCGCCGAGGACGAGTCTCGATTTGCCGAGCCGGAGCAGTTGCTGACCGAGGCGCTGACCATCGGCGATGCGCTGGTGACCGCGCGGCCGCTGGTGAAGGAGATCATCTCCGGCGAGAACAAAGATTCCTGGCTGAAGAGAGCCGGTAGCCGATAGCCAGTGGCCCGTAGCCGGTAGGCCGTAGCGGTAGCGGCTGAGACCCGATAGGATGCAGACAACCTTCAGGAGAACGCTTTGGCTCGATTCACCGGTGTGCTGGGTCTGCTGACGATGCTGTTGCTGGCGTGGATCTTTTCCACCAACCGCCGGGCGATCCGGTGGCGGACCGTGGTGTGGGGGCTGGGGCTGCAGATCCTCTTTGCCTTCTGCGTGGTCAAATGGACGGTCGGCCAGAAGATCATGCACGCGGCGGGCGCCGGCGTGAACCACCTGCTCGCGTACGCCTTCGACGGGTCGACGTTTGTCTTCGGGGACCTGGGCGCGCACGAGTCGAAGATCGGCCATGCCTTTGGGACGAGCTTCTTCGCCTTCCAGGTGCTGCCGACGATCATCTTCATCTCCGCGTTCTTCGCCGTGCTCTATTACCTCGGGATCATGCAGCTGATCATTCGCGGCTTCGCGAAGGCGATGCAGTGGACCATGAAGGTCTCGGGCGCGGAGAGCCTGAACGTGGCGGCGAGCATCTTCATGGGGCAGACGGAGGCGCCTCTGACCATCCGCCCGTTTCTGCCCGGGGCCACGCGCTCGGAGCTGATGACGATCATGACCAGCGGGATGGCGCATGTCTCGGGCGGGATCATGGCCGCGTACATCCTGTACGGCATTTCGGCGAGCAGTCTGCTGGCGGCGGTGATCATGACCGCACCGGGCACGATTCTGATTTCGAAGATGCTGGTGCCGGAGACGGAGAAGCCGGCGACCGAAGGCGTGGTGCACATTCCCGAGGGCGACGAGAGCGGGATGGGCAGCAGGGACGAGAACCTGATCGGATCGATTGCGCGGGGGACGATCGACGGCGGGAGGCTGGCGTTCAACGTGGGCATCATGCTGATCTCGTTTCTGGCGCTGATCGCGCTGCTGAACGGGATCCTGGGCGGGCTGCACGGCTGGCTGGGCGCGCATCACATTCCGTTCCCGCACTCGCTCGATGCGATTCTGGGATTCTTCTTTGCGCCCATTGCCTGGCTGATCGGGATTCCATGGCATGACGCGCCGACGGTGGGGAATCTGCTGGGGACGCGGATGGTGCTGAACGAGCTGGTGGCGTACACCTATCTGGGCAGCCTGGCGAAAACAGGCGCACTGGCGGCGCGGTCGGTGACGATTGCGACCTTCGCCCTGTGCGGGTTTGCCAACCTGAGCTCGATCGGCATTCAGATCGGCGGCATCGGGGCGCTGGCGCCGAACCGGCGCAACGACCTGGCGAAGCTGGGGTTTCGTGCGATGCTCGCCGGGACGATGGCGAACCTGATGTCGGCCTCGATTGTGGGGATTCTGATTAAGTAACTATGCCGGATACAGTTTTTGAAAAGGCAACGGCGGCAGCCGGGTTTGTCACTCGGCGGACGGACTTGCGGCCGAGGATTGCGATTGTCCTCGGATCGGGCCTCGGCGCGTTTGCCGAGCAGCTCGAAAGCGCGACGGCGATTCCGTTCGCGGAGATCCCGCACTTTCCACAGTCGACGGTGCCCGGACACAGCGGGAAGCTGGTGATCGGGAAAGTGGATGGAGTAGCGGTGGCCGTCATGCAGGGGCGGGTCCACGCCTATGAAGGCTACAGTTCTGTCGAGGTGACTTTTCCCATTCGCGTGCTGGGGGGGATCGGCGTGACGCAACTGGTGCTGACGAACGCCGCGGGCGGGATCAACGAAGGCTTGAAGCGCGGGCAATTGGTGCTGATTGCGGATCACATTAATTTGTCGGGGCGGAATCCGGTGGTCGGGGTGAAAGACGAGCGGCTGGGGCCGCGCTTTTTCGACATGAGCGAGGCGTATTCGGCGCGGCTGCGGCGGCTGGCCCATGAAGCGGCGCATGCGGAGGGGTACCGGCTCGACGAGGGCGTGTATCTGAGCGTGCTGGGGCCCAGCTTTGAGACACCGGCGGAGATTCGGGCGTTCCGAACGATGGGCGCCGATCTGGTGGGCATGTCGACGGTGCAGGAGACGATTGCGGCGCGGCAGATGGGGATCGAAGTCCTGGGGATCAGCTGCGTGACGAACCTGGCGGCTGGCGTCCAGGCGGAGCCGCTGAGCCATGAAGAGGTGATCGAGACGGGGCGCGCGGTGGAGCAGCAGCTGGCCGCGCTGCTGCAGAGGCTCGTGGGGAAGATGGGCGAGGGGGTCTGAGGTATGTGCGGCTCATCGGGGGTCGAGCCCTCCGGATGTCGTTGATTTTGCTGGATCGAGCACGCGGCCGGAACCCCTTTAGTTAACTATATAGTTAACAGTCTTTGCGGCTCCTTCGGCTCACGAGGCGCGATGCCCTGGGGCGGCGTCCGGGTTCCTGCCGGAAGTGCGTTCGGCGCCCACCTCCCTCATAACCATGTCGTTACCCGCACCCCCTCCGGCAGACCAGCGCTTCCTTTTTGAATCAACAACTTCCCAGGGGGTTGACCCTCTCCGTCCGGAGGACGCACCCTCCCCAGGGCTGGCTATCGGCCGGACCCGGATCCCACCGTGGACGGTGCGGCAGCCGGGTGCTCCTCGCGCCACTCGGGCACGGGCTCGGCGCTCTTGATCCAGGCGGCGACGTAGAGGTCGCGGAGCATCGAGGCTCCGGCGGCGAGGCGCTCAGCGGTGAAGCGGCGGGATTCCGGCGTGCCGGTGCCGTCGAAGCCGTGGATCTTGTCGAGCTGGTAGACCTTCTCGACGAGGGAATTGGAGTGGCGCAGGTAGGCCAGGTAGTCGGTCCATTCGTCGTCGATGGGATGCAGAGGCGTCATGAGCGGCCGGACGTCGGCGGCGCTGATGGCGGCGTTGACGAAGTCGGTTTCGAAGAGGCTGTGGATGTGGTGCTCGGTGGTGTAGCCGTTGGGATTGGGCCCGACCCAGCCGTTGTACTGGATGGTGACGTGAAGGGGTTGGGAGCCGTCCGCGACATAATGGCCGAGCCAGCCGGCGTAGAAGAGGATGGCCGCCTCGACGGGTTGGGTGTCCTGGTGTTCGGCGCTGAGCTGGCGGTAGTCGCGCATGGCGGACTTGAGGCGCTCCCAGACCTCTTCGGTGATGTACGGCTGGAAGCCGACCCGTTCCGGGCGGAGGTCGGCGGCGCGGTCGGGGTGGGCGGCGGCGTAGGCGTAGAGGGCAGCAATGAACTGGTAGCGCTCGCGGGGCAGGGGGCCGATGAGGTCGGCGTATTCGAGATCGATGAAGTGGTCGGGGGCCTGAGCGGCGCTGAGTTCGGGCTCGGCGCGGGAACGCCAGCGGTCGGGCTCGGGGCCGAGGTAGGCGATTTCGTCGACGGCCTGGGGGGTGCGCAGGAAGGCGGGCATGTCGGCGGGCAGGGACTGGGCGGCCAGGCGATTGATGATGGTGTGGCCTTTGTTGCCCCAGGCGAAAGAGGAAGGAACGGCGAGAAGACTGAGGAGGAGGAGGGGGAAAGGCCGCAGAGATTTCATCATCGGTGAGTATAACGGGGCAGCATGGAGGAAGGAGCTGGGAGGGAGTTCGCACCGGGCAGCATGGGAGACCGCCAGGGCTGTGGTGGACGAGGTTTATCCGTTCGACGAAGAGCAGGCTCGGCTCAGCGAGACGATTCTTGACCAGACCCGCCCGCTGGGACTCTCTCCGGGAGATCGCGCGTGTCTCGCACTCGGAATAACGATGAAGGTACCTGTTTACTCCAGCGACAAAATCTCGAAGAAGCTGCGACTTCCGATTGCCATCCACCTGTTCCGTTGATGGGGCGGTTCCTTCAGACACCCACAGGAAACGGCTTGGGCGAGGCGTCATCGAGATTGGTGCCGGAGCGCCAGCGTTCGAAGCGTCCCTGCAGGAGCGAGAGCAGGCCGGTATACCAGTAGCCGACGACGAAGAGCAGCAGAAAGGGGACGGTGAAGTAGTTCTCGTTGTCGACGGCGTACCAGATGCAGAGGGCGAAGTAGCCGCCGATGAGCAGCTCGATAAAGGGGATGACGCCGAGGCGCTTGCGATACTTTGCGGCGCCTTTCGATTTTTCACCCTTTTTCTGGACGCGGTATTTGGGGGTGCGTTTGAAGGCGGACTGGATGCCGAAGATGGCCTCCATGACGGCGATGGTATTGGTAATGGTCAGGCCGATGCCAAGGGACATGAGGAACGGCAGATAGAGCAGGCACTTATACCAGGTGCGCGGGAAGAGTTCTTTCTGCGAGACGAGATAGAAGGACGAGATGGAAAAGCTGGAGGCGACGAAGAGGGGGAAATCGATGTAGAGCATCTCCCACCAACCCTGGTAGAAGCGGATGATCATGGCCGGCATGAGCAGGACGGAGAGGACGATCATGAGCGGGTAGCTGAGGTTGGCGGTCAGGTGATACCAGGCTTCGACCTTGACGCGCAGAGGCACGTCGGAGCGAAAGAGGCGGGGGAGAATTTTTTTGGAGGTCTGGATGAGGCCTTTGGCCCAGCGCTGCTGCTGGGTTTTGAAGGCGGTCATCTCAATGGGGACTTCGGCGGGGCACTCGACATCCTGGAGGTATTTGAATTTCCAGCCGATGATCTGGGCGCGGTAGCTGAGGTCGGTGTCCTCGGTGAGGGTATCGTGCTGCCAGCCGCCGGCCTGGCCGATGACGCAGGTGCGCCACATGCCGGCGGTGCCGTTGAAGTTGAAGAAGACGCCGGTGCGGGCGCGGGCTCCGTGCTCGAGGACGAAGTGGCCGTCGAGGAGGATGGCCTCGACCTGGGTGAGGAAGCTGTAGTCGCGGTTGAGGTGGGTCCAGCGGGTCTGGACCATGCCGATGGAGGGATCGGCGAAGTGGTGGATGACGCGCAGGAGCCAGTCGCGGGGCGGGGTGAAATCGGCGTCGAAGATCGCGACGAATTCGCCGGTGGCGGTTTCGAGGCCTTCGTCGAGGGCGCCGGCTTTGAAGCCGACGCGATTGGTGCGGTGCAGATAGACGATGGGATGGCCGAGGGAGCGATAGCGATCGACGATGGCCTGAGCGACTTCTTTGGTCTCGTCGGTGGAGTCGTCGAGGACCTGGATTTCGAGGCGGTCGCGCGGGTATTCGATGCGGCAGACGGACTCGATCAGGCGGTCGATGACGAATTGCTCGTTGAAGATGGGGAGCTGGATGGTGACGCGGGGCAGCTCAGCGAAACGCGAGGGCGGCTCGTGGGTGGCGTTTTTGCGGTTGTGGTAGTAGAGCCAGACCAGCGTGTAACGGTGGAAGCCGTAGAGGGCGAGGATGATCATCACCACGAAGTACGGCGTGAGCAGGGCAGTGTCGAAGGAGAAGAGCTGCCAGTGGTAGAGGTTCTGGAAGGTGTGATCGCCGTAGTGGGTGCGGAGGTAGTGGCGGAGATCGTTCCTGACGAAGAACAGGGCGAGCGTCTGGGCGTGGGCGAGGAGGGATTCGGTGGCCGCCGCGAAGAGCATGAAGATACAGGGTACAGGGAACAGCCTGTAGCCGGTAGCTGGGAGCAGGGAGCTGGACGATCCTGCTTTCCGCATCTGCCAAAGACGAGCAAATGTGGAGCACCCAGGCGTGCAACTGGAACGAAAAACCAGGGAGCAGGGAAGTGGGAGCACCTGATGAGTCGTTCGCTGCCAGCGGCTCGCTTCGGGCTACAGGCTACGGGCTACAGGCTACCGGCTACCGGCTTCGTTACCGCTTACCGAAGCGGTAAACGATGCCGACGTTGCCGCCGAGGTTCTCCTGGAAGCTGGAGCCGTAGTTGGTGAAGAGCTCGTTGGCGGTGAAGCGGAAGGCGACGGCAGGGGTGAGGTTCCAGTCGGCGGAGACGCCGCCGAGGAAGTTCAGGACGGTGGAGTCGTTGTAGAGGCCGACCAGGGTGGGGGGCAGGCCGTGGGTACCGGTGCCGAAGTTGCCGTGGCCAGCGCCGGCCAGTCCTTCCGCGGTCCAGCCCCAGTGCTGGCCTTTGAAGAAGCGATAGCGGGGACCGGCCATGAAGGTGTACTGGCTGATGCTGGGATTGAAGACGGAATAGGGGTTGGTACCGGTATAAGCCGTTCCGTAGTAGCCGCGGAAGTCGGCATCGACGCCGAGGTCGCCGTGGAAGTAGTCGGTGAGGTCGATCATCCATCCGGCTTCATTGATGCGCTGGAGGTAACCTCCGGGGATAAAGCGGAGGGCGCCCCCGCCGGAATTCAGCTCATATTTGTGGTTATAGGTCTGCTGGATGATCTGGCGGATGCGGATGCGGCGGCGGGCATTGACGCGGGCCTGGGCTTGGCGGAGGATCTCCGCCTGGCTCTGCGGGGTGGCCGAGACCTGCGACTGGCTGGACTGGTCGGCCGGAGTGGCCTGGGACGCGGCGGATGTCGGCTGAGAATCCTGTGCGCGGGATGCGGAGGGGAGAAGAAGAAGGAACGCGAGGAGCGGATACAGGGCGTATCCGGAGAACTTGCGAAAATGCATGAACCTGGGTGCCTCCACAGCTTAGACGGAAAAATACAGGGTACAGGGAACAGGTTACAGGGTAAGACATCCGGGAGCCAGTCGCGCGTAGCCGGTTGCAGACCCTTGCCGGGGTCCGGAAGCGGGTTGCGGAATCTTCATGACCGTGCAAGGATGCCGGGGAGATGTGCGGTTATTTTGGGGACTGAGGGAAAGCGCGGATGAGATTTCTGGTGGGGCTGGTGGTGGGGTTGCTGATCCTCCCGGTTTGCGGACTGATCTATTTCGGCATGGGGCATCCGCCGGTCGCGGTGGGGGATCCGCCGTTTCCGTTCGAGCGGGAGATTGTGCGGATGCCGCTGCATGCGCGCATCGACAAGGAGATGCCGGCGAGCGCACCGATTGAGGCGAGCGCGACGAATCTGACGTCGGGGGCGCAGATCTATCGCGAGGAATGCGCGGCTTGCCACGGACTGTACGGGAGGCCTTCGGCGTATGGGGGACATATGTATCCACACGCGCCGCAGCTGTGGGCGCCGCACCGGAATGGCGTCGTGGGGGTGAGCGACGATCCGGTGGGAGAGACGCACTGGAAGGTGGCGAACGGGATCCGGCTGAGCGGGATGCCCGCCTTTGACAAGGTACTGAACCAGACGCAGATGTGGCAGGTGAGCGTGCTGCTGAAGAATGCCGGCCAGCCGATGCCGGGCGACGTGGAGAAGCTGCTGACGACGCCGCTGGATTACGGCGTCGGGGAGAGCGAACCGGCGCCGCTACCGGCGAGCCATTGACGCCGAGGGCTGTGCGTCGGGTCAGTATTTCGACTTGATGCTGTAGGTGAGTCCCGTAGTGAACTCGAAGGAATTGCGTTTGGTAGGGGGCGAAGCCGGCGGAGGGTCGTTGAGGTAGCTGTCGTTGGAGCCGATCGAGAACGCCAGGCTCTTGAAGAACGGCATGGTCAGGGAGTCGGTTTCGGCGGCCGAGTAGGCGTAGGGGTTGTTGTAAGCGGGGATCCAGGAAAGCCCCTGTCTGAACTGGATCTTGTAGGGGAGCTTCGCGGCCCAGGTGCCGTTGAGCGTGGAGCCGATCAGGTTCTGGTCTTCTCCGCCACTGGCGTCAATGAAGGTCTGGCCTTCGTACTGCAGCGTGGATTTGACGTCGAGCTCCTGGTTGGGCCGCTTGATGGCGGTCCAGCCGATGCCGGCGCCGTAAATCTGCTGCAGATCGAGCGCCTGGGCAAAGTTGTGGTCGAAGACGGTCTGCCCGAGGGCGTAGAAGCGGGGGGAGAAGTATTCGTCGCGCTCAGCGTCGGCGTGGTAGATGGAGCTTTTCGAACTGCTGGCGGGAGTCATGACGCCGTCGCTGGAATACGCCGGCTGGATGATCTTGCCGAAGGAGCCGCTGAAGTCGAGCAGGGTGCGGTTGTGCGTGTCGAGCCAGGTGACGGTGGGCGCGGAGCGGGCGAGGCTGACCGAACCGGCGAAGGTGTACTGCTCCTGGGTGGCCTGGACGACCGTGGCGCCGGCGGTGATGGCGCCGTTCCAGCCAGCCAGGATGCCGGGATGGCCGGCGATCTGTCTGCGCAGGGTGGTCTCGTCGACGATGTATTCCGCGCTTTTCAGGGGAATGGGCGCGATGGTGGCGCCGCTGTCGGAGTGAACGGTGATGAGCTGGTGAGCGACGCTCAGCTCCCCCTCAGGAATGCCGCTGGGAAGCTCTTTGTGGTGGGCGAAGACGCTGCGTTCGAGGACTGCCAGCTTTGTGCCGGTGTGGAGTTCTTTGATCCTGGCCCATTTCACAGTGATGTCGCCGACGATGTCGCTGTGAAAGAGGACTTCGTCGCCGACGGCGCGCACGACTTTGCCGGAGAGGCGGTCGCCGTTGACGAAGATGAGCGTGTCGGGCCCCGGCTCAGAGGCCGTCTTCTTCGCGGCGGCAGCATGGACAGCAGCGGGAGAAGGCGCAGGGAGAAGGGAAATCAGGAGAGCGAGCAGGGGGATGCGAAGCACCCGCGCAAGAGAGTGCGGGAAAGGTGCAAGACAGGACATTGAGGCAAAGACTCCAGGGAAAGTGACTCAGGGATGAAGAGGATGATGCGTGAAACTGTTCTGATCGTACAGGATGCGGGGCTGCGGAAATCCTCGAAGCGAAAGGGGTTCCCGCGGGGGTAACCGGGCGGGACGGAGCCATTCGAGGTGTGACCAAAATCACGGAAGGGGCGGTACTGCCGATCGTATGCTTGGCCATATCCGGGCAATATAGGAGCAAAATGGTCGCAATTGCGCTATTATCGGATTTTGGGCTCGAGGAAGCGGATGAGCTGGAGCTGTCCGGAGCATGGAAGTTGCGTCTATTGAGCGAATTGCCCATAGGAACGGTGGGTGTGGTGGAATCGCTGGAACTGCCGGGCGAGATCCAGCATCACCTGATGCACATGGGGTTCGTACCGGAGGCGCGGGTGTTGGTGGTGCGACGGGCGCCGGCAGGAGATCCGACGGTGTATTCGATTGACGGGTTCGAAGTGGCGCTGCGTCGCGACACGGCGAAGGCGATTCGGGTTCGCGAATACGAAGGGCAGAGCACGGGGCAACGATGAGTGATTGCTGCGGCACAACGGCGACGCTGGAGGTTCCGGTTGAACCCCGGGTCGCCGGGCGGATTCGGACGGTGGCGCTGGTGGGTCCGCCGAATTCGGGTAAGTCGACGCTGTTCAATCGGCTGACGGGGCTGCGGCAAAAGGTTGCGAATTATCCGGGTGTGACGGTGGAGCAGCGGGTGGGGCGGCTGAACGGGATCGGCCGTGGCGATTTGACGCTGATCGATCTGCCGGGGATTTACGGACTCGATTCTTATTCCGAAGATGCGCGCGTCGCGGTGGACGTGCTGCACGGCGAGATGCCGGGAACGCCGGCGCCGGATGCGATCCTGCTGGTGCTGGATTCGCTGCAGCTGCGGCGGCAGCTGATGCTGGCGGCGCCGGTGCTGAGCCTGGGATTGCCGACGCTGGTGCTGCTGAACATGAGCGATCTGATGGAGGCGCGCGGCGGACGAGTGGACACGCTGGCGCTGGCCCAGGAGCTGGGCGTGCCGGTGGCGAAGATTTCCGCGACGCGCGGCGCCGGGCTCGATGCGATCACGCACTTTCTGAACCGCAAGGCCGATCCGCTGACGAACGGCAACGGTGCAGCGAACGGGAACGGTTCGGTGGGAACGGCGGTCGCCGAGACAGCGGTAGCGCCGGTGACGGGACGGATTGAGCTGCCGGTGATGGGGAATCCGCGCTCCTACCGGCAGTGGGCGCACGGGGTGAGCAGCCGGACCCGCTACAAGGCGCCGATATCGAATGAGTGGACGAAGCGGATCGACGGCGTGCTGCTGCACAAGGTGTGGGGACCGCTGGTGTTTCTGGCGGTGGTGTTTGCCGTCTTCCAGGTGGTGTTTTCGATCGGGCAGCCGCTGAGCGACGGCTTTGGCAATTTGCTGAACGCGGGGGGCGACAAAGTCGGCCTGCTGCTGGGGCACAACTGGGTGGAATCGCTGCTGATCGACGGCGTGTGGCGCGGGGTGGCGTCTGTGCTGGTGTTTTTGCCACAGATCCTGTTACTTTTTCTGTTCATCGGCGTGCTGGAAGACTCCGGCTACCTGGCGCGCGCGGCTTTGATCGCGGATCGGGTGATGCGCTCGATCGGGCTGAACGGAAAGGCATTCATCCCGCTGCTTTCGGCGTATGCGTGCGCGGTGCCGGCAATCATGGCGACGCGGACGATCGAGAACAAGCGCGACCGGTTTGCGACGATTCTGGTGGCGCCGTTCATGACGTGTTCGGCTCGGCTGCCCATCTACATGCTGATGATCGCGGCGTTCATTCCCAACAAGCCGCTGCTGGGGGATTTCTTCGGGCTGCGGGCGGCGGTGATGCTGTCGCTGTATCTGCTGGGTTTTGTGGCGGCGCTGACCACGGCGCGGCTGCTGAAATCGTCGATTCTGAAGGCATCGTCGGCGCCGTTCATCCTGGAGCTGCCGCAGTACCGGCTGCCGACGGTGCGCTCGCTGAGTCTGCGGCTGATGGATCGCGGCAAGGTATTTCTGCGCCAGGCGGGGACGGTGATCCTGGCCGTGACCATGGTGCTGTGGGTGCTGAGCCACGTGCCCTTCCACACCGATTTGACGGGCAGCGTGATCGGGCGGCTGGGGCATCTGATCGAGCCGATTCTCCGGCCGCTGGGCTTCAACTGGAAGGTTGGGATCGGGCTGCTGACCTCGGTGCTGGCCCGGGAAGTGATTGTGGGCACCCTGGGCACGCTGTATGGGGCCGATCCGGCGACGCAGTCTCTGGGGCTGCAGGCGGCGCTGCGGCATGATCTGACGCTGGGCGGAGCGATGGCGCTGGTGGTGTTCTTCGCGTTCGCGCTGCAGTGCACCTCGACGCTGGCCATTGTGCGGCGGGAGACGAACAGCTGGCGGTGGCCGGCGCTGCAGTTCATCTATATGGGCTGCCTGGCGTATGTGGCGGCGCTGGCAACGAACCAGGTGATTGTGCACTTCGTGCGGTGAGCGGGCAGAGAACCAGCGGAAGTCCGGTGAGCGAAGAGGCGGTTAGCTGGAGAAATGAGCGATTACCTGTTTGCTTACGGAACCCTTAAGCCAGGCCACGCGCCTGGAGAGATTGGGGAAGCGGTCGGGAAGCTGAAACCGGTGGGCAAGGGATCGATTCGCGGAGTCCTCTACGATTTAGGCGAATACCCCGGGGCCGTTGTTGACCCTTCGCCGACAAAGAGAGTTTTCGGTACGGTTTTTCGCTTGTCGGATGACGAAAAGGTGTTGCGGGAACTCGACGAATACGAAGGATTCGATCCGAACGCGCCCGACAAGAGCCTTTTTGTCCGGAGCATTCATCCGGTGCGCCTTGCCACGGGCCGCACTCTCCAGTGCTGGGTCTATTTCTGGAACCAGAAGACAGAGGGCGTGCGAGCCCTTCCTGGCGGCCGCTATCAGCAGGCAGCGCCGACGCGGCGGATCCGTCGCACAACTGCTGCGCGTGCGAAGGCGAGCAGAGTTTCGGCGCGACAGTGATCGTCTCGGCTTGAAGCGCAACTTCGGCTGGAGTAACCTGGGGCGGTGAAAAAGCTGCGGGTTTCCTGGGTTCTCTTCCTTTCAGCCATTCTGGTTTCCACCTTTAATCTGATGGCGCAGCGTGGCGGGCCGCGCGGCTTCGTGCATGTGCAGGGCGAAGACCTCGTCGATGGCCAGGGGCAGCCGCTGATGCTTCGTGGCATTAACCTGGGGAACTGGTTCGAGGTGGAGGGCTACATGTTCCACTTCGACGGAGGGCCGCAGTCGCCGCGGGAGATCGAGGAGCTGACGGACAATCTGCTGGGGCCGGAGCGGGCGGCGGAGTTCTGGAAGCAGTGGCGGGCGGAGTACATCACGGAAGCCGACATCGACCGCATTCACGCCATGGGATTCAACTCGGTGCGCGTGCCGCTGCACTGGAAGTTCTTCACCAGCGACGATGCGGAGGGGTTTAAGCTGGTCGACCAGCTGGTGCAGTGGGCGCAGAAGGACGGGATCTACGTGATCCTCGACATGCACTGCGCGCCGGGCGGGCAGACGGGATCGAATATCGACGACAGCTGGGGCTATCCGTGGCTCTACACCAGCCCGGCGGCGCAGGCGGAGACGGTGGCGATCTGGAAGAGGATCGCCGCGCATTACAGCGAGAATCCGACAGTGCTGGGCTATGACCTGCTGAACGAGCCCTTGCCGAACTGGCCGAAGCTGGAACCGCTGAAGCGCGAGCTGGTGCCGGTGTACATGAAGATCGCGGCGGGGATTCGGCAGGTGGACAAGAACCACGTTCTGATTCTGGGCGGGGCGAACTGGGATACGAACTTTGGCGTCTTCAGCGGGACATTCGACACGAACATGATGTTCACGTTCCACAAGTACTGGACGCCGACGACGGATACGAGCGTGATCCAGGAGTATCTCGACTTCCGGCATGCGCATCATGTGCCGGTGTGGCTGGGCGAGTCGGGGGAGAACAAGGATGCGTGGGTGGAGGGGTTCCGGAAGACGCTGGAGGAGAACAACGTGGGGTGGGCGTTCTGGACCTACAAGCGGATGGACGCGACGCCGTGCGTGGTGACCTTTGACAGGCCGGCGCACTGGGATGAGATCGTGGCGTACGCCAAGCTGCCGAGCGGGACGGGCGACGCGGAGAAGCGGCTGGCGGCGCGGCCTTCGCAGGAGGACATCGACGCGGCGTTTGCGGGTTTGCTGCAGAACATCCAGTACGCGAACGAGCGGGTGAACCCGACGTACGTGCAGGCGCTGGGGATGAAGAGCGGCCAGTAGCCGGTAGCCGGTAGCGAGGAGCGCAGCCGGGCGACTGTTCGATTCCGAACAGGGCAGGACGATTACGGACAACGGACCGATCGCCAAAGACGCGGAAGCCGCGTTTTATCAGTGCATTACGGCCCGCCTGGACTGGCGGTGTGCATGCACTGATCGCGGTGAACCCGATTCCACGCTCGACGCAAGAATCAGGGGAGGCGAAGTGTTTCCTGAGCTAAGGCAGGCGCTGCGGCAACTGCGCAAGTCGCCGGGGTTTACGGTGACGGGGGTGGTGACCCTCGCGCTGGGGATTGGGGCGACGACGGCGATTTTCACGCTGGTCTACGACGTCATGCTGCGGCCGCTGCCCTTCGCGCATGCCGACCGGCTTGTCACCGTGCAGGAAAAGGTAGCGGAGTGGAGCAACATGTATCCCACGCTGCCGGTCAGCGCCAATCACTTCACGTTCTGGCTGCAGCACAGCAACAGCTTCGCCGCGATGGCGGTGATGCGCGAGTATGCGCTGCCCCTCGGCGGAAGCGAGCGTCCGCTGCAGGTGGATGTGCTGACGACAACGCCGGGGATTTTCCCGGTGCTTGAAGTGGAGCCCTGGCTGGGGCGGGCATTCACGACGAATGAGGCGCAGCCGGGACGCGATCACGTTGCCGTGCTGACGTACGACCTGTGGCGGGAACAGTTCGGCGCGGATCGCGGGATTGTGGGGCGAACGATCGTCCTGAATGGCTATCCGTACACAGTGCTGGGCGTGATGGGTTCCTCGTTCCATATGCCGCGCATCGAGACAATGGCCGATACGTTCACCCGCAAGGAAGCTCCCCTGGGCGTGATCGGCCCAATGGCGTTCTCGAAGGATCAGCTGGCGGAGGCGATGGGGGATCTGAATTACTTCGGCCTGGCGCGGCTCCGGCCGGGCGTCTCCGTTGCGGTGGCCAACGCAGAACTGGATGCCGAGCAGCGAGCGATTGGGGCCACTCTGCCCGCCGATCAAAAAGCCACGCTGTCGGCTCTGCTGACACCGTGGCAGCAGGAGATCGTCGGCAACACTGGCCAGTCCCTGATGATCCTGCTGGCCGCCGTGGCGGGTTTGCTGCTGGTGGGGTGCGTGAACATCGCGAACCTGCTGCTCTCGCGTGCGGTTGGGCAGCGGCAGCAGATGGCGGTGGCAGCGGCGCTGGGCGCGAGCCGCGCGCAAATGCTGCGCATGGCGCTGCGGGAAACGGTGGTGCTGGCGGTGACGGGTTGCGGGCTGGGTATGGTGCTGGCCGCTGGGCTCCTGGGTGCACTGCAGCATTATCTGCCTGAAGGGCTGAGCTTCCGGGGGCCGATGCATCTGGACGGGCCCGGCGCCGGTTGCGCGTTGTTGTTGGCCGGGCTGGCGGCGCTGCTGGCAGGGATGGCTCCGGCGTGGATGGTTTCGCGGACCGCTCCACAGGAAGTGCTGCACAGTGAATCGCGCCTGGCGAGCGAATCGCGAAGTAGCCGGCGGATGCGTCGCGCGCTGGTGGGCGCAGAAGTGGCGGTGAGCGTCGCACTGGTGCTGATGACCGGGCTGCTCGTCGTCAGCCTGTCGAAGATGATGCGGATCAATCGTGGGTTCGATGCGGAACACGCGATCACAGCACAGATCGAACTGCCGCAGGGGAGCTACAAGGCAACGCAGGATCGCGCACAGTTCTTCAGAGAGCTGCTGCCGAAGCTGCAGGCACTGCCCGGCGTGGAGCAGGCGGCCGTCACCAGCTCGCTGCCGCTTTCCGGCAGCGGTTGGGGCGACATGGCGCAGCTGCCGGGGGACACGCGCCCGTGGACGGACCTGCCTCTGGAGCAGTTCCGCTGGACCAGCCCGAGCTATTTTGCGGCGATCCATCTGCCGCTGCTGGAAGGAAGAATGTTCAGCGGGAGCGACTGGGGGCGCAACGACGCGGTCATTTCGGCGCTCACCGCGAAGACGCTGTGGCACGGAACCGATCCGATCGGGCATCAGTTTCGCAGGGCCGGAGCCGACGGTGACCCGTTCACCGTGGTCGGCGTAGTAGCGGATGCCCGGACCGTCACGCTGGCGAAGCCAGACCCGATGATCATCTATGTTCCTTACTGGTTTCGGTGCGATCCGGATGCGGGCCTGGTGGTGCGCACGCGGCAGGATCCGGCGACGATGGCGGACGCGATTCGCAAAACCATCTGGAGCGTTGATGCAGGTGTGCCGGTTCCGGAGATGCGAACCCTGGGCGGCGCGGTAGCTGATTCCGTCTCCACGCGCCGCTTCGAGATGGACCTGCTGCTGGTGTTCGCAGTGAGTGCGCTGCTGCTGGCTGGCCTGGGTGTTTACGGCGTGGTGACGTATTCGGTCGTCCAGCGACAGCGTGAGATTGGGCTGCGCCTGGCGCTCGGTGCCCAGCGGGTGAATATCTATCGCCTGATCCTGCTGGACGGGTTGTTGCCGGTGGTGGCGGGAGCGGCGGCAGGCGTTGCCATCGCGCTGGGGTCCGCGCGGCTGGTGGCGAGTCTGCTGTTTGGGATCAGCCCTTACGATCCGGGCATTGCGACGGCGGCGGTGATCGTGCTCGTAGCCGTCGGAGCGGCGGCGTGTCTGCTGCCCGCGCGGCGTGCAGCGGCCGTGGAGCCGATGGAAGCGTTGAGGAACGAGTGAGCAAAAGACAAACTGAGCAGAGTTTGATCCAGGAATTAAGGGGATTGGGATATGTTGGGTGATTTGAAATACGCGGTGCGGCAGTTGCGGAAGTCGCCGGGGTTTGCTCTGACGGCGGTCCTGACGCTGGCGCTGGGCATTGGGGCGAATACGGCGATTTTCACTCTGGTGGATTCGATCATGCTGCGGCCGCTGCCGTTTCCGCAGCAGGACCAGCTGATGCGCATCGGTTACCAGAGCGCCGCGGGGGGGAATCCATCGGACGGTACGTTTCCCAAGGGATGGGTGCGCGCGCTGGGGGAACACTCAGCATCGTTTGCGTCGGTGAGCGCGTTCGGCCCGGATACCGAGTCGAACGTGGGCGACGCGAATTCGGCGGACCGCGTCTTCGGCGCCCAGGTGATGGCGAATGCGCTGGACACGCTGGGGTTGCATCCGGTGGTGGGACGCTTCTTCAGCGCGGACGATGCGCTGTCGAGCCACGACCCGGTGGTGGTGCTGAGTTACGGGTATTGGCGGCAGCATTTCGATGCGAATCCGGAGATTGTCGGGCAAACGCTGCGCATCGACGGCATCTCGCGGCGCGTGGTTGGAGTGATGCCGGCAGGGGTGCGCTTCCCCTATGCGGATACGCAGTTCGTCACGCCGGTGACGTTCAAGGGCGGCGATCCGCTTGAGCCCTGGCAGGATTTCGACCTGCGCGCCTTCGGGCGGCTGAAGCCGGGCGTGACGCCGCAGGAGGCACAGAGCGAGCTGCGCCGGCTGTATCGCGTGCTGCTGCCGCTCTTTCCGTGGCGGATGCCGGACAACTGGGCTCCGCAAACGACAGTGATGCCGATGCTGGACGTGGAAGTGGGCGACATGCGCCCGCGGCTCATGCTGCTGTTCGCCGCGGTGGGGCTGATTCTGCTGATTGCCTGCGCCAATGTGGCGAACCTGATGCTGGCCCGCGCGGCGGGACGCGAGCGCGAGATCGCGGTGCGCAGCGCCCTGGGCGCGACCGGATCGCGGCTGGTGAAGCAGCTGCTGGCGGAAAGCGTGGTGCTGGGGGTGGTGGCCGGGCTGGTGGGACTGATTGCCGCGGCGACGAGCCTGCAGGCGCTGGTGTCGCTGCTGCCGTCGGATACGCCGCGCCTGGCGGATGTGTCGCTGCACTGGCCGGTCTTTCTGTTCGCTGCTGCGGCGTCAGTGGGGACCGGGATTCTGTTCGGACTGATTCCGGCACTGCGCATGGCGTCGCCGAATCTGCTGGAGAGCCTGCACTCGGGCAGCCGCACGGTGGCGGGCAAGGCAGGGCAGTTTCGCGTCTCCATGCTGCTGGTGATGGGGCAGGTTGCGCTGTCCGTGGTGGTGATTACGGTGGCCGGCCTGCTGCTGCACAGCCTGCTGAGCCTGGCGCAGGTGAATCCCGGCTTTGTTACGGACCGGATTGTGACCGCGGAGGTTTCGATGGACGCGACGGCCTGTCCGTATTTGCCCGGCGGGCCGACGACCACGCCAACGCCCACCGGGCGCTGCCAGGCATTCTTTGAAACGCTGCTGAGCCGTGTGCATGGGCTTCCGGGAGCGGAGAATGTGGCGCTGGCGGACTCTTTGCCATTGAACGGACCGGTGACGAACTATGTCTACGACGCGGAAGGACATCCCAGAGACGCGCGCCAGGGGGCGCGGATGGCCACCGGACGCATGGTGACGCCGGACTACTTTGCCACGCTGGGCATCGGGCTGATGCGGGGCCGGCTGCTTGAGGACCAGGACGCTTCAGGAAGCAGCCGCGCGGTGGTCATCAGCCAGCATATGGCCCAGGCGTTGTGGCCGAATGAGAATCCGCTGGGGCGGCATCTGCTGAACGTCAGTGACGAGACCACCCCGGCGGTGTGGGCGCCGAATGCAGCGGTGACGGTAGTCGGGATCGTGAACAACACTCGTGAAGGCAGCCTGGCGAGCGCTTTCGGCGATGAGGTTTATCTGCCGATGACGCCGGCGCGGGAACGACCGACGATGTATGTTCTGCTGCGCACGCGAACCAGCCTGCAGACGGCGGCGGCGGAACTGCGGCAGACGGTGGCGGAGATCGATCCGCAGGTGCCGGTGACGCGGGTGCGTTCTCTGGACGAAGTGGTCGCCGGGTCGGAGTCGGCGCCGCGCTCGCTGACGATTCTGCTGCTGGCCTTCGGCGGGCTGGCGGTGGTGATCGGCGGCGTGGGGGTCTACAGCCTCATTGCTTATATCGTGAGCTGGCGCACGCGGGAGATCGGGATTCGGCTGGCGCTGGGGGCGCAGCGCCGGCAGATCGTGCAGGGCGTGGTGCGGCAGAGCCTGGTGCTGGCCCTGGGTGGATCGGCTGCGGGACTGGTGGCGGCGGGGCTGGTGGCGCAGTTGCTGCGCGGCTTCCTCTTCGGCGTCCGGGCCGTGGATCCGATCACATTTTGCGCGGTGCCGGTGCTGATGACGGTGCTGGCGCTGACCGCGGCATGGATCCCGGCGACCCGAGCGGCGAGTGTGGATCCGATGAAGACGCTGCGCATGGAATAGGGGGAGACCCGGAGGACAAAACGGAACGCGGATCGTGGGGAACCGGGAAAGGGTCGCCGCCGTATCTCTGGCTGGGACATCGCGCTTGAGAGAGGTTGGACGATGATCGACGATGTGAAACTGGCCCTGCGGCAGCTGAGGAAGTCACCCGGGTTTGCCATCACCGCCGTTCTCACGCTGGCACTGGGCATCGGGGCCAACGCGATCGTCTTCAGCGTGCTGAACGCGATCATCCTGCACCCGCTGAAGGTGCCGGATGCGCAGAGCCTTTACATGGTGCAGCGTCCGGTGGGCAACACTCCTTCGCCCTCGCAGGCGTACCCGGATTATCTGGACCTTCGCGATCGCAACCGGACGTTCACCAGTCTGGCGGTCTACGACATCACGGGCGCGGTGGGTCTGGACACGGGCGGAAATCCGACCTCAGTCTGGCCGTATCTGGTGAGCGCGAATTATTTCGACGCTCTGGGCGTGCAGCCTTACCTGGGACGATTTCTCCACCCCAGCGACGACAAGGGGCCGAACAGCGCCCCGTACGCGGTGCTGCCGTATGCCTACTGGCGCAGTCATTTCGCGGGCGATCCTTCCGTAGTGGGGCGGACGATTCAGATCAACAAGCATCCGTTCACGATCATCGGTGTTGCGGGGCCGGGCTTTCGCGGCACCGAGCTGTTTTTCGCGCCGGACATCTTTCTGCCCGTCGTCGATATCCAGGAGCTGGAAGGATGGGATGCGCTGCACGAGCGCGGATCGCACTGGGCGTGGATTGTGGGGCATCTGAAGCCGGGCGTGACACCCGCCCAGGCGACGGCCGATCTGAACGGCATCGCCGCGAATCTGCAAAAGACGTATCCGCGAGAGGACGACGGGCTGCGCTTCAGTCTGGCGCGGCCGGGGCTGGTGGGCGACTACCTGGGGAGGCCGGCGCGGGCGTTCATGATCGGCGTCATGCTGCTGGCCGGGCTGATTCTGCTGGCGGCCTGCGCCAACCTGGGCAGCCTTTTTGCGGCGCGTGCGGCCGATCGCTCGCGGGAAATCGCGGTGCGCATGGCGCTGGGCTCGCGAAGAGCGCTGATTCTGCGCCAACTCTTTACCGAAGCGATGATGCTCTCGCTGGCCGGCGGCGCGCTGGGCATGCTGGGCGGGGTCGCCATCCTGCGCTGGCTGAGCGCATGGCAGCCGATTCCGAATATCCCCATCAATGTGCCGGTGAACCCTGATCTGCGAACCTACACGGTGGCTCTGCTGCTGGCGCTGGTGAGCGGATTCCTCTTCGGGATGGTTCCGGTGCGCCAGGTGCTGCGTTCCGATCCGTGGCAGGTGATACGCGCCGGGGGAGCCGGGGGCAGCATCCGGCGCATCACGCTGCGCGACCTGCTGCTGGCGCTGCAGATCGCGATTTGCGCAGTGCTGGTGACCTCGTCGCTGGTGGCGGTGCGCGGGCTGACGCGGTCGCTGCACAGCGCTTTCGGTTTTGAGCCGCAGAACGTGCTGCTGGCGCAGACCGATCTGCAGATGGCCGGCTATGCGAAGGATCAGCGCGGGATCGTGGAACAGAAAATGCTGGATGCAGTGGCGGCGATTCCGGGGGTATCCGCCGTGGGCTATGCCGATCGTCTTCCGCTGAGTCTCGGGGGGGACGACTCCACGGTATTCAAAGACAGCGTGACGGACTACCGGCCCCGCAATGGCGCCGCCGACGCGCAGCAATTCGACATTTCTCCCGGCTACTTCAAAGCCGCGGGCACCACGATGCTGGCGGGCAGGACGCTGAGTCTGCATGACGACAGCAAGGCGCCGATGGTGGCCGTGGTGAACCGGGAATTCGCGCGGGTCCTGTTCGGTTCCGTCGACAAGGCGGTGGGCAGCTACTACAAAATCTGGGGCGGAACACGGGTTCAGGTGGTGGGGGTCGTGCAGGACGGCAAGTACGAGACGCTGACCGAAGCTCCTCAGGCCGCGATGTTCTTCTCCTTCCTGCAGCAGCCCAGCAGTAATGCCTTCCTGGTGGTGCGCTCCGGGCGCGACCCGCGGGAGATCGCCGGAGCGCTGGAGCGGACCCTGCACGCGCTCGATCCTGCGCTGCCGCTGAACATCAGGACGTGGGAGCGGGAGCTGGATTCGGCGCTCTTTGCCGCCCGCGTGGCCACGGTCGCGCTGGGCGTGCTGGGTCTGCTGGGCGCGATGCTGGCCATCACCGGCATCTTCGGCATGGCCTCCTATGTGGTCAGCAAGAGGATGCGTGAACTGGGAATCCGCATGGCGCTGGGCGCCGATCAGCGCAGGATTCTGGGGGCCGCGCTGGGGCGGGCCTTCCGGTTGCTGGCTATCGGGTCGGTGGCGGGTGTGGTGCTGGGGCTGATGGCGACGAAGGTGCTGTCGTACATCGTTTATCAGGCGACGCCGCGGGATCCGCTGGTGCTGGGCGGCGTGGTGCTCACCATGCTGGGGCTGGGGATGATTGCGTCGTGGATTCCCGCGCAGCGCGCGCTGGCGGTGGATCCGATGATCCTGCTGCGCGACCAGTAGGGCGGCGGGAAGGAAGAGGGGGGCGGCCCATGATGTCCGATCTGAAATATGCGTGGAGGCAGGTGTGCAAGGCGCCGGGATTTGCGATTACGGCGCTGCTGACGCTGGCGATTGGGATTGGGGTGAACGCGGCGGTGTTCAGCGTGATGGACGCCATTGTGCTGCGTCCGCTGGCGGTGCCCAACCTGGATCGCGTGATGACAGTGGCCGAGGACCGGGGACGCGGACGCTTTGCCTACGAATGGGTGACGGCGGCGAACTACGAAGACTGGCAGCAGCAGAGCCAGTCGTTCCAGGATCTGGCGATGTTCAAGCGCTACGCGCTGGCGCTGACGGGCGCGGGCGAAGCGGCGCACGTGGAGGCTTCGCGCTCGACGGCGAATTTCTGGAACGTGCTGAAGATCGATGCCTTCATGGGCCGGGTGTTCCGGGCCGATGAGTGCGAGCCGGGGCGGGATGCGGTCGCGGTGCTGAGTTACGGCTTCTGGCAAAAGCAGTTTGCGTCGGATCCGACGGTGCTGGGGCGGAAGATCCGCCTGGACGATCGGGAATACGAGATTGTCGGGGTTATGCCGAAGGGGCTGGTGTATCCGCCGGCGGTGGATTTGTATCTGCCGCTGGCACTGACTCCGGCGCAGCTGCATGACCGGGCGGGGCACGACTACATGGTGGTGGGGCGCCTGCGCCCGGGCGTCACGGCGCGCGAAGCAGACGTGGAGCTGCACGGCATCGCGGCGCGGCTGCAGAAGGAGTATCCGGCCACGAATCTGGGCTGGTCGGTGAAGGTGGAACCGCTGCTGGATAATATCAGCGGCGATCTGACGCCGCTGTACATGCGGCTGATGATGGGCGGAACGCTTTTCGTGCTGCTGATTGTGTGCGCCAACGTGGCGAACCTGCAGTTTGCGCGGGGCGTGGCGCGGCGGCCGGAGATGGCGATGCGGACCGCGCTGGGTGCGCCGCGCAGCCTGCTGCTGCGGCAGCTGCTGACGGAGAATGTCGCGCTGGCGCTGGCCGGAGCCGCGGCCGGAATGGTGCTGGCGTGGCTCGATCTGCACGTCTGCCTGATGTACATGCCGCCGATGGTGGCGCGCTGGGTGGCGGGGTGGTACACGATCCATCTCAACGTGCGGGCGCTGTTGTTCTCGGCAGGACTGGCGGTGGCGGCGGGGATTGTCTCCGGACTGGCGCCGGCGCTGGAGGCGCTGCGCGTGAATCTGCTGGAGTCGCTGAAGATGGGATCGCGGACGGAGACGGGCGGCAAGAGCCACAGGCTGCGGAACATCTTTGCCACGGCGCAGATCGCGCTGGCGGTGGCGCTGGTGATCGGCTCGGCGCTGATGTGCAAGGGCATGTGGTCGACGCTGCAGTTCGCCAATGTGTACCACCCGAAACAGGTGCTGACGTTCAGTGTGACGCTGCCGGCGGCGCACTATGGCGATCCGGTGAAGCAGGCGGCCTGGTACAGGGAAAGCCTGGAGAAGATCGAGGCCCTGCCGGGAGTGAAGCAGGCGGCGGCGACGAGCATGATGCCGTATGGCGACGGGGGCTGGACGGACGATTTCCGGATCGAAAACCGGCCGCTCATCCCGGGGAAATTCGACAGCGCGGTACGTGTGTCGGTCAGCCGGCAGTTTTTCCCTGCGTTCGGCATCCGCATTGTGGAAGGGCGCGGATTCACGGACAGCGATGGGCTCAACACCGATCCGGTGGTGGTGGTAAGCCGGAAATTTGCCGAGCGTTATTTCCCGGGCGAGGATCCGATCGGCCATCGGATCCAGATGAATGCGTCCAGCGACAGTCATGAACCATGGCGGAGGATTATCGGCGTCAGCGAGGATGCCGCATACCAGTGGGTGGAGCAGACGCCACAGCCGGCGATGTACACAGACGTGATGCAGTCTCCGCCCGGGGGAGAGCAGTATGTGATCACGACGGACGGAAACCCGGCGACTCTGGGCCCGGAGATTCGCAAGGCGCTGGCGGCAATCGATCCGGCGCTGCCGCTCGACGCGATGCAAACCTATGCGGCGGACATTCGCGATCAGACGACCGGGCTGATGTATGCGACGGCGATGCTGGGGCTGGACGCGGTGATCGCGCTGCTGCTGGCGGCGATCGGCATCTACGGGGTGATGGCGAATCTGGTGGCGGAGCGGAAGCGCGAGATCGGGGTGCGCCTGGCGATGGGCGCGCGGCGCGAAGACGTCCTGCGGATGATTCTGCGGCGAGCCGCCACGCTCACGGGCGTGGGCATGGCGGTGGGTGTGGCGATGGCGGTGCTCCTGGCGCGGGGGATCGCGAACCTGCTGTTCGGAGTGAAGCCCAACGATCCGACGGTGTTCGGGGGCATCGTCGTGTCGGTGGCGGTGATCGCGTTGCTGTCGAGCTGGCTGCCGGCGCGGCGCGCGGCGGGGGTGGATCCGATGGAGGCTCTGCGGGAGCAATAACGCGTGATGCATCGGGCGGGGGCTGGTCCGGGTGCAGGGCTGGCTCATTGCTGAGTCACCCGCGCCGGTTACGGAAGAGAGTTGCGCCCGGAAAAATACGGTCACAAACCGGGAACACAGGCGCAGGTTGAAGCGTACCGCGCAACAGGCGAGGGAGTGGCATGTTCGCAGACGCGAAGTACGCACTGAGACAGCTGAAGAAGTCGCCGGGGTTTACCGTTACCACTGTTCTGACCCTGGCGCTGGGCATTGGGGTGAACGCCGTCGTGTTCAGCGTGCTGAATGCGCTGATTCTCAAGCCGCTGAACGTGCCGCACCCGCAAAACCTCTACACGGTGCAGCACTTCCGTTTCCCGTCGCAGTCTCTGCCCGATTTTCGCGATCTCCGCGACCGCAATCACACCTTCGCGAGCATGTTCAGCTACAACGTCATGGGTCCGGCGGGACTGGAAACCAATGGCGGCACTCCGATGACAGTGTGGCCGTATGAGACCAGCGGGAACTACTTCGATGCTCTGGAGATTCAGCCGTACCTGGGGCGGTTCTTTCATGCATCGGATGAACGCGGAGCCAACAGCGCACCTTACGTGGTGCTGAGCTATGCGCTATGGCATACGCAGTTCCACGACGATCGCAGCGTGGTGGGACGGGCGATTCAGCTGAACAAGCATCCCTACACGATTCTGGGTGTGGCGCCGCCGGCGTTTCTGGGTACGGAGTTGTTCTTCGTCCCCGCTCTGTGGGTCCCGGTGGTGGAGCAGCAGCAACTGGAGGGCTACAGTGCTCTCGAAGAGCGCGGCAACCACTCTTCATTTGCAGGAGGGCGGCTGAAGCCGGGGGTAACACCGCAACAGGCCACCGAAGATCTGAACACGATTGGCGCGTGGCTGGCGAAGACGTATCCGCGTGAGGACGACGGCGTGACGTTCTCGCTGGCGCGGCCGGGACTGATCGGGGACATGCTGGGGGGACCGGCGCGAGCCTTTATGGCGGCCCTGATGGTGCTGGCCGGGCTCATTCTGCTGGCGGCGTGCGCCAACCTGGGCAGTCTGTTCGCGGCGCGGACCGCGGATCGCGGCAAGGAAATCGCGGTGCGAATGGCCCTGGGATCGCGGCGCCGGCTGATCGTGCGCCAGCTGTTGACGGAAACGGTGCTGGTTTCGCTGATCGGCGGCGCGCTGGGGCTCGCGGGCGGCATTGCCATCCTGCGCTGGATCAGCGCCTGGCGTCCCATGCCGAATATTCCCATGCATCTGCCGGTGAATCCGGATGTGTGGACGTGGGTGGTGGCGCTGGCTCTGGCCGTGGCCTCGGGCATACTGTTCGGCATTGTTCCGCTGCGCCAGGTGGTGAAGGCGGATCCGTGGCAGACGATCCGCGCCGGGGGCAGTGCCATGGTGCACCTGGGCCGCTTCACGCTGCGCGACGTGCTGCTGGTGGTGCAGATTGCGATCTGCGCGGTGCTGGTGACCTCGTCGTTGGTGGCCGTGCGCGGGCTGATGCGTTCGGTGCACAGCCAGTTCGGCTTCCAGCCGGATCACGTCATGCTGGTAAGCACCGACGTGAAATGGGCCGGCTATACCGGGGACCAGGCCGTCGCCCTGCAAAAGCGCATGCTGGAGACGGCGCAGGGGATTCCCGGGGTGACGGCGGCGGGCTACTCGAACAACGTGCCGCTCAGCCTGGGCAGTGGAGACTCCTTCGTTTACTCCGATGCAACCACGGATTTTCGGCCGACCAATTTTGCCGCGGACGCGATGACCTACAGCGTGTCGCCGGGATATTTCGCGGCGGCCGGAACGACGCTGCTCGCCGGTCGGGACATCAGCTGGCACGATGAGAAGAATGCGCCGGTAGTGGCTGTGGTGAACCGCGAATTTGCGCGCAAGGTCTTCGGCTCGGCGGAAAAAGCGGTGGGCGGATACTTCCGCTTCTGGGGCGGCGTTCGCGCTCAGGTGGTGGGCGTGGTGGAGAACGGCAAGTACCGCTTTCTTGCCGAGGATCAGCAGCCGGCGATGTTTTTCCCCATCCTGCAACACGAATCGTCAGCACTTTTTCTGGTGGTGCGGTCGAATCGCGATCCGCAGGAGATTGCCGGGGCCCTGCAGCGGAACCTGCGCGCGCTGGATCCTTTGCTGCCGCTGACGATCGGTACGTGGCGTCATGAACTGGAGAGCGCTTTGTTTGCGCCGCGCGTGGCCAGCGTGGCGCTGGGGGTGCTGGGACTGCTGGGCGCGATGCTGGCCGTGACCGGGATCTTCGGCATGGCCTCGTATGTGGTGAGCAAACGCATGCGCGAGCTGGGCATTCGCGTGGCCCTGGGAGCGCGGCAGAACGAAATCCTGCGCGCGGCGCTGGGACGGGCCTTCGTGCTGCTCGCAGCGGGATCGGTGGCCGGGATCGTCCTCGGGGTGCTGGCCACGAAGGTGCTCTCGTACATCGTTTACCAGGCGACGCCGAAGGATCCGGTGGTGCTGGGAGGTGTTGTGGCGGCGATGCTGGTGGTGGGGCTGGTCGCGGCGTGGATTCCGGCGCAGCGGGCTCTGGCCGTGGATCCGATGATCCTGCTGCGGGACGAATAAGAACAGGGAACAGGGAGCACGGCGCAGGGTGCGGGGTGAGGGAACGGGCACCGGCCTCGTTTCCGGCGAGCCGGGCGCGACTTTTGTGGGCTTGCGCGGGTTACCAGGACAGGACAGACTGTCCGAAGGACGTCCCCTGCATGCCCACGAACCTGGTTTGCGCAAGTCAGCGTTGTCTTGTCGCCGCTCTGGCCGCTCTGCTGGTGCTGCCCCCGTGCGAACCCGTCGCCTTCGCGCGCAGGAAGAAGAAGGAGCAGCCGACGGCGGCGGGCCAGTCGTCCCTGACCCAGGACCAGCGCGTCCTGCAGGCACTCAACCGGCTCACGTTTGGGCCGCGCCCCGGCGATGTGGCCGCAGTGGAGGCCATGGGTCTGGACCAGTGGATTAACCAGCAGCTGAACCCGGAGACGATCGACGATTCGGCCCTGAACGCGCGGCTGGCGGCGTATCCGGCGATGCAGCTGAGCCCGCACGATCTGGTGGCGCGCTTTCCGTCGCCGGCGATGATCCGCCAGGCGGAGCTGGGCAAGCGCGGTCTGCCGTGGAATCCGGTGGAGCGGGCGATCTATCAGGACCAGATTGCCGACCTGCGCGCGCGGCAGGAGAAGAAAGCCGAGAACCAGGCGCAGAATCGAGCGCAAAATGCTGCACCGGGCACCGGGACCCGGGCACAGAGCGCCGCGCCGGGGACAGAGGACCGAGCACCGGGCGCCGGGCAGGCTCCGGCAGGGGGCTCTTCCGACGCGATGAAAGCGCAGGCCGACGATATGGCGCCGCCACCGCCTCCGGACATGATGCCGGCCGCCGCATCCGCGAAGCCACCCGAGCCCTCGCTCGACGAGCAGGAGAACCGGCTGTATGCGGATCTGGATGCGACGAACGTGGTGAATCTGCCGCCGGATCAGCGGGTGAAAAAGCTGGTGGCGATGCAGCCGGATGAGTTCCGCGATTTTCTGCAGCATATGAACCGGCCGGATCGGGTGGCGTTGTTTGCCGACCTGACGCCGGAGCAAAAGGAGACGGTCTTCGCGCTGATCAATCCGCAGCTGGTGGTGGGCGGAGAGCTGCTGGTAACGCGGGTGCTGCGCGACGTCTACAGCGAACGCCAGCTGCAGGCGGTGATGGCGGACTTCTGGCTCAACCACTTCAATGTGTATCTGCGCAAAGGCGAATTTGCGCCGTGGTACCTGGTGGATTATCAGAACCGGGTGATCCTGCCGCACGCGCTGGGCAAATTCGAAGATCTGCTGGTGGCCACCGCGCAGAGCCCGGCGATGTTGTTCTATCTGGATCAGACGGAGAGTGTGGGACCGCATTCGCTGGCGGCATGGCGATCGGAGATGGGGATGAACGGGCCAGCGGCGAAGCAGCGGCAGCTGGGCATCAATGAGAACTACGCGCGTGAGCTGATGGAGCTGCACACGCTGGGCGTCAACGGCGGCTACACGCAGCGCGACGTCATCGAAGTGGCGAAGATCTTCACGGGCTGGGGCATCGAGCGGCCGGACGAGGGCGGGGACTTTGTCTTCAACCCGCGGCGGCATGAGCCGGGGCAGAAGGTGGCTCTGGGCCATGAGTTTGCCTACAGCGGCGAGTCGGAAGGGCTCCAGGTGCTGCATCTGCTGGCAAACAGCCCGGTGACGGCGCACCATGTTTCGTTCCAGATCGCGCAGCGTTTTGTCAGCGACAATCCGCCCCCGGCGCTGGTGGATGCGATGGCCGCGACCTGGGTGAAGACGGGCGGAGACATCCGCGAAGTGCTGCGGACGATGCTGGCGCGGCCGGAGTTCTGGTCGCAGGAGACGTATCGCGCCAAGGTGAAGACGCCGGAGGAATACGTGATCTCCGCGGTGCGAGCGACGGGCGGCAACGTTGTGCACCCGGCGGCGCTGGTGGAGGCGATCGGGCAGCTGGGCATGCCGCTGTATGGATGCCAGACGCCGAATGGCTACGCATGGACGGCAGACGCCTGGCTGAACAGCGGGGAACTGCTGGATCGGATGAACTTCAGCCTGGCTCTGGCCGACAACAACGCGGGAACGCAGATGGACTGGGACAAGCTGATGGGCATCGATGGGCTGGCCACGCTGGCGCCGGACGCGAAGGAAGCGAAGCTGGAAAACGTGCTGCTGGATGGCGTGGTGTCAGAGCACACGCGCGCTGCTGCTCTGGCGGAGCTGGACCAGCAACAGAACGCGCCGGAGGGACGGGCGCGGATGGCGCGTCCGGTGAATTTCGTGCGGCCACGGGAGTTCGGGCAGCTGTTGCAGTCAGCGGCGCCGCTGGCCCCGCCGGAAGATCAGCAGGCGGCGTTGCTGGGCGGATTGCTGCTTGGGTCGCCAGACTTTCAAAGACGGTAGGAGCGCTGAGACATCGCTGCGCGAGCTGAATTATGGTATCCACTATTGATGTATACCGACTCCGTGAGGGGTACGGATGGCGGAGACAGGGACAGCTCGCATCTTCATGCACGGCCGCAGCCAGGCGGTGCGTTTGCCGCAGGCATTCCGCATGCCCGGAGATCGGGTGCGGGTGCGCCGCCTGAAAAACGGAGTGCTGCTGGAGCCGATGGTGACGGATGTCGACGCCTGGTTTGCGGAGATGGATCGATTTGCGGGGACTCCGTTTATGTAAGAGGGCCGCAATCAGCCTCCCATGCCGAAGGATGAAGACTCCTTCGCGTGAACTACTTTCTGGACACGAAAGCCGTCATTGCCGTTCTGAGAAATCGTCCGCAGCGGGTTCGGGAGCGGTTGCGCCGCGTGCTGGCCCAGGACGCCACCGTCTCCATTTCATCGCTGGTGCTTTTTGAGCTGTGGTATCACGTGGCGCGCAGTTCGAGGCCCCGCGAGAACGCGGAGCAGGTTCGTGCTTTCTCGCCGGCAACGTGGGGATCGTGGCTTTTGACGACGAGGATGCCCGGGCTGCCGGGACTCTCCGCGGCGCCCTGGCGGAGGCTGGAAAAATGATCGGTCCTTATGACCTGCTGATTGCGGCGCAGGCGGTTCGTCGCGGTTGGGTTCTGGTGACGGCCAACGAACGCGAGTTCGGGCGCGTGCCGGGACTCACGTGGCAGGTCTGGTCGGCAAAGAAACAGTGAGGGCGCGTGTCACTTTCCTCGTCCGACCACGCCCCCGTGCATCTACGACGTATGTCCGCCGGCGACCGACGATGCGTACGCGCCGGTGTCGACGCTCTGCGCAGGCCGGCGCGAGGAGCGGTTGCCGCCGAACTTGCCAAGCAGCGTTTGCAGAAGAACATACAGCACAGGAATAAAGAAAAGGTTTAAAACGCTGGACACGAGCATTCCGCCGATGATCGTGGTCCCGACCGAGCGGCGGCCCTGGGCTCCGGCGCCGGAGGCAATGGCCAGCGGGATCACACCGAGGATGAAAGCAAACGAAGTCATGAGAATCGGGCGCAGGCGCAGCTCGGCGGCTTCGATGGCCGCGTCGACGATCGAGCGTCCCTGCGCGCGCAGCTGCTCGGCGAACTCAACGATGAGGATCGAGTTCTTGGCGGCGAGGCCGATGAGCATGACGAGGCCGATCTGGCAGTAGATGTCGTCCGCGTATCCGCGCAGGGACTGCGCGAGCAGAGCGCCGAGCACGGCCATGGGCACGGCCAGCAGGATGATGAAGGGGAGCGCGAAGCTCTCGTAGAGAGCGGCGAGCGTGAGATAAACGACGAGGATGCCGAGGCCGAAGATGATGACGGCCTTGCCCGCGGATTCGATTTCCTCCAGCGCGAGGCCGGTCCAGTCGTAGGCCATGCCGTGCATCATGTTGTGGTCGGCGACCTGTTCCATGGTGTGCAGGGCGACGCTGGTGCTGACGCCGGGCGCAGCCGAGCCGTCGATCTCGGCCGAGCGGAAGAGGTTGTAGTGGCTGACGACCTGCGGGCCAGAGGTGTTTTCGATGGCCACGAGGTTGTCGAGCGGGATCATCTGGTTGGTCGAGGAGCGCACGTAGTACTGGCGGATGTCGGAGGCGTTGTCGCGATACTGCTGTTCGGCCTGGACGTAGACGCGGTAGCTGCGGTTATTGAAGTCGAAGTTGTTGACGTACTCCGAGCCCATGTACACCTGGAGGGCATCGGAGATCTGGCTGAAGGGAACGCCGAGGGCCTTGGCTTTCTCGCGGTCGATGCGGACCAGGACCTGGGGATCGTTGGCAGTGAAGCTGGTGTACATGCCGACGAGATTTTTGTTCTGGCCGGCGATGGCGACGAGTTTGTGCGCGGTATTGGCGAGGTCGGTGAGGGAGTTGCTGCCGCGGTCCTCGAGTTCGAACTGGAAGCCGCCGAGCGTGCCCACCCCCTGGATGGCCGGCGGCGTGAGCGGGATGATGAGCGCACCGGGGATCATGAAGAATTTTGTCCGGAAGCGGTTGACAATCGCTTCAGCGGAATGCTCGGGACCGCGCCGCTGGTCGTAGGGGGCGAGGGCGCAGAACATCATGCCGTAGTTGGGCGCATTGCCGGAGAAGCTGAATCCGCCGACGGCAAAGGAGCCGGCGACGTCCTTGTCCTGGTTGAGCAGAGCGCTCACTTCAGCTTCGATATGCGTGGTGTAGGCCAGGGAAGCGCCCTGGGGCGCCTGCACCAGGATCATCATGAAGCCCTGATCTTCTTCCGGCACGAAAGCGGTCGGCACATGGGTGTATTCCCAGTACGCCCCGAAGAGGCCGACGAAGAAGAGCAGCACCATGATCCAGCGCAGGCGGAGCACGCCGTGGATGGTGCGGGCGTAGCCGCGGCCAAGCGCTTTGATGCTGCGCTGGGCCAGGTGCAGGATGGAGTGCTTCTCGTCTTCACGGCGCAGCAGGAGGGCAGCCAGCGCGGGCGACAGGGTGAGCGCATTGAACGCCGAGATGGCAATGGAGAAGGCGATAGTGAGCGAGAACTGCCGGTAGAGGATGCCGGTGGTGCCGGGGAAAAAGGAAACCGGCACGAAGACGGCGATCAGGACCAGCGAGGTCGCGATGACGGCGCTGGTGACTTCACCCATGGCGGCGGAGGTGGCGTGGTGCGGCTCATTGTCGCCTTCGGAGATGTGGCGCTGGACGTTCTCGATGACAACGATGGCGTCGTCGACGACCAGGCCGGTCGCCAGGGTAATGCCGAAGAGGGTGAGGGAATTGATGGAAAACCCGAAGATTCTGATGAAAGCGAAGGTGCCGATGAGCGAGACGGGAATGGTGATGGCGGGGATGAGCGTGGCGCGCCAGTCCTGCAGGAAGAAGAAGATGACGGCGATGACGATGATGATGGCTTCGATGAGGGTCTTGATGACCTCATGGATCGAGGCGCCGACGATGGTGGTGGTGTCAAAGGCGACGGCGTACTTCATGCCGGGCGGGAAGGATTTCGCCAGCCGCGCCAGTTCGGCTTTGGCGTCGCGATCCACCTGGAGCGCGTTGGCATCGCTGAGCTGCTGCACACCGAAGCCGACCGCCGGGATGCCGTCGAAGGTCAGGGTGCTGGCGTAGCTCGAGGAGCCGAGCTCTGCGCGGCCCACGTCCCTGATCTGGACGATGCCGTTGGGGGTGTTCTTGATGATGATGTTGTCGAACTGCTCAGGGGTGGTGAGGCGGCCGATGACGTTGACGGAAATCTGGAACGACTGCGTCGAATTCGACGGCGGCGCGCCCAGCTGGCCGGAAGGCACCTCGACGTTCTGCTCCTGGAGCGCCTGGATGACGTCGGTAGCCGTCAGCTGACGGGCGGCGAGCTTCACCGGGTCGAGCCAGATGCGCATGGCGTACTGGCCGACGCCGAAGATCTGCACATCGCCCACGCCTTTCACGCGCTTCAGAGCGTCCTTGATGTAGACATCGAGGTAATTGCTCATGAAGAGATTGCTGTACTGGCCGTGGTCGGCGTAAATGCCGGCGCCGAAGACGAAATTGCTGTTGGCTTTGCTGACGGTGATGCCGGTCTGGTTGACTTCGGCGGGCAGCAGGCCGGAGGCGGAGGAGACGCGATTCTGCACATCGACGGCGGCTACGTCGAGGTCATAGCCGGTGTTGAAAGTGGTGGTGATGGCGCTGGTGCCGTCGTTGGCGCTGGTGGACTGGATGTAGCGCATGCCGGGAACGCCGTTGATGGCTTCCTCGAGCGGAATGGTAACGGCGGATTCGACCTGGCTGGAGTTGGCGCCGATGTAAGCGCTGGTGACAGTGACCTGCGGCGGCGCCAGCTGCGGGTAGAGGGAGATGGGCAGGGACGGGATGACGACGGCGCCGGCAAGAATGATCAGGAGCGCGCAAACGGTAGCGAAAACCGGGCGGTGAATAAAGAAATCAACCAAGAGTGGCCTCTCCGTTCATTTCTGAGTGTCGTTATGGATGCCTCAGCTGCCGGCATGCGGTTGCGCGCCCGGCGGCGGACCGGCGGGCAAAGGCATCACCGGCATGTTGTTCTGCAGAATCTGGGTGCCGGAGACAATGACCTTGTCGCCGTTGCTGAGACCGGCGAGAACCGCGTAGTTGTTGCCGACGGTGTCGCCGAGATCGATGGCCTGCTCATGCGCGACATATTTGCCGGGGGCAGCTTCCTGCGCGACGAAGACGAACGCCTGGCCGCCAAGCCGCGTCACGGCCAGCACCGGAACCACGGGCCGGGGCGAGGTTCCCCAGATGACGCGCGCCTTGACGAGCTGGTCGTTGCGGAGCAGGGGGGAATAGACGGGAGCCTTGACGAGGATGCCCTGCAGCTGATCGTCCACCTGCGGGGAGATGAAGTCGATGGCAGTATTCTCGATGGGCTTGCCGTTGTTGTCCAGGATCTCGACGCCGAGGCGGTTGCGCACCTGGGCGGCGCGCTCGGTGGGTACGTAGATGTAAGCCTCGAGGTCCTTATTCTCGTCCACTGTGGTCAGCATCGTCGACGACGTGACGTAATCTCCGACGTGAACCGGGATGTCGCCTACGATGCCGTCGAAGGGCGCGGTGATGCGGTAATAGCCGAGCTGCTTTTCCTGCTCCTGGCTGGAGGCGACGGAGGACTCATAGTCGGCTTTGGAATTGGCGTAGGACTGCTCGGCCTGATCGAGGGCATCCTTGCTGATGATGCCGGCGGCGAAGAGCTTGCGCTGGCGATCGACCTGGAGCTGGTTGTACTGGTAGACGGCCAGCTTCTGCTTTTCCGTGGCCATCTGCGAGGCGACGGTGGCTTCCTGCTTGGCGGGATCGATCTCCATGAGCAGCTGACCCGGCGTGACGTGATCGCCGGAGTGCACGAGGATGCGGATCAGATTGCCATCGACCTGCGGATTGATGGTCGCGGAGCGGCGGGATTTGATGGTCGCGACATACTCATCGGACTGCGGAACGGGAACGGCGGCCACGGTGAGCGTCTGCACGGGAAGAGCCTGCATGCCGGCGCCGGCTGGCTGCTGGGGCTGGGCTTTGTTGCAGCCCGTAGCTCCGGCGAGCAGCAGGGCCAGGCTGAGAAGCGGAAGGAATACGTAGGGTTTCACTGCGGGACCTCGAACCAGGGTCAATGAGGACCGAAATCAAACGTTTCACAAGGAAAGAAACCAGCGTTTCGGAAACAATTCAGGATACAGGAACCAGGACACTGTTTTCTGTGACGAGCAGAGACCTTTTCAGCGGGTTTGCGGCTTGGATTCGGCGGCTGGATGCGGAGCTTCAGAAAATTCCCCCCGTCGAGCATGAAGGGAATACGCGGCGAGAAGAAGGGAAGTTCACAGACAGAAAAACGGGCTGTCCGTTTCCGAACAGCCCGCCTGATTCGGCTCGGGTTTCAGCCGCACCTGAGCCAGGACATCGTGTGTGACAGGGAGATTCCGGTGAAACCTTCACCTGCCACAATCGCTTCCGTGGCGCGGCCTGCCTTCCCTGGTGCGGCAGGGCGATTTTGACAGGAATCGCCGGCTGAACCGGACCGGTTAGGAGCCTACGCGACGCCGCGGAAGCTCAGTCGCCCGCCCTCGATTCGCCTCCGAAATAGAGGCTGCACCATTTGGTCACGCCCCCCGACGGTCCGATGTATTCCAGCAGGACCCTCCGCGGTGAGGACTCGGCGCGAGTCACTCTTCCCGCGCGGGTGAAGACATCGCGCCTAGTTGCCGATGGGGCAGATTTTGTCCGTACTCGGGACATCCATCCTCCTTCTTCGGGGTGTAAGGTTTTTGCCTTATACCAGCTTCGATTGCGTGGCGCAGGATGGCGTTGCCAGGGGTACGAGTGCAGGGTGTGGAATTCGGGAACGCCGGGAGTAAATTATTTCTGCGTCTTTGCCGCCGGCCGGGGCGACGGTTTGCCCCGCTGACCTGCGTCCTGGCGGGCCCGGACCTTGAACCAAATCGGTGTCCCTTCAAACCCAAAGGCTGCGCGAATCTGGTTTTCGAGAAAGCGCTCGAAGGCGAAATGCAGACGGACATCCCGGTCGGTAAAGAGGACAAAGGTCGGCGGCGCCACGGCGGCCTGGGTCATGTAGTAAATGCGGATGCGCCTGGACATGGGAACGGTAGCGCGCTGGAAGTCGACGCGTTCGAGGAAGCGGTTGATCTGCCCGGTGGAGACGCGTTTGCGCCGCTCGGCGGCGACGCGGAGAACCGTGTCGAGGACGCGATGGACATTCCGGCCCTCGGTTGCCGAAATAAACAGCACCGGCGCGTAGCTCAGATATTTCAGAACCGTGCGCAGCTGGCGTTCGAAGATGGCGCGATCGGCGGGCGGCTTGCTCTCGGCTCCTGCGACGGCGGCGCGGCCGGTCGTGACAAGGTCCCACTTGTTGACGACGATGATGACGGAGCGGCCGCTCTCATGAGCATAGCCGCCGATGGTGGCGTCCGATGCGGTGACGCCTTCGGTGGCGTCGATGACCAGCAGCGCGACGTCGGCAGCTTCCAGGTGGCGGCGCGCCATCACCACAGAGAGCTTCTCCGCCATCAGATGGGTTTTGCCTTTGCGGCGGATGCCGGCAGTGTCGATGAGGCGGAGGTCGTGATGCTTGTACTGGATCACTTCGTCGACCGCGTCGCGCGTGGTTCCGGCGATGGGTGAGACGATGGCGCGGGTCGATCCCGTGAGGGCATTCAGCAGGGTCGACTTGCCGACGTTCGGCCGGCCGATGATCGCGACCCGAGTCTCGTGCTCCTGAAACTCGCCATGGGTTCGATGAGGGGCCTCGACGCTTTCGGCAGCCTCGGGCGGCGTGGGTTCAGATTCGGAATGGTCGCTTTCCGGCGGCAGAGCCGCGAAGACCTCGTCGAGGAGATCGCCGATGTTGTGGCCGTGCTCGGCGGAGACAGGGACGACATTGCGGATGCCGAGTTGGCGGAAGTTCTCGGCGGCGGCGTCCATCTGCCGGGTATCGATTTTGTTGACGGCGAGAAAGAGAGGCTTGCCGGTTTTGATCAGCAGGCGCGCCAGGTCGAGATCGGGAGCGGCGAGCTCGCTGCGGCCGTCGACGACCATAACGATGGCATCGGCCTCGTCGAGGGCGAAGCGGGCCTGGCGGAAAATCTCCGCGGGGATCCGGGCCTGATCGTCAGGAATGATGCCTCCAGTGTCAATCAGGCGCGCGGTGCGGCCCCTCCAGGTGACTTCGCCGTAGATGCGGTCGCGGGTGATGCCGGGCTCATCGCCCACAATGGAGCGCCGCGACCCGATGAGGCGATTGAAGAGGGTCGATTTGCCGACGTTCGGCCTGCCAATGATGACAATTTGTCCCTGAGGTGGGACTGGCCGTCCCGGCAGCGGCGCCTGCGGCGCCACTCCTGGGTCAGTCCCGTCGTTCTGGTGTGAGGGGCGGCGAGGCATGCAGTTCGATTATCAGGCCTAGCTCACGGTTTCCGCCGAGTAGCGTGCGATCAGACCCGTGCGCACGGCGTGCCGGTAGACCGAGGTGAAGGCGCGGGCCATCACCAGCAGGTAAACCAGCGCCAGG
>DATJNE010000005.1:0-12573 GCA_035508305.1 Acidobacteriaceae bacterium | reverse complement strand
AAGCGCAGGCTGTGCCGGAGACGGCCTTTCAGCGGTCCTTTTCGCCCCAGGCGCCGCTGGCTGCCTGAACGGAGAGCGCGATGCGGTTCCCCACGCCCACCTTGCGCATGAGCCGGGCGACGTAGGATTTGACGGTCTGCTCGCGGATGCTGAGGGCCTGGGCGATTTCGCGATTGGAACGCGCCAGCACCAGCTGCTGCAGGACTTCTTCCTCGCGCTCGGTGAAGCGCGGGCCGGTGCGGCGGCGGCGGGCGGCGGAACCCTCCAGAGCGCGATCGACGAAGGCCGACAAAACCTTGCGGGGCGCCCAGATGGACCCGGCGAGCACGGCGTAGGCGGCCTGCATGACCTGTTTGGGCGTGGCTGTCTCTTCCAGCCAGCCCTTGGCGCCGGCGGTGATGGCTTCCAGAATCCGTTCCGGTTCCGATCCTGAGCCGATCACCAGGACCTTGAGCCCCGGGTGCCGGGAGCGCAGACGGGCCAGCAGGGCCAGGGAAAACGCCTGCTCCCGGAGGACGACGACGACCAGATCGAAGGACGTTTCCTTGAAGGCGGCGGCCCAGTCGGTGGCTACAACCTGAAAATCGGGGTGCTGCGCAAAGATCTCGCGCAGCCCTGCAATCCGCAGCGGTTCAAAGTCCAGCAACCCAACCCGCATCCGCTGTGGCGCCTCACTGCTGTTATTCATAGACTCCTACAATTTGGGGAGAACAATTCCCTGCTGCTTCTGGTACTTCCCCTTCCGATCGGCGTAGCTGACCTCGCACGGCTCGTCCGACTGGAAGAACAGAATCTGGCACAACCCTTCGTTGGCGTACACGCGCGCCGGCAGCGGCGTGGTGTTGGAGATCTCCAGCGTAACGAAACCCTCCCATTCGGGCTCGAAAGGCGTCACGTTGACGATGATGCCGCAGCGCGCGTAGGTGGATTTTCCCACGCAAATTGTCAGAACGTCACGCGGAATCCGAAAATATTCGACGGAACGCGCCAGGGCGAAGCTGTTGGGCGGCACGAGGATCGACTCCGACTGCACGGTGACGAAGGATCGCTCGTCGAAGTGCTTGGGATCGACGATGGAGCTGTTGACGTTGGTGAAGATGCGAAACTCATCCGAGACGCGGAGGTCGTATCCGTAGGAGGAGAGCCCGTAGGAAACGACGCCCTCCCGCACCTGCTTTTCGCTGAACGGCTCGATCATGCCCTTGAGGGCTTTCTCGCGGATCCAGCGATCGCTCTTGATGGCCAATGTGCCTCCCGCCGCACCTCAGGGGGCGCGGCCGTTTCCCTTTTGCTGTCCCCATCCTGGTTTGGACCCGGCGGCAGGCCCCGGGGGGCCGCAAGTCGCTGATGGAATGGGGTAAAAATTGCATCTTACGAGACACGCGCCACATTGACAATGCCATGAAAGGTTTCTACGATCAGCGGTAACACGGACACTTCGCCTGACGGGGGAAAACCTTGATAAAACAGGACATCATTCACCAGGTGATCGAACGCACCGGCCTGCAGCGGAACAAGGCGGAAGCAGCTGTCGATACGGTCTTCGAAGCGCTGAAGCACGCGCTCGCGGAGGGCCAGCGCATCGAGCTGCGCGGCTTCGGGGTGTTCAACGTCCGTCCCCGGAAGACCGGCATCGGGCGGAATCCCCGGACCGGCGCAGAGGTGAGCATTGCTCCGGGCAAGGCGGTGCGCTTCAAGCCCGGCAAGGAGCTGCACCTGCTCGACGGGCAATAGTCGCGAAGAAAGTACTGTTGTCACACTCCAGCCTCGGTACACTGTCTGCATCCGGTTCCTTCCGCAGGACAGCCGAGCATGGGTCAGCCCGACCTCCAGTTTCCGCGTCGTCCGTCCCGGCCGCGCCCGGCTTTGGTGACGGTCCCCGCTGCCACGCCTTCGCCGCTCGAAGGCGCCGGGGTTGCGGTCTGCCTGCTCGTCCTCAGCGTGTTCACGACGCTGAGCACCGGCGCGGTGCTGATGTACAACTTCCAGCGCGGGGCTCCGCCCTTTGCTGTGAATGCGGGCTTCTTCCCGTTCGCCTGGATCGTCCGCCATCCCGATCGGCTGTGGGGAGGATGGTCGTTCGCCCTCACGCTGCTGGGGATTCTCTCCGCGCATGAGGTCGGCCACTTCATCGCGTGCCGCGTGCATGGGGTTCGCTCTTCCCTGCCGTGGGTTCTTCCCGCGCCGACGCTGATCGGCACCTTCGGGGCCTTCATCCGCCTGCGCTCGCGCGTTCCTTCGCGCGTTGCGCTGCTGGACATTGGCGTCTCGGGTCCGCTGGCCGGCATGCTGGTCGCCATTCCCGCGCTCATCGCCGGATTGATTCTGTCTCAGCCTGTGGCCGCTCCCGGTTTTCAGTCGTCGGCCAGCATCAGCGTGAGCGTGCCCTTGGCTCTTTCTCTCGTGCACACCGTCGTTCGCTGGTTCCATCCTGCGGTGCCGGCGCTCGATGCGTCGTTCAATCCGCACCCGGTTCTGGTGGCGGCGTGGATCGGGCTGTTCATCACTTCGGTGAACCTGATGCCCGCGGGGCAACTGGATGGCGGACATATTCTCTACGCAGTGTCGCCGCGCGCGCATCGCCTGGCGACGAACACGCTGGTCTTCCTGCTGTTTTTTGCAGGAACGATGTACTGGATTGGCTGGCTGGTGTGGGGATGCTTCCTGCTGCCCAGCCTGCGGCATCCGTACGTGCCGGAGGAGCCGCCGCTGACGCGCTCGCGCGGCTGGCTGGCGGTTGCCGGACTGGTGCTGTTCCTGCTGACGTTTACCCTGGAACCCTTCGCGGGCGGCAGCCTGATGAACCTGCTGCACTGAAGACGATCGCCTGCGCGGGCGCGCAGAAGCGCTGGTTCCCTGCCCGCGGCGCGCCGCCATGGGTGCAGAAGGCCATGTCTGTTTCGCGGGTCCGGTTCCTGCGCTACTGTGTTTTCACGTGAACGATGCTGCAGTTCACCTTCGTCATACGGTTGGCGATGGCGCCGATGCGGATGTTGCTGTAACTGCTCCAGGTATTGGCCGGGGTGGGGCCGTTGAGCGTCACCCGGTACTGGGACAGATCGGTTCCGATCGCGTCGTACTGCTCGCACTGCACGGTTGCCGAGGCCAGATCCGTCGTGGAGTTGTTGTTCCACTTCGCGGTCGTCAGCACCAGCATGCCGCTTTCGTTCTGCCACTGCGCATTGAAGGACTGCTGGTTGACGAGGGCGGGATTGGGCGATGGCTGCGGCGCGGGCTGGGGAACGGGCGCGGGAGGTTTGGGATGAATCCTGTTGTAGTAGTAGTATCCCAGCCCTGCCACAATGACGACGACGATCACGGTGCCCATCATGCCCTTCTTCTGCGCCACAGGCTGAGCCGCGGGCGGAACGGCCACGCCGGCAGGAGCCACCGGAGGCGCAGCGAAAGCCACGGGCGCGGTGGCGACCGGCTGCACGAGTGGAGGCGCGGGCGGCATGGGCATGGCCATGGGCGTGGGCGCCGGCGCTGCGGCCGCGGTCCCCGCTGAGACCGTCTGTCCACACTGGGCGCAGAACTTCTCATTGCCCGAGAGCTGATTACCGCAATTGCTGCAGAATGCCATATTTTTCTGTCTCCTCAGAATGCGGATCGCGTTCGAGCGCCTGCCAGCATCTTCAGGAAACCGCAACTGAGCCGGCGGGCTGCATCGATGTTTCCACCCGCTGCAGCGTTTGCTGCAGATGAACCCTTTGTTCTTCTTTCACCTGGCGCAGGCCCTGCTGCACCAGGCCAAAGACGACGTACCAGCTCACCACCGCCGAGATGATGTAGTTGCCGTCAAAGGGCAGCTGCATCTGCGGCGGGAGATCCCAGATGGTATGCAGGACGATGGGGATGAGGAACGCCTTGAGGAACCGGGTATCGAAGAGCATGGCCGCGCTGGTGGGCCGTGCGCCTTTCACGCGCCAGAAGGCACCGGCGGCGAGCGCGGTCCACGCCACGTGACCCCAGGGCGTGAGGAAGGCGCGGGTGCGCAGAACCTGCAACATGGCCACGATGCCGCCATGAAGGGTCGGCGAGGAGAGCAGTCCCTGATTGAGGGCGTAGCCCGATGTCTCGAAGGCGGCAAAGCCCGCGCCCACGGTGGCACCGAAGAGCAGGCCATTGAGAATGTACTTGTAGCGAACGCCGCGCACCACGATCACGACGGTGAGCAGCTTGGCGATCTCCTCCACGATGCCTGCCGCCAGATTGCCCATCGAGCCCAGCACCGGCAGCGTGTAGCCAATCAACGCGAAGATCAGGGAGACGACGGCGCCCATGAGAAAGAGTGTGGAGATGCGATGCAGCGAGACGTTGCGCGGGCTGTTCATCTCAAAGACAAACGTGAGCGTCGTGAGCGGAACGGCGAATGCGCCCAGGATCATCACCGCCGGAATCAGATTGCCCGCGTCGGAGAGGTGCATCAGGGTGAAGGTGCACACGACGTAGGAGACGACCAGCACGGCGAGAACGCGGAAGAAAAGCCAGGGCCGGGGCCAGCCGGTCTGCACCAGATCGATGGGCGGGGTGGTTTTCGAGCCTCCGACCAGCATGTAGTCTTCGACTTCTTCGTCGGTGCGTTTTTTGAAGACGTCGGAGAACATCTGCTTCAGGCTGAAGCCTTCGAGATCCTCCGTCGACGCCAGGCTCTGCAGGCGCGCCTCCAGGCTGTGGAGAAGATTCAGCTGCTGGGCGGTGCGGGTGGGTTGCGCTGCGGGAGCCGGGGCGTAGTACACCGGAGGCTGAGCGTACACGGGCGGCGGAATCGCCGGCGGCGCGGCCGGCTGGGGCGCCGGAACCGGCTGCAGGGTTGGCTGAGGGAGAGTCTGGATCGCGGGCGCGGCAGGCTTTTCCGCGCCGGACGCCGCCGCGGCGGTCTGCACCGCGGCTCCACAATGCACACAGAACTTATTTCCTGGGGGAACCGCCGACCCACACTGAACGCAGTACACCGCGATTTCTCCGCACTCCATCAGGCTCGGGGGATTGGTATAGGAAAGTAGCATGGACCTGTTTTCGAAGTAAAGACAAAGATGGTTGCGGCAAACCGCGTGGGCGTGGAACCCCGTCCGCCGCTCGCGCGAAGCTGTCGCATCGCCTGTTCAGAAAATTCTGTGAACGACTCCGCCACCGCCGCAGCCGCGGGCACATCCGGGAGGAACGCGCGCTGGATGACCTCCGGCAGCGCACTTGTTACCCTCATCGCGCTGTTCAAGTTCGCGCTGGAGATGCACGCCGCGCGGCACTACGGCATCTTCCGCGACGAGATGGATTCCCTGGCCTGCGGCCGTCACCTGGCCTGGGGTTACGTGGATCAGCCGCCGCTGTGGCCTTTCGTGGGCTGGATCCTGATCCACACCATCGGCACTTCGCTCCTCGCTCTTCGGCTCATACCGGCGCTCTGCGGCGCGGGTCTTGTGCTGCTTACGGGAGCGGTTGCCCGCCGCATGGGCGGAGGCTGCATGGCGCAGGCGCTGGCCATCGTCACCGCGCCGATCTACATGCTCATGCAGGGTGCAGGACACCGAGTGCAGGCCCTGTGCAGGAGTGAGCCGTTCTCACACCAGACCCGGCTGCCCGCTACGGGCCACCGGCTACCGGCTCCTCAAAGCTTTTCCGGTTCGATGGCGATATTCGTTTCGCCGGCGGCCTTCTTTTCCCAGTACTTCTTCACCCAGGCGTCGAAGGTGCGGCCGGCGGCGTTGTCGCGGCCGGTGAAAGCCAGGGCGGCAATGTCGGCGTAGGGGATGGTCAGCCGGGTGCGCTCGTCGGAAGGGATGACGCGCACGGCGGAGTCGGCCAGCGTGGCGCCCGGCCGGCGATCGAAGACATACCCATGCACCACGCGGCCGTCTTTCAGGGTCAGGGTCACGTCGCCGCGATAGTCGAAGGCTTTCTCCAGCGCATCGCGCACCTCGGCATCGCTGGCCAGGGTCGGAATCCATCCCTCCAGTTGCTGGCGCTCGCGGCCCTGCATGACTTCCAGCGCGTTGGGATCGGCGACGGTGTTCTCTCCGGGATGGCTCATGCGCGGGTTCCCTCTTGGACCTGGACTTTCGTTTCGATCTGAGAAGAAATCTGCACCAGCGGGTTAAAGCTGTGCACGGGCCGCACCGGCTCGTGGAGCAGATCGAGCGCGCCCTTGTCCGGATAAAGGTTGGCCATCGCCTTCGCCGTCTGCCACAGGCCCTTCAGCGAGCCGAAGGTGTAGTTGACGGCGGTGCCCTCGTAGCCGGAGTGGACCATGCAGTTGGCGCACTTCGGATTGCCGCTCTCGGTGCCGTAGTGGTCCCACTCCGTGGCGTCGATGAGTTCCTGGAAGGTTTCCGCGTAGCCGTCCTGCAGGAGGTAGCACGGCTTTTGCCAGCCGAAGATGCTGTAGGTGGGCATGGCCCAGGGCGTGCAGCGGAAATCGCGCTTGCCCATGATGAATTCGAGGTAGAGATAGTTCGCGTTGAACTTCCAGCTCTTCTTGCGGTTCGACAGAATAGCGCGGAAGAGGCGCCGCGAGCGCGCGCGGCCGAGGAAGTGCTTCTGGTCGGGGGCTTTCTCGTAGGTGTAGCCGGGAGCGACCATCATCGCCTCGACGCCCACGCCCATCAGATCGTCGAAGTGGGCGCGGACGGAGTTGGGGTCGGCGCCGTCGAAGAGGGTCGTGTTCGTGGTGACGCGGAAGCCGGCAGCGACGGCCGCCTTGATCCCTTCCATGGCGATGTCGTAGCCGCCTTCGCGGCAGACGGAGAAGTCGTGGTGTTCGCGCTGGCCGTCGAGGTGGACGGAGAAAGAGAGGTACTTGCTGGGCCTGAAGAGGTGAAGCTTTTCTTTCAGGAGCAGCGCGTTCGTGCACAAATAGATGTACTTCTTCCTCGCTACAAGACCCTCGACGATCTCGTCGATCCGGGGATGCAGCAGCGGCTCGCCGCCGGGAATGGAAACCATGGGCGTGCCCGATTCCTCAATCGCGCGGAAGCATTCTTCCGGCGTCAGCTCCTGCTTGAGGATGTGCGGCGGATACTGAATCTTGCCGCAGCCGGCGCAGGCCAGGTTGCAGCGGAAGAGCGGCTCGAGCATGGTCACCAGCGGATAGCGCTTCCGCCCCTTCAGCTTCTGCTTCAGGACGTAGGTTGCCACCGTCCATGCCTGGGATACAGGTACCGCCATTGAAGATCCTTCCTCCGTGGGGATTGGAAAAAACATCCCTCAGGGCTCATGCCCAAAACGATTCGTGTCGCCTGCGGCAGGGCTTCTGCCGCGCCTTGCCAAAACTGTCTTAGTCTGCCTTCTCCATGGTGCGTTTGTAGGTGGTCAGCGCCAGCAGCGCGAAATAATCGCGATAGAGCGGATAGGCCAGATAGAAGACGCGCGGGAAGCCGGTTCCCGTGTAAATCGCCTGGCGTGTCATCCCTGCTCCCGTGCTTTCATCCCATGAACCGTCGGGCTGCTGCTGGGCCAGTAGCCATTTGATGCCCTTGGCCACCGAATCGCTGCGCGTGTCACCGGCGGCCAGCAATCCGAGGATGCCCCAGGCGGTCTGCGAGGGTGTGCTCACGCCCACGCCGCGCGTGGTGGGATCGTCATAGCTGTGGCAGCTTTCACCCCAGCCGCCGTCGGCGTTCTGCACGCTGCGGATCCACTCGGCGGCCTGCTGCACCTCCGGCTCGTGGTTCCAGATCCCCATGGCCTCGAGGCCGCGCAGAACCAGGAAAGTGCCGTACAGGTAGTTCACGCCCCAGCGGCCAAACCAGCTGCCGTCCGGCTCCTGTTCGGAGTAGATAAACCGGATCGCCTTCTCCACGCGACGGTCCTTGCGGGTGTAGCCGTAGGTGGCGAGCATTTCCAGGATGCGGCCGGTGATGTCCACCGTCGGCGGGTCGAGCATGGCGTTGTGGTCGGCGAAGGGGATGTGCTCGAAGATCATCTTGGTGTTGTCTTTGTCGAAGCTGCCCCAGCCGCCGTTGCGGCACTGCATGGAGAAGACCCATTCGATGGCGCGCTGGCAGACGTCATACTGATAGCGCTCGCGGGGGTTATCGACCTTATTGAGCCCAAGCAGAACCTGTCCGGTGTCATCGACATCGGGATAAAACTCATTGTTGTACTCGAAGTACCAGCCGCCCGGCGCGGCGTGCCGGTTCTTGACCGCCCAGTCGCCCTTATGGCGGACTTCTTTGGACAGGATCCAGTCGGCGGCTTTCAGGAGGCGGGGATCTTTGCGGTCGAGACCCGCCTCGCCGAGGGCGAACATGGCCTGGGCGGTGTCCCACACCGGCGACATGCACGGCTGCATGCGGAAGGTGGGCTGGGGATACTCCGGCGTGCCGTTTGGGGCGTCGATGCCGAGCTTTTCGAACTCGTCCATCGCCCGGATCACCTGCGGATCGTCGAGGGAATAGCCGAGGCAGCGCAGGGCGATGATGGAGTTCAGGATGGCGGGGTAGATGGCGCCCAGGCCGTCGGACATTTCCAGCCGCTCCAGCATCCATTTCTGCGCCCTGCGCAGCGCGAGCGAACGCAGCGGGCGGATGTGGATGCGCTCAAACCAGTGCGTCACCCGGTCGAGGAAGATGAAGAAGTTGCGCCAGCTGACGATGTGCGCGCGGTCCCATTTCAGGCCGAGGTCGGCCTTTTCGCGTCCGCCGACAAACAGCTCGCCGATGCCGTGTTCGGCGGGGATTTTCTTGTACGGCTTTTTGGCGTAGGCAATGGAAAGAGGAACCAGAATGCCGCGAGACCACGATGAAATCTCGTAGATATTGAAGTAGAACCACTTGGGAAAGAGAACGATCTCGGGGGGGATGGCGGGCACGGCGTTGTAGTCGTACTGGCCGAGCGCGCAAAGGTAAATCTTGGTGAAGGTATTGCAGGCGACCACGCCGCCGTGCGCGAGGATCCAGTGGCGCGTCTGCGCCATATGCGGCTCGTCGGGGGAAACGCCCATGAGCTTGTTGGCAAAGTAGCACTTGACGCTCAGGCTGATGTTGCCGGGGCCTCCGGGATAGAGCGACCAGCTTCCGTCCTGGTTGCGGTAGCGCATGATTTCGGTCAGCGCCCGCTGCATCTTTCCTTCATCGCCGGTACCCAGCAGCACGTGCAGGAAGATGTAATCGGCCTCGAGCATCGAATCGCCTTCCAGCTCGCCGACCCAGTAGCCCTCCGGGTGCTGCATGCCGAGCAGCGCGTCGCGCGAGCGCGCGATGGCCCGGGTCACGTCCTCGAGGGCGGCATCGATCCGTCCGAATTTCACTTGTGCCGGGGTGCGACTGCCAGGCTCATCGATGGCAGAGGGGCCACCGGATCGTTCTGCAACCGGCCGTGGCCATGCACTTTGAAACGGTGTACTCATAGCGTCCCGAGAAAACCAGTTCCCGCCTTACCGAGTGCGATGCACGCGATGACTCTTCAGACTCCCGCCGGCGCTGCCGGGGGCGCCGACTGGATGGCCTGTACGATCTCCGGGGGAAGCCCGAACCGGACGTTTTCCGGCATGACCTCGACCTCCTCGACTGTCCCAAAGCCGTTATTTTTCAGATATTCAATGACGCCTTCGACCAGAATTTCCGGCGCCGACGCCCCTGCGGTGACGGCCACGTTCGACACGTCCCGCAGCCACGCCGGATTGATGGCCTCGGCGTTATCGATCAGATGTCCCTGGGTGCCGAGATTGCGCGAAACTTCGACCAGGCGGTTGGAGTTCGAGCTGTTGTTCGAACCCACGACCAGCACCAAGTCCGCGCTGTGGGCCACGTTTTTGACCGCGACCTGCCGGTTCTCGGTCGCGTAGCAGATGTCCTGCGAATGCGGGCCGACGATTTTGGGGAATTTGACCTTGAGAGCCTGGATGATGTCGCGCGACTCATCGAGGGAGAGCGTCGTCTGGGTGAGATAGGCGACGTGTTCGGGGTCCGGAACCTGCAGGGTCTGCACCTCTTCCACGCTGGAGACGACCTGGGTGACGTCGGGTGCCTCGCCGAGGGTGCCCTCGATCTCATCGTGATCGCGGTGCCCGATGAGCACCAGCGAATAGCCCTGACGGGCGAACTTGACGGCCTCGACGTGGACCTTGGTCACCAGCGGACAGGTCGCGTCGATGACCTTGAGCTTCTGCTTCTTCGATTGCTCGCGGACGGCCGGCGAAACCCCATGCGCCGAGTAAATGACGCGCGCGCCTTCGGGAACCTGGTGGATGTCGTCGACAAAGATGGCGCCCTTCTCGGCCAGTTCGTTGACGACGAACCGGTTATGGACGATCTCCTTGCGGACATAGATGGGTGCGCCGAAGGTCTCCAGCGCAATACGGACAATGTCGATGGCGCGGACCACTCCGGCGCAGAAACCGCGAGGCTTCAACAGCAGGACGCGTTTTTCCCCGGGTCCGGACGCCGCGCGCTGGGGAGCGACAGGTGTCTCCGTGATGACGGTGCTCACGATCTTTATTATACCGTGAACAACGCCATAGCACGGCCGGGGCGGTTACTCCTGGAGCCTGCGCAGATTCATACAGATGCAGGCGTTTTGCAATCTGGCCCAACAGGCCGCCCCACCCGGCTCTCGGGCCTTCCTGCCGTAAACTCGAACTTCCCGGAGAGCGCATGCCCCTTTTTCTCACTTCCATCGAAGCGCGCGTCCTCGGTTCCCTCATCGAGAAGGAAACCACCACGCCCGAGTACTATCCCCTGTCGCTGAACGCGCTGGTCAATGCCTGCAACCAGAAGAACAACCGCGAGCCCGTGATGCAGCTCGGCGAAGAAGAGGTGCACGCGGCTCTGAATCGGCTGCGCGACGAGAATCTGGCGGCCGCCGTCCATGACAGCCGCGTGACGAAGTACGAGCATCGGCTGCAGGAGGTCCTGAACCTGACGCGGGGCGAGACGGCTGTGCTGTGCGTGCTTCTGTTGCGCGGGCCGCAGACGCCAGGGGAACTGCGCGGCCGCACCGAGCGGATGCATCGCTTCGAGACGATCGAAGACCTCGTGGCGACGCTGGAGCGGATGAGCCAGCATGATCCCGCGCTGGTGACGGCGCTGCCGCGCCAGCCCGGATCGCGGGAAGTCCGCTATGCGCACCGGCTCTCCGGCGAGCCGGACCTGTCGCAGATTGGTCCGTCGCTGGTTGAAGCTGCTGCTGCAACCCGCTCCCGCGACCTGGATCGCATCGCACAGCTTGAAAGTGACGTTGCCTCGCTGCGCGAGCAGATCGCGGAACTCAAGGCGCAGATCGAGGCGCTCTCGATGCAGCACTGAGAAGGCTGAGCGGGGAGCGTCTGTCCGAGTCCTTCGCTGCGGGCGCTGCGCCGTGTGACTCCCATCACATCCGCCCCCGCCCGCTCCCTGCCAACCTGTTGCCATGGACATCGCCCAGGCCATGACGAAGCTCGACTACAATCGCGCGCCGTTCCTCGCGATTTGGGAAACCACGCAGGCGTGCGACCTCGCCTGCAAGCACTGCCGCGCCTCCGCGCAGCCCCTGGCCCACCCCAGCCAGCTCAACACCGCCGAGGCCACCAGCCTCATCGATCAGATCGCCGACCTCCAGGTTCCGCTCTTCGTCTTCACCGGCGGCGATCCGCTCAAGCGCCCCGACATCTTCCAGCTCATCCGCCACGCTGCCGGCAAAGGGGTCCATGCGGCCCTCACGCCCAGCGCCACGCCCCTGCTCACGCGCGACGCGATCTTCCGCATGAAGGATTCCGGTCTCGCGCGCCTCGCCGTTTCCCTCGACGGATCGATCCCCGCGATTCACGACTCCATCCGCGGTATCCCCGGCACCTGGGAGCGCACGCTGCAGGCGATCGCCTGGGCCAACGAAGCGAAGCTGCCCATCCAGGTCCATACCGTGGTAAGCCGACTCAACATCGCCGACCTGGACCGCCTCTCCGTGCTGCTCACCGAGAAGCAAATTGTGATGTGGAGCTTCTTCTTCCTCGTGCCCGTCGGACGCGGCCAGGTGGCGGACCTGCTCACGGGCGAGGAATTCGAGAATGTCTTTGCGAAGATGTGGGACCTGACCAAGCGCGTCCCCTTCGCCATCAAGACCACCGAAGCCATGCACTACCGCCGCTACCTGATCCAGCAGCGCATGAAAGAGGGCCTGCCGACGACGGGCATTCACGACGATGCCGGCGCGCGCCCCACGCATCATCCCGGCTGGGCCGTCCGTTCCGGTCATCCCGGGCGCGGTTCGGAGGACAAGGCGGTTGGCTGGGCCACCAAGCGCGTCAACGACGGACGCGGCTTCGTCTTCATCTCCCATATCGGCAAAGTTTTTCCCAGCGGATTCCTTCCCATCGAAGGCGGCGATCTGCACAGCGATACCCTGGCGCACATCTATCAGGAGTCGCCGATCTTCGTGAAGCTGCGCGACTCGGACCAGCTCCACGGCAAATGCGGGGCCTGCGAGTTCCGCAACATCTGCGGCGGCTCCCGCGCGCGCGCCTACGCGGTAACCGGGGATGTGATGGCCGAGGAGCCCTGCTGCATCTACCAGCCGCGCGGCTACCATCCCGCTCCGCATCCGGAAACCGGCGTTTCCCCTGGATGCGAAGCGCATAATCTGATTCAGTTAGAGGTCGCG
>DATJNE010000004.1:0-32895 GCA_035508305.1 Acidobacteriaceae bacterium | reverse complement strand
TAGCCTTGCTTTGCCGCCACTCTCCTGCGATCAACACTGGTGCCAACACATCATTCACGCGCGCAACTCCTCTGTAGTAGGCTCGCCTTGGCTCTGAACGAACAGCCCGCTCTGATATATTAGATAAGTTGGCTGTTGAGGCGGACCGCCTCTGGCCGATCCTCTCATCTGGCGCCATGGTGTAATTGGTTAACACGCCGCCCTCTCAAGGCGGAGAGTTCGGGTTCGATCCCCGATGGCGCTACCAATCTTTTTATAATCTGTAGTTTACACGATTGGAAATTTGGCTTTGTTGCCCAAGCTACTCGTAAGCTAGCCTGAATCAGTCACCTAGGTTGTTGTTCCCCGGGGATCGAGATTTGAATTCGATTCCAGCCCCAAAATCCCTCGTAGTATCGTGATTCGGGTATGTTCAGATCGGTCGCAGTGGGATTGTTGACCATCGGCTGCGCGGGGCTTTTAGGGTGTGACAACAGCCCTTCATCGAGCGCACCCGTCGGCACGGATTCATCGGGGCGAACGGTTGCAGCATCGGTCCACAACGACGCGGACTTGCTTGTCTACCGATGTGGCAAGCCGGACCGCGTGCTCGATTCGAGCCAAGATGTCCCACGCCCTCCCATTCCGTCCCGAATTCTCACCTATCGCAAGGCGCACCTAAGGTTCGCCTATGTTCCTTCCGGTCCAGTCGGTCAGCCTCCGCCCTACCACTGGAAGCTAATGGGTGTAATCGACACGCGGACAAATGAGGCAATTGGCGATAGCGAACTGCAGACCGTATTGAACGAACGCCTGCCGTGTTTGCTGGAAAACCCACAATAATGCGGACATGCCGAGCAGACTATCCAATAGCATTGGATCAAAATCACTCCCGCCGTCTGGACAGTGTGGCCAGATGCCAGAGGGCAACAACATTTCGTCGGGGAGACCCCAAGGCGAAGTGCCTTGGCGAGAAGCCAGCGATAGCCTCAAGAACCAGGCTCGGGGAACGCTCCAGGTAAGTGCCGGATTCTACGAGAAGCTCGTGGCGCTGGATGCAGGGTCAATCGCGATTGCCGCCTCCGTTGGGGTCGCGCTCGTCGCCAGAGCGACTCCGCCGACCGAAATCGTGCGTTCCCTCTCGCATTGGCTCGTGTGCATTATCTTCACTTTTTTGTTTTCGCTCGTTCTTGGCGTAGCGCATAACCTGATCGCCGTCTGGATCGTTCAGGTCGATACATACATGGATGAGCTAGAGTTTGTTAGGAAGCTTATGGGTCAATACTGGAACTTGATCGGTGCTGCCATTCACTACACAGACCCTAATCTAAGCTCGTCCGATATCCTCGAAAAGATACGCTCTGATGAGATGCATCGGCAAAAGCGACAACGGCGAACCCTTACCGTGAAGGAGTTGCTGCGAGAAGCGCTGCCCGTCGCAGGTTATGGGTCAATCCTCTTCTTCGCCACGTCGTATGTTCTCGTTGCAATTTGCACCTTGCGGCTTTGGCTTTGACTCCTAACCTCGCGGTGCCGACGACGGCTCTTTTAAGAAGCTCGCTCATTTCGACACCGAGCGCGGCAGCCAGTTTGGCGATATTGTCGATGGAGATGTTGCGTTCGCCGCGCTTCACCGACCCGACGTAGGTGCGGGTCGGCCCTGCCATCCTCCCCGCATCCTTTTCCCCAGGGACTGGGTGAACCACTGCAACGGTCCTACACTGGTTCCGTGAAGCTCTGGATCGCTGCTGTCGGCGCCCGTCCCCGCGACCCCTTCGACGCCCTCGCCCGTCTCTACCTCGACCGCATCGCGCCGCTCCTGCCCGGCGCCGGCAAATCCGGCCTGGAAGCTCCCCTCTTCCGCACCGAAGACGCTCTCTGGGACGCCGTCGAGCGCGAGCGCGCCCGTACCGCTCCGCTCCTGACGCTCCTCGACGAGCGCGGCCGTCAGCTCTCCTCGGCAGCCCTGGCCCAGTGGCTCGGCCGCGAGCGCGACCAGGGCCGCCAGCTCCTCATCTTCGCCATCGGCCCCGCTGACGGCTGGTCCGCCGCCGCGCGCCGCCGCGCCGCCGAGCATCTCTCCCTCGGCCCCATGACTCTGGCCCACGAGCTCGCCCGCGTCGTCCTCTGCGAACAGATCTATCGCGCCCTTACCATCCTCAGCGGCCACCCGTATCATCGAGGCAGCCCGTAGCCTGTAGCCGGTAGCCGACGGCTGGTTGCCGATCGTCGATCCATTGTGAAGTGCGTTTCTGCGCTACCCGCTACGGGCTACCGGCTCCTTCCGGAGAATCATGACCGACCCATCCGCCGAAACCCGCAAAGGGCTCATCCTCATCAACACCGGACCCGGCAAGGGCAAGACCACCGCCGCCATGGGCACCGCGCTGCGTGCCGTCGGCAACGGCATGCGCGTTCTCATGTTGCAATTCCTCAAGGGCTCCTGGCACTACGGCGAGCTCGACTCCAGCAAAGCCTTCGGTGACCACTTCGTCCTCCGCCAGATGGGCCGCGGCTTCGTCAAAATCGGCGGCGCGGAAACCGACCCCGAAGACATCCGCCTCGTCGAAGAGGCCTGGGAAGAAGCCCGCGCCGCGATCCTCTCCGGCGCGTGGGACATGGTCATCCTCGACGAGATCAATTACGCCATCGGCTACGGCATGCTCGATCCGGCCAAAGTTGTCGCTACCCTCGAAGCCCGCCCCGAGATGGTCCACGTCATCCTCACCGGCCGCAACGCCCATCCTTCTCTTGTTGCTATTGCCGATACCGTCACGGAAATGCGCGAAATGAAGCACGCCTATCAGAAGGGCATTCTCGCCCAGAGAGGGATTGAATATTAATCTGGCCGGAAACGTATAGCCGATCCAGTCCGTAAAGCATCGAACGCTACCGGCTACCGGCTACCGGCTACCGGCTACCGGCTACCGGCTACCGGCTCACGCTTGCCTCTCACCCTCGCCAGGCATCCAGCTTCCCAGTCCGCACGGCGGCCGCCATCGCCTCGATGTCGCCGCTCAGCACCCGATCCTCTCCCAGCGGCTTCACCGCGGCCCGCACCGCGGCATACGCCTCGCCCACCCGCCGAGCCGGCCTCAGCGGCGCACGATACTCCAGGCCCTGCGCCGCGCACAGCAGCTCCACCGCCAGCAGGCGTTCCGCGTTCTCCACCACCTGCCGGAACTTCAGCGCCGCCGTCATGCCCATCGAGACGTGATCCTCTTTGCCCCCCGACGTCGGCACGCTGTCCGCGCTCGCCGGATGCGCCAGCACCTTCGCCTCGTTCAGCAGGGCCGCCGCCACGATGTGCGCGATCATGAACCCCGACGACACGCCCGGCGTCTTCGACAAAAACGGCGGCAGGCCTTCGTTGATATCCGGATTCACCAGCCGGTCGATCCTGCGCTCCCCGATGCCCATCAGCGTCGTCATCGCAACCGCCGCCGCATCCAGCTGCAGCGCCAGCGGAGCGCCATGAAAATTCCCGCCCGACAGAATCTCGCCTTCCGGGAAGACGAGCGGATTATCCGTAGCAGCTCCTGTTTCAATTTCGAGTGTCGCCCGCGCGTATCCCAGCGCATCGCGCACCGCCCCGTGCACCTGCGGCATGCACCGCAGACAGTACGCATCCTGCACGCGCGGATCGTTTTCCCGGTGGGACTCGCGAATCTCGCTCGCCTCGAGCAGCGTCCGCAGGTGCGATGCCGCCGCTACCTGCCCCGCATGCGGCCGCACCGCGTGAATCCGCTCATCGAACGGCGTCGGCGTCCCCTTCAGCGCCTCCAGCGTCATCGCTCCGGCCAGGTCGGCCAGCTCCGCAACGCGCAGCGCCCGCCCCACCGCCAGCGTACCCACCGCCGTAATCGCCTGTGTCCCGTTCAGCAGCGCCAGGCCTTCCTTCGCTTCAAGGACCAGCGGCGTCAGCCCCGTTTGCAGCATCGCCATCGCGGCCGGCAGCTCGCGCCCGTCCAGCACCACCATCCCTTCGCCGATCATCGCCAGCGCCAGATGCGCCAGCGGTGCCAAATCGCCGCTCGCTCCCACCGATCCGCGCGCCGGCACCACGGGGTGAATCCCGTGGTTGAGCAGAGCCAGCAGCATCTCCAGCACCGCGGGGCGCACGCCGCTGAATCCTTTCGCCAGCACGTTGGCGCGCAGCAACAGCATGGCCCGCACTTCGGCTTCCGGCAGCGGCTCGCCCACGCCGCACGCATGGCTCCGCACCAGGTTCCGCTGCAGGGCCTGCACCTCGCCGGGCTCGATGCGCACATCGGACAACTTCCCGAATCCCGTGTTCACGCCATAGACCGTCGCGCCGTGCGCCAGCAGCCCATCGACCACCGCGCGCGATTCGCGAATCCGCGGCAGCGCCGCCGGATCCAGCGCAACGGTGCGCTTCTCCAGCGCGACCTGACAGATTTCATCGAGAGAAAGTGGCTGACCAGAGAGCAGAAGAGGCGAGGACATCACCGAACAGGGTACAGGGAAGAGGGTGCAGGGTACAGAGAGCTAGAAGATGTCGATCGCTTACCGGTTGCTCGGCGCATCCAGCATTTCGGTCCTCGCCCCCGCTCGTTCGAAGGTGAGATTCACCGACCGCGCCCCGACCGGTCGCGTGCGATGACGAACGCCACGACTCACCGTGAGCATCTGCCCGGGCCGCAACTCCACCGTTCGATCGTCGAAGTCGATGAACAAGCCGCCCTCCACCGCCAGAAAAACTTCATCGGAATCCGGATGACGGTGCCAGGCATACGCCTCCGTCATCGTGCTGATGCGGACCTCATGATCGTTGACCCGCGCAATCGGATGATTGTCGTAGTTCTTCGCAGCCGCCGACTCTGCCGAAAGCTGAATAACGTCGAAAGCAGGATTCTGCATCCGTGACTCCGCGCTTTGACCCGCGCCTCAGGCTGAGAGTGGACTCGCCCGCAAAGCTTCTACGCCGTCGCCCTTTTCACTCTCGACCCGCTCACCCCATACCATGCGATGAACAGATAGCAGAGGATGGGCAACACAAAAGCGTGATGCACCCCGATACGGTCTGCCAGCAATCCCTGCAACTCCGGGATGATCGCACCGCCCACGATCGCCGTAATCAGCAGTCCCGATGCTTCGCCCGTCAACGGACCCATCTCCGCGACCCCCAGGGTGAAGATCGTCGGGAACTGAATTGAGTTGAAAAGTCCTACCAGCAGAATGCTCCACACGGCGAATGACCCGTCCGTCAGCATGGACACCACTACCAGCGTTGCTGCGCACAGCGCGCACACGCTCAGCATCTTCCCCGGGTTGATCTTCTGCTGCAGTCCCGACCCGATGAACCGTCCCACCATCAGTCCGCCCCAGTAAAGAGGCACCCAGCTCCCCAAAGCCTTCATGAGAAAACGCAGCAGCGCCGCCGATGCCGCATGCACCGACCCGCTGCCCATCGCCTGCGCCAGACCGCCAATCTCGGGCAGCGCAAAATAGTTGATCAGGAAGCTCCCGATCGAAACCTCCGCTCCCACATACACAAAAATCCCCACCGCCCCGAAAAGCACATGCGGGTTGCGCCAGATTCCACCCTTTTCCCTGTGCAGCTCGCCGGGCCGGTAATCCTTCGTCGTCTCGATGCGCGGAAACTTGTACATCGCGATCGCCAGACCCAGCAGCACCAGCGCCAGCGCGATGCCCACATACGGAATGTTCACCGTCGATGCTTCGTGCACCCGGTAACGGCGCAGGGCCTCGCCGGTGAGCTTCGTCACGTCCTGAACCTTGCCCGCCGTGCGCAGAATCACGAACGCGCCGAAAATCGGTCCCAGCACGGTGCCCAGCGAATTAAAGGCCTGCGTCAGGTTCAGGCGGCTCGACGCCGTCCGCGGCGGCCCAAGAACGGTGACGTAGGGATTCGCCGCAACCTGCAGGGCCGTGATGCCCGCCGCCAGCACAATCAGGGCGCCCAGAAACAGAGGGTACGAAGGCACCTTAGCCGCCGGCACAAACAGGATCGCTCCCAGACCCATGGTCAGCAGCCCGAGCACCATCGTCTGTTTGTAGCCGATCCATTCCACCACCTTGCCCGACGGGATCCCCAGCAGCGCATAGGTCGAGAAGAACGCGAACTGCACCAGCATCACCTGCGCATAGTTGAGGTCGAAAATCGATTTCAGGTGCGGGATCAGGATGTCATTCAGCGAGGTCAAAAACCCCCACATAAAAAACAATGTGGTGACCATCGCCAGTGCGCTGCGGTAGCTGGTCCCCTCATCCGGCGCGACTTGTATGGATTGCTTGCTGCTGGTGCCTGAGATTGCCATGATCTGTCCGCTCAACCTCGTTCCTGCTTCGTCTTAACTTCTAGTAGATGTCCGCCCCTGCACTGCCGGATCATTCCATCCCTGAACAAAACAAACCACGCCCGATCATATATCGACTGCCGTGCTCGCGATGCACCCGAAAGGTACCCGAATGCGGGAGGGAACTCTTTCGATCCTGAAACTTTAGCGCCCCCTGCCCGTCAGTTGATCAGGTACCGCGAGATACCATGGAATGAGGATGATTAGCCCGCGATCCTTATGCGCCGCCGGCGCTGCGTTCTGTTTCCTCTCCGTGGTCGTCGCCGCCGCACCGGCTCGCGCCCAGGCCCCCGCCTCCAGCCGCGTCATCGGTACCGTCACCGCTGTCGGCAGCGACTCGGTTTCCGTGAAACAGGACTCCGGTGCTTCCGTCACGGTCAGCGTTCCGGCCACCGCGAACGTCGTCCGCACCCAGCCCGGTTCCAGGAGCCTCGCCGGCGCCACAAAGATCGCTCTCACCGACGTTGCCGCCGGTGATCGCGTCCTCATGCTGGTAGCAGGCGATCCGCCCGCCGCCAGAATCGTCGTCGTCAACAAGGCCGCCGATATCGCCGCCATGCAGCAGCAGGAGCAGGCCGACTGGGCGCGCCGCGGCGTGGGCGGCCTCGTCAAATCCGTCGACCCCGCCGCCGGAACTGTAACCATCACGGCGACTAATCGCACCCTCGTCATCCACACCACGCCCGCAACCGTCTTCCGCCGCTACGCTCCCGACTCGGTCCGCTTCGAGGATGCGCAGTCTTCCACCCTGGCCGCCATTCAGCCCGGCGACCAGATCGAAGCCCGCGGCAGCCGCACCGGCGACGACATTGCCGCCGACGAAATCGTCTCCGGCTCTTTCCGCAACATCGCCGGCACCGTCTCTTCCATTGACGCCGGCGCCGGAACCCTCGAAGTCAAAGACCTCGTCACCAAAAAGACCGTCACCATCAAAACCACTCCCGACTCCGATCTCCGCAGGCTCGACCCGCAGATGGCGCAGATGATCGCCATGCGACTGCGCGCCGGCGGCGCCGGCAATGGCGCAGCGGGCCAGGGCGCCGGAGAACATGCGGCAGCTCCCGGCGGCGGTGGCCAGTGGCATCAGGGCGGAGCCCCCGGCGGTCCGCAGGGCCAGGGCGGCGGCGGCAACGCCTTCGCTCGTGTCCTGCAGCATTCCCCGCAGATTCACGTCTCCGACCTGCATAAAGGCGATGCCGTCATGATCGTCGCCACGTCCGGCGATCCTGCATCGGCAACCGCCATTCGTCTCCTCGCCGGCGTCGAGCCCATGCTCCAGGCCTCTGCTTCCGGCAGCCAGAGCATGTTCTCCTCCGCATGGAGCGGGCTCGGCGGCGGCAGCGGCCAGGGCGATCAGAGCGGCGGAGAAGGTGGTCCTTAGAAGACAAGGGAGCATCCCGTCGGAGAGAAGGGAACTCCCGCAACAGAAAGTGGCGAATGGGCTCCTGACCATGTGAACCGGACGCGCCGATTGTGCGTCTCTCCTGATAGCAGCCGGTTCCCGGCAACGCCGCAGCAACGACTCCGATGCGGCGACTCAAAAGCGGCAACTCGAAAAAGAAGGATAAAACCACTTTGACTCACAGAAATCTGCATCGCCTGAAGTGTCTGATCTCCTCGGCCCCGGCCTCCTCTGTGCCCGGCGCGCGGCCGGCAGCCTCTCTCCTCGCCGCGCTCGTCGCAGGGCTCCTGCTCGTCGCTGCGCCTTCGGCCCCGGCTCAGGATCTCGCTCTCCGCGCCGCGCCCGGCGGCGCACAGTCCGCGCCTGCGCAAAGCGCGGGCACCATCCGCGGCCAGGTCGCCGATCCTTCCGGCGCCGTCATTCCCGGAGCCACCGTGGTGGTCCTCACCACCGCCGGCAAAACCGCCGGCAAAACCACCTCCGACGCCTCCGGCGCTTACGCCGTGCACGGCCTGCCTCCCGGAACCTACTCCGTCTGGGTTACCGCCCAGGGATTCGCCACCTTCCGCGTTCCCAATATTGTCGTCACCGCCGGCCAGACAAAGACTCTCAACCCTGCGCTTGAGATTCAGGTGCAGAAGCAACAGGTGGAGGTGCAGGCCGAGAACACCACCATCAGTACCGCCGCCGACGCCAACGCCAGCGCGATCGTCATCAAGGGCAACGACCTCAACGCCCTTTCCGACGATCCCGATGAACTGCAGAACGAGCTCGAGGCCCTCGCCGGTCCCGCCGCCGGACCCAACGGCGGCCAGATCTACATCGATGGATTCACCGGCGGCCAGCTTCCGCCCAAATCCTCCATCCGTGAAATCCGCGTCAACCAAAATCCCTTCTCCGCGGAATATGACCGCCTCGGTTACGGCCGCATCGAGATCTTCACCAAGCCCGGCACCGACAAGCTCCACGGCCAGGCCGAAATGGCCGGCAACGACTCCGCCTTCAATTCCCAGAACCCCATCCTGCAGAACAAAGCCGAGCCCGCCTATTACTCCTGGTTTCTCCACGGTTCCGTTGGCGGCCCCATCTCCAAAAACGCTTCCTACTTCTTCAGCATCTTCACCCGCAAACAACAGGACGAAGCCATCCTTCAGGCCATCGATCCCTCCACCGTCGCCCTCACCACCGAATCCAACGGCAGCCAGGTCGCTACCGGCACTTCTGTCAACGAGGCCATCAGCAACCCAGGCTCGCGCCTCAGCCTCAGCCCCCGCGTCGACCTCCAGCTGGGCAAAGCCAACACCCTCACCGTTCGCTGGGAGTACAACCGCGGCGTCAGCACCAATGGCGGCCTCAATGCCCTCAGCCTCCCTTCCACCGCCATCGATACCAATCAGCAGGAGAACACCCTCCAGCTTTCCGACAGCCTCGTCCTGAGCCCCAAACTCGTCGACGACATTCGCTTCCAGTACCGCCGCATCCGCAACAACCAGAACGATGTCGCCGGCGCCTATAACTCCGCCGGCCAGCCCCTGCCTTCCTTCACCGTCGAGCAGTCCTTCACTGACGGCGGCAGCAATTCGCAGACCGTCCAGGATCACGAGAACGACTTCGAGCTTCAGAACTACTTCTCCGGAGCCTTCGGCGCTCACTCGCTCAACTTCGGCGCCCGCCTCCGTGCCTACGACGACGTCAACTCCAGCACCAGCGGCAGCAACGGCTCCTACAGCTTCGCTTCGCTCAATGATTTCCTCGGCTGCCTCGATAACCCGCCCGCCGCTACCTGCAAACCACAGCAGTACAGTTACAACTACATCCAGAACCCCGTCGCCCGCGCCGTCCTCTTCGACGCCGGCCTCTTCTATCAGGACGACTGGAAGGTCAACCCCCGCTTCACCTTCAGCTACGGCGTCCGCTGGGAGACGCAGAACCGCATTCACGACAAAGATGACTGGGCGCCGCGCCTGACCATCGCCTACGCGCTCGGCCGATCCTCCGGCAAGCAGCAACCCAAAACCGTCGTCCGCGCCGGATATGGCTGGTTCTACCAGCGCTTCACCGTAGCCAATGGCTTCGGCGCCCAGGTCCCGTTCATCGTCAACGCCATCCACCAGAACGGCGTCAACGAGCAGACCTTCATCCAGACCTCGGAGAACGCCGCCATCGCCTTCAATCCCAACGCTCCCACCGTGATCACCTCCGGCTCCACCGGCGGCGGTCCCGCGGCCCCCACCCGCTACACCATCGACCCCAATATGAAGGCCGCCAACGATATGGAGGCTGCCGTCGGCGTCGACCGCCAGATCTCCAAACTCATGACCGGCAACGTTACCTATGTCTTCTCCCAGGGCATTCATCAGTACTTCACCGATAACCTCAGCGCGGCCGGCTTATTTCCTCTGGCCGACGCCCAGGCCGGTATTTATCCCTCCTACCAGATCCCGGAGCCTGCCACCAATAACCTCCAGTACCAGTCCGGCGGCTTCTATCGCGAGCATCAGCTCATGGTCACCCTCCGCGCCAACTACCGCACCTTCAGCCTCATGAGCAACTACACCTACAGCGACGCCAAAGGCGACACCTCCGGCATCGGCTCGGTGCCTTCGGTCTCCAGCTTTCCGGGCCTCGACTTCGGCCGCACCACCTTCGATGTCGCCAACCGCGTCTTTCTCCTCGGCAACTTCTTCCTGCCCTGGAAGATGTCCGCCTCGCCCATGGTGGTCTATAACGCCGGCACGCCCTTCAACATCACCACCGGATCCGACCTCACCGGCAACAATCAGTTCAACGCCCGCCCCACCTATGGCGACGCATCCCTGTGCAACGGCTCCAACGCCAACTACATCAGCGCGCCCGGCTTTGGCTGCCTCGACATCAAGCCCTGGGCCAGCGCTGACAACGCTAGCGAGAAGATCATCCCCTACGGCGTGGGCACGGGCCCCTCCAACGTCAGCCTCAACATGCGTTTCAACAAGACCATCGGTGTCGGTCCCAAACTCGGTGAAGGCGAGCACGCCGCCGGCGGTGGCGGCCACTTTCGTGGCGGGCCTCCCGGACTCGGCGGCGGCGGCTTCAGCGGCTCCCGCGGCGGCCCTGGACCCATGGATGCGGCCGTCAGCCGCCGCTACACCCTCAACCTCGGCGTTTGGGCCACCAACATCCTCAACCACGAGAACCTCGGCACTCCCAACGGCGGCCTCGTCGCAGGTCCGTCCCAGGGGGTGGGCGAGCCGGGCGCTTATTTCGACAAGTCGCAGTCCCTCGCCGGAGGCTTCTTCGGTCCCTCGACCTCGGGCAATCGCAGCATCTTTTTGAGCGCCAGTTTCAGCTTCTGAGGGGGCCTCTCAGGCCTCTGCGCAGGGTCGCGTTTCCACGCGGCCCCGCCCTCCTTTGCCTGCGCCAGCGTCCTGCGTTCTCGCGTTCTGTGGATCCCCCCTACACTGCGGTCACGCTGCGTTACCGTTGCGCGCACCGATCGCTTTCTGATGCGTTAGACCCATGATCTTAAGTGGTATGGCGAGCGCTGGCCCGATCGTCCATGATGGCTCCAGAAAAACAGCCGTGGATGTGAACGCGGTTGTGGGTGACTACGGTCATTGCAGATGCAGCCGGGACGTTGAAGCTGCCTGACCCGGCCACAAACCGCACAGAAGATGAAACGTCACCAGCGTTAAACGTCACCAGTACTGATACAACTTCTATGCTGCCTGGATATGTGCGGCCCGTCGCTGCCCCGCGCCGGACCAGTTGGAAAACAGAATTGTGCGCGCCCTCCGGAGCCCCGGCGGCCTGCCTCGGGCCCCGCCGGATCTCGCGATTTCGCGCCCCTTTCGGATTCCTCCTGCTGAGTCTCCTCTTCGCGCCGTTCGCTCTCGCTGCCGGCCAGCCCGGAGCCCAGCAACTCGACCGCCCCCTCTGGCTCGTCGCCGCCGCTCATCCTTCCGGCGTCCATCCCGCCTGGTACGACGCGGACTCGCGCTCCCGCTCCCTCATCGAGCAGGTGCGCTTCAACGGGAGAGTTCTCTCCATCGAGCGTGGTGTCGTCGCCGGACCAGGAAAGGGCGACCTCGAGATTCAGTTCACCCCTCTCGGCGCCTCCGACCATCTCCTCTACCGTCTCCTCGGCTCCGATAACGCATGGAAAGAAGCAGGCAAAGACGGCCTCGTCTCCTACAGCCGCCTCGAGCCCGGCCGCTATGAACTGGACTTCCAGCTGGCGGAGAGCGGCAGTTCGCGCGCCTCGATCGTGGAGAGTATCCCGATCGTCGTCGTCCCCGTCTACTGGCAGACGGGTTGGTTCCGCGGCCTGTGCATTCTCTGCCTGCTGCTTCTCGTTCTCGCTCTGCACCGCCTGCGCGTGAAGGGCCTCGCGCGCCATGTCCAGAAGCTGCAGGAGCGCGTCAGCCAGACCAAGGCCGAGCTCACCCTGGCCACTAAAACTGCCGCCGACGCCGAGGTTGCGCTCAAGGAGCAGGCCCTGCGCGACAGCCTCACCGGCCTGTGGAATCGCCGCGCCATCCTCTCCATGCTCGACAAAGAAATGTGCCGCGCCCAGCGCGACCATTTCCCCATCACCCTCGTCATGATCGACCTCGACCACTTCAAGCGCATCAACGATACCTTCGGCCATCTCACCGGCGACGACGTCCTCCGCGAAGCTGCCGGTCGCCTGGTCGACGCCATGCGTCCCTACGATATGGCCGGCCGCTATGGCGGCGAAGAATTCCTCATTGTTCTGCCCAGCTGTTCTCCGCAGAACGGTGTTCAGCGCGCCGAATACTTCCGTCGCGCCATCGCGGGTAAACCCATGCCCACCGGTTCTGGTCCGCTCGCGGTCACCTGCAGCCTCGGCGTCGCCGCTTACGACGGCTCCATGTCTCCCGAAGATCTGATCCACCTGGCCGACGAGGCCCTCTACCACGCCAAGCGCATGGGCAGGAATTGCGTCTGCGTCGGAAACCAGAAGGCGGTTGCGGGCCGTCGCGCCGGCGCCTGATCCGCGCCTACTGGCTGCGCAGCGCTTCCGTCGGATCCGTCCTGGCGGCGTGGCGCGCCGGCAAATAGGCCGCCGCCAGCGTCACCCCGGCCAGCAGCAGCGCGACCGCGGCAAAGGTGAGCGGATCGTCCGGCGCAATGCCGAACAGCATCGCCGCGAAGAGACGCGTCAGCCCCAGCGCTGCCGGGATGCCCACTGCGAGTCCCAGCACGGCCAGCATCCCCGATTCCCGCAGCACCAGCCTTCGCACCGTCGCCGGCGAAGCGCCCATCGCCACCCGAATGCCGATCTCCCGCGTGCGCCGCGAAACGGAAAACGAGACGACGCCGTAGACCCCGATCGCCGCCAGCAGCAGCGCCATTCCGCCGAACCCTCCGACCAGCAGCGTGCGAAAACGCGGCCACGCCAGCGAGCTGTGGATCGCCTCGGGAAACGATTCGATCTGCGTGACGGGCAGGTTGCGGTCGATGCGATGCGTCTCGGCCCGGATGGCATCCGCCACAGCGGCGGTGCTCAGACTGCCGCGCACCACCACCTCGCCGCCCCAGAAGGGCGCCTGCGCAAACGGGACGTACAGCAGCGGGCCGGGAGCCTCGGCGAGCGATACATCATGCACATCCGCCACCACTCCCACGATCTCCCGGGATACATCGCCGTGCGGCGGAAATCCGAACATCATGTGCCGTCCCAGCGGATCCTGATGTGGAAAATACCGCTTCGCCAGGGCCTCGCTGATCACCGCAACCGGCGGCATGGAAGCCGCGTCATCTGCACTGAACAGCCTGCCCCGCACCAGCGCGATCCCCATCACGCCGAAATACTGCGGTGTGGCGGCAACGTAGTCGGCCGTTGGCGCCGCTCCCCGGGCCGGCGGCGGATTGCCCACGATGGAAAAAGGCAGGGTGACGGCGTCGTCGAGAATCGGCAGAGGCGCAGCGACAGCTGAGTCGCGCATTCCCGGCCTGGCCTGCAGCTGCATCAGCAACTGATTCGCAAACGCGGTCCATTGTTCCGCCTTCGTGTATTGAAAGCGGGGCAGGGAGATTTCCGCTTTCACCACATGATCCGTCGCGAATCCCGGCCCCACCGAAAGCAGCCGTGCGAAGCTGCGCAGCAGCAGTCCGGCGCCGGCCAGTACAATCGTCGCCAGCGCGATTTCTCCGGCGGCCAGCAGGCTCCGCGCCCGCCGTGCCCGTTTGCTTTCTCCCGCTCCGCCGCCTTCCCGCAACGTGGTCTGCGGATCGGAGCGCCCCGCGAACAGCACCGGCGCCAGTCCAAAGGCCAGGCTTGACGCAATCGACAGCCCCAGCGCAAACAGCAGAACCGGGGTGTTGACACGAATCGAGTGCAGCCGCTGCAACCCCTCTGGCAGCAGCAACGCCAGCGCCGGTACCGCCCGCCACGCCAGCAGCGCCCCTGCCGCACCTCCCAGCAATCCGAGCAGCGCATTCTCCGTGAGCAGCTGCCGCGCGATCCGGCCGCGGCTTGCCCCCAGCGCGATACGCACGGCGATCTCTTTCGACCGCGCCGTGGCCTGCGCGAGGAGCAGGTTCGCGATGTTGGCGCAGGCGATCGCCAGCACCAGCCCCACAGCCCCCAGCAGCAGGAGCAGCGGTGCTTTCAGATCGCCAACAAGAACCTGCTGCAGCGGCTGCGCCCTGGCTGTCCACCCGCGCTCGACAGGGTCCTGCCCCGCATTCCCCGCACTGAACGCAGCGAGCGCCGCCTGGGCTCGATCGAGGGAAACGCCCGGTTGCAGCCGTGCGATGATCGGCATCCAGTGGATCTGCGGCGGACGCGTCGTCCACTTGCTGAACAGCGGATCCTGCAGCAGCGGGATCCACACCTGTTCCGTCTGGCTCGAAAACGGCGTCCTGAAGCTGGCGGGCATGACGCCGACCACCGTGTACGCGCGCTGGTCCAGCTCAATCGCTGTGCCGGGAACGCGCGGATCGCCGCCGAAGCGGCTCCGCCAAAGTGCCTCACTCAGCACCGCGACCGGGGCAGCGCCTTCGCGGCCATCGTCATCGGCGAGCGCACGCCCCACCAGGGGCTTCGTGGAGAGGACCGAGAAGAATCCCGGCGTGACCGCGATTGTGCTCACGTCCGCCGGGTCGCCGTGGCCGGTCAGCGTGAGAGCGTGGAAAGCCAGACCGCAAACCGAGCTGAAGATGTCGTGCTTCTGTTCCAGCGCAAGGAACGATGGCCACGACATGCCCGCGCCCAGGACGCCCGCCCTCGCATTGTCCTCGCCGATATTCACCAGCCGGTTCGGCTGATCGTAGGCGAGCGGGCGCAGGAGAATCGCCTGCACCACCGAGAAGATCGCGGCGTTGGCCCCGATGCCCAGCGCCAGCGTCAGCACCACCACGGCGGCGAACCCCGGAGCCTTCGAGAGCCGGCGCACGGCGTACAGCGCGTCCTGCAGCAGCACCTGGAGGAAGGGAAGTCCCTCTTCGGCGCGATACTGCTCGCGGATCGTGCCATGGCCCCCGAACTTCAGCGCCGCCTGCCGCCGCGCTTCGGCGGGAGACAGACCCGCGCGCACGTTCTCTTCGGCCTGCAATGCGAGGTGATGCTCCATCTCTTCCCGAAGCCGGGCGTCGCCGCGCCGCCCCGTAGCGAAGTTGTGCAGGCGTACGAAGAGCCGCCGCAATCCTCTCATCGCTGGCCTCCCTTCCGGCATCTCCCCGCGTCCTTTGGGTTTCCAACAGGACAATGCCACAACCTCCACTGGGAAAGCAACAGAAAGCCTGCCCGCCCGTCACAGAACTTTCCCCGCCAGGCCGCTCTCAGTCCTGCTGCCGCTCCTTCCACAGCCGATACAATCCCCACGCTGCAAGCGTGCAGTCGTCGCGAATCGTTCCATCCAGGAGCATCTCCTCGAATGCGCCGATCGTCACGGGCCGCACCACCAGGTCGTGTTCCTCCGGATCGGGATCGGTGCTCCCCGGCGTAAGGCCGGTCGCCAGATACACATGCTCCCTCTGCCGCACGAAACCGTAGGCGATCCAGAATTCGCCCAGACGCGTCACCTTCACTGCCCGCAGCCCGGTCTCCTCGCGCAGTTCGCCGCGCGCCAGTTCCTCCGGGTCCACGTCCGATCGCTCCCATCCGCCCTGGGGCAGTTCGAGCGCGCGCTGCTGGATCGTGTAGCGAAACTGTTCGACCAGGTAAATCGTCTCGCCCTCGATGGGAAGAATGATGGCCCCGTCGTCCCTCTCGACCACGCCGTAAAGGCCGCGCGCGCCGTTGCTGCGCTCGATCTCGTCTTCGCGCAGACGAATCCAGGGATTGCGGTAAACCTCGCGGGTCGACAGGGTTCGAATACTCATGGCTCTCCAGCCTAATGCACGCGGTTACCGCCGGACTGGTGTTCGGCGTCCCCGTTTGCCGGAAATCCGCCGCATCCGTACCATAGACAGAAGAGAGATCAGCGCATTCTTCCCGCGCACGCCAACCGGGCGGCGGGACGCATCGATCGAATAATTTCGCCGCATCCCTCCCGGCCTGCGCAGTCATCCATGGCCAGCACCGCAGCGGGATTCCGGCTCCGGAAGGCACACCTTGACAGCTGAAACCACCGATCTCCATCCCGCCGCCACGGCGGAAAACGAGCCCACGGAACTCACCCACGAACACGATCATGAAGGACACACCCACGAAGCCCCTGCGCAGCCCACGCTGAATCCCGAGTGCGCGCGCGAGGTCGACGTCGATGTGCCCGCCGACGAAGTCAGCAAGGCCTTCCGCACCGTTCTCAAGCGCTACCAGAAGATGGCCCGCATTCCCGGCTTTCGTCCCGGCAAGGTGCCGGAGAGCGTGCTGCGTTCCCGCTTTGCCGGTGCGCTGCGTGAAGATGTCGTCGAGGCGGTCGTGCCCCAGCATTTTCGGGCTGCCATCGCCGCCAAAGCTCTCCGTCCGGTTTCGCAGCCCCAGGTCACCCAACTCAATCTCGAGGATGGCAAACCCCTCCACTTCAAAGCCGTCTTTGAAGTCCTGCCCGAGTTCTCCGTCGACGGCTTCGGCGACGTCAGGGTCGACAAGCCCTCGACCGATCTCACCGACGCCGAGTTCGACACCGAGCTCGAGCACATCCGTGACGGACACGGCAAACTCGAAACCATCACCGAAGACCGCGGCCTGGCCGACGGCGACTGGGCCCTGATCAGCTTTACCGGCGAACTGGACTCCGAAACGGCCGGCAATTCCGAAGCAGAGGAATCAGCCTCGCCAACCGCCCAGCCCATCGAGGGCAAGGACGTTTCCGTCGAGATCGGCGGCAAGGACACCGTGCCCGCTTTCACCGATGCCCTGCGCGGCTCCAGACCTGGACAGGAGCTGAAGTTCGAAGTGACCTATCCGGGGGATTTCGGGCAGAAGCGTCTTGCGGGTAAAACGGTGGCGTACAAAGTTGAGGTCAAGGGCATCCAGAAGCGCGTTCTGCCCGAACTCAACGACGACTTTGCCAAAGAGCTGGGTAAATACGAGAGCCTCGAAGACTTCAGGCAGAAGTTGAGAGAACATCTCGCAGCTGACAAGAAAAACAGAATCTTGGCCGACACGCGAAATCGGCTGGTAGATGCGCTGGTCGAGAAGTTTCCGTTCTCCGTACCGGAGTCGCTGGTGCAGAGCCAGATCGATGCCCGCCTGGAACGCGGCCTCAGGGCGCTGGCCGCCCAGGGCATGCGCACCGAGGATATGCGCCGGCTGGACTTCGATCGGCTGCGCGAAGCCCAGCGGGAGTCGGCTGTGAATGAGGTGAAAGGCACGTTGGTACTGGATCGCATCGCCGATGTGGAAAACATTCAGGTCAGTGATGAGGAAGTGGAGCGCGAGCTTCAGGTAATCTCATTGCAAACGCGGGAACCGCTGGAAACTCTTCGGGATCGGCTCAATAAGGATGAGGGACTGGCTCGAATCCGCGAACAACTGAGGCGGGAAAAAACAGGGAGTTTGCTGGTGGAACGGCTGTCCTGAGGCGCGCAATCGGGCGCGGAGTGATTCCTGTCACTGACCATGAGGCGGAAAAGCCTCAGAACTGAGAGCAGAGAAGAACTATGGCGTTGGTACCCATGGTCATCGAGCAGACGAGCCGCGGCGAGCGGGCTTATGACATCTATTCCCGTCTGCTCCGCGACAACATTATCTTTCTCGGTACTCCCATCGACGATCAGATTGCGAACCTGGTGATCGCCCAGTTACTCTTCCTCTCCGGAGAAGACCCGGAGAAAGATATCCAGCTGTACATCAATTCCCCCGGCGGCTCCATTACTGCCGGACTCGCCATTTACGACACCATGCAGTTCATCCGCAACGATGTGGTCACCTACTGCATCGGCCAGGCCGCCAGCATGGGCGCGTTTCTGCTCATGGCCGGCACCAGAGGCAAGCGCTTCGCTCTGCCTAACTCGCGCATCCTCATCCACCAGCCTTCCATGGGCGGTCTCGCCGGGCAGGCCACCGACATCGACATCCACGCGCGCGAAATCATTCGCATCCGCGAAATCACCAACAAACTCATGGCGAAACACACCGGCCAGAGTCTCGAGAAAATCGAACGAGACGTGGAACGGGATTTCATCATGAACGCGCCGCAGGCGAAAGAGTACGGCATCATCGACGAAATCATCGATCGCCCCCGGCCCACCACCAGTTCGTAGCCTTGTGCTGAGACCTTTGAGGTAGAGGAGTAGCCGGAAGATGAAAACACGTACGGGACCGGATGAAGCCTTACGCTGTTCGTTCTGCCATAAATCGCAGGACGCCGTTGCCAAACTGATTTCGTCGCCCAGCGATTACCCTCGTGCCTACATCTGCGACGAGTGCGTCGCCGTCTGCAACTCCATCCTCGAAGACGATCGCACTGAGGCCTCCACCGGCGCCGCGCCCACCCACCTGCCCAAACCCCTCGAGGTCAAGGCTTTTCTTGACGAGTACGTCATCGGCCAGGACCAGACCAAGAAGAAGCTGGCCGTCGCCGTCTACAACCACTACAAGCGCGTCCAGATGAACCGCACCCGCGGCGCCGACGTGGAGCTGTCCAAATCGAACATCCTCCTCGTCGGTCCCACCGGCAGCGGCAAAACCCTGCTCGCCCACACCCTCGCCAAGATGCTCGACGTGCCCTTCGCCATCGTCGACGCCACCACCCTCACCGAGGCCGGCTACGTCGGCGAGGACGTCGAAAACATCATCCTCAAACTCCTCCAGGCCGCCGACGGCGACGTCGCCCGCGCCCAGACCGGCATCATCTATATCGACGAAATCGACAAGATCGGCCGCAAGGACGAGAACCCCTCCATCACCCGCGACGTCTCCGGCGAAGGTGTGCAGCAGGCCCTGCTCAAGATTCTCGAGGGCACCGTCGCCAACGTCCCCCCGCAGGGCGGCCGCAAGCATCCCCACCAGGAATTCACCCCCGTCGATACGACGAACATCCTCTTCATCTGCGGCGGTGCTTTCGTCGGCCTCGAACGCGTCGTCGGGCGCCGCATCGGCAAGAAGGCCCTCGGCTTCAAGGCCATCGCCGAGAAAGAACAGCAGGATCCCAACGGTGCTCCGATTCATCCTCAGCGCGACACGGAGCTGCTGCGCCAGGCCGAACCCCAGGACCTGATCCGCTTCGGGCTCATCCCCGAATTTGTCGGCCGCCTGCCGGTCATCGGCGTTCTCGACGAGCTCGATGAAGTGGCGCTGGTGGAAATCCTCACCAAGCCCCGCAACGCTATCCTCAAGCAGTACCAGAAGCTCTTCGATTACGAAGGCGTCCGCCTCACCTTCAGCGAGGACGCGACCAAAGCCGTCGCTCAGGAGGCTCTCTTGCGCAAGGTGGGAGCCCGCGGCCTTCGCATGATCCTCGAAGAACTCATGCTCGACCTCATGTATCACCTGCCCAGCAACAAGAAAGTCAAGGAAATGGAGATCCAGGCGGAGATGGTCAGAAACCGCAACCTCTCCATGCTCCTGATGGATAAGGCCAGTTAAAGCGCAGAGCCCGGCGCTCTTCCCGCTGTTCCGTTTCCGTTCACGGGACCGGATGATTTGAACGTATCGTTACGCTGCCCCGGCCAGGCAGCTCTTTCGGCACGATCTTTCCTTTTTCGTGTCTGATCGGACTCCCTCGTAACGCTAAAAGAGGCGGAGGCCTGCTCCGCCCTGCGCAACATGGGTTACTCTTCTCTTAAGAGTACGACCCGCTACAATCGTCCGAAGGCCCCAGCCCCCGAAAGGAACTCCCGTGAGCCAGTCCTCGAAAGAAAGCCGGGAACGAAACGAACTCCGCAAGTTCCCCATGATGCCCATTCGGGACATGGTGATCTTTCCTCACATGATGACCCCCTTCGTCGTGGGCCGCGAGTCGAGCGTGCGCGCTCTGGAAGAGGCGCTGAACGGCGAACGCAAAATCTTCCTCGCCACCCAGCACGACGCCCGCGTCGATGAGCCGCGGCCGGACGAGATTTACCAGGTCGGCACCGTGGGCAACATCGTGCAGAGCGTCCGCATGCCTGACGGCAACATCAAGGTCCTCGTCGAAGGCGTCGAACGCGCCCGCGCCGTCGAGATCAGCGATTCCGATGGGTTCTTTGTTGCCACGGTCAAGGTCGCCAAACCGCTCCCCGAAATCACCCCTCAGGTCGAGCAGCTGGTCCAGCGCGTGACCTCCCTCTTCGAGCAATACGTCAAGCTGCAGCAGTCGCTCAATGTCGAAACCGTTGCTTCCTCGATTCGCACCGACGAGCCCTCCAAACTGGCCGACACCATCGCCGCCAATCTGCAGCTCGAAGTGCCCGACAAGCAGGAACTGCTCGACATCTTCGACCTCCCCGAGCGCCTGCTCAAGATCGCCGACGTCCTCGACATCGAAATCGAAAAACTCAATATGGACCGCAGCATCCAGTCCCGCGTCAAGCGCCAGATGGAGCGCGCCCAGAAAGAGTACTACCTCAACGAAAAGATCAAGGCCATCCAGAAGGAGCTCGGCCGCGGCGAGAAAAGCGAGTTCGACGAGCTGAAGAAGAAAATCGAAACCGCCGGCATGCCCAAGGACGTCTTCGAAAAGGCTACCCAGGAGCTGAAGAAGCTCGAGGCCATGCCCCCCATGTCGGCCGAGTCCACCGTCTCCCGCAACTATCTCGACTGGCTGCTGGCCGTGCCCTGGAAAAAGAAATCCAAGGAAACCCGCAGCATCGACCACGCCGAAAAGGTGCTCAACGCCGACCACTACGGCCTCGAAAAAATCAAGGAGCGCATCCTCGAATTCCTCGCCGTGCGCCAGCTCGTCAAGAATCCCAAAGGCTCCATCCTCTGCTTCGTCGGGCCTCCCGGCGTCGGCAAAACCTCGCTGGGCATGTCCATCGCCAAGGCCACCGGCCGCAAGTTCGTGCGCATGTCGCTGGGCGGCGTGCGCGACGAAGCCGAGATTCGCGGCCACCGCCGCACCTACATCGGCGCGCTCCCCGGGCAGATCATCCAGTCGATGAAGAAAGCCGGCACGCGCAACCCCGTCTTCATGCTCGACGAAGTCGACAAGATGGCCTCCGACTTCCGCGGCGATCCGGCTTCCGCGCTCCTCGAAGTCCTCGATCCCGAGCAGAACCACAGCTTCCAGGATCACTATCTCGACGTCGAGTACGACCTCTCCCAGGTCCTCTTCGTCGCCACGGCCAACGTCCTCCACACCATCCCCGCCGCCCTGCAGGACCGCATGGAGATCCTCCGCCTGCACGGTTACACCGAAGCGGAAAAGCTCGAAATCGCGAAGCAGTATCTGCTGAAAAAGCAGCGCGACAACACCGGCCTGACCGAGAAGAACCTCGCCTTCACCGACACAGCCATCACCGAAATGATCCGCAGCTATACGCGCGAGGCCGGGGTGCGCAACCTCGAGCGCGAAATCGGCAACGTCTGCCGCAAGGTCGCGCGGCGCGTGGTGAAGAGCGGCGCGAAGCACAGGGAAACCATCACCCCCGAGAACCTGGCGGAATTCCTGGGCGTTCCGAAATTCCGCGACTCCTCGGTGCACGAGAAGAGCGAAGTCGGCCTCGTCAACGGTCTCGCCTGGACCGAAGTCGGCGGCAGCATCCTCCAGACCGAAGTCCAGGTCCTCGACGGCAAGGGCAAACTCACCACTACCGGCCAGCTCGGCGACGTCATGCAGGAGTCGGCGCAGGCCGCGCTCTCCTACGTGCGCAGCCGCGCCCATCATCTCGGCCTGCCCCGCGATTTCTATCGCAACGTCGACATCCACATCCACGTCCCCGAAGGCGCCATCCCCAAGGACGGACCATCGGCCGGCATTACGCTGGCGACAGCGCTGGCCAGCGCCCTGGCAAAGATTCCCGTGCGCCGCGATCTCGCCATGACCGGCGAAGTCACCCTCCGCGGCAAAGTGCTCGCTATCGGCGGCCTTAAGGAAAAGCTGCTCGCCGCGCATCGCGCCGGCATCTTCGAGGCCATCCTCCCCGAAGACAACCGCAAGGATCTCCCCGACATCCCCGACAACCTGAAGAGCGCCATGCAGCTGCACTTCGTCGACACCATGGACGAAGTTCTGAAGATCGCGCTGGAGGGCCCGCTGCCCGAGCTGAAGGAAGAAGCGCCCAATGGGCTCGAGCCTGGCGTGCTCAACGTCCAGCAGCCCGAACAGAGGCCGCATCAGTAGCGCAGCCGGTCGCCGGGAGCGGGTAGCGATTACAAGGCAGGTTCGGAATCGAGCCTGCCTTTTGCTGTTGGACCTTCCCTGTGCAATGTTTTTCATGAGTAGCACTTGGTGCTACACTTAGTCAGGGGCGAACCATGCCGGAAGCCCAGCGAAATCGTACGTTCAGGACTGCGTGGTTCACCAGGGCAGCTCGGAAGGCGCACATCAGCGATGAAGAGCTTTGTACTGCAATTCTGCAGGTAATCGCGGGACAGGCGGATGATCTGGGCGGTGGCGTATTTAAGAAACGGCTGAGAAAGAATCAGTACCGCTCGATCATCCTGACCAGAACCAGGCATTTCTGGGTTTATGAGTATCTGTTCGCCAAGCAGGATCGGGCGAATATTGAGGACGATGAGCTGGTCGAGTTCAGAAAACTCGCTCGAGCGTACGCTGGCCTGACAACTCATCAGGTGAGTCAACTGCTTCGGAACGAGGACTGGATGGAGATTTGCAATGACAACCAAACGTAAATTCAGGAGTGAGGCGTTCGAGGCGATCCATGCGTCCGCATCCGCCCTGCGTAGGGTCGGGGCGATTGACAAGACAACCATGCGACAGTTCGATGATTCGTGCCTCCGGACGCCACCAGCATTGAAGCCTGCACAGATCCGCAAGCTTCGCCTGCGGCTTCGTATCAGCCAGCCAGTGTTCGCTCGTTACCTCAACACCAGCGAATCGACGGTTGAAAAGTGGGAGACCGGGGCAAAGCAACCGAGTGGGATGGCACTGAAGCTTCTGTCCGTCGTCGAAAAGCACGGCCTCGAGGCGCTCGTCTAAAGTGAATCCATGAGCCCCTGGAGAAAACCGCTGGCGGAGTGATCGTTGATTACAAGGCAGGTTCGGCATCGAGCCTGCCTTTTCTTATTGCGCGGAGGAGAGGCCGCTGAGGATTCCGCCAACGGATTTTCCATCGACCTTGATGGTCCATACCGGGCCATTGAATTGCCAGGAGTGAAGGTTGAACGCCTTGCCGGTTGGCACGCTGATTCTCACAATGGGCTCAAAGATGACCGGTTTCCCCGGTTCGCATTGCTGCGGCCTGCCGGACGCCTCGTAAAAATCGGCTTCGCCGCCGGCTTTTCCCACCACCCGGGCGTGGCCATCGGGATCCACCAGCACCGCGACCCGCTCATCGACTCCAATGGCGCGAATCGTCTTCGTCTGACCGGAGGCGAGGATCCTTGCCATGAAGACCAGCAGGCGCCCCTGACGGTTGCGCGTGTCAAAGTGCGAGTCGGTAATGACATCGCGCAGGACGGGGATGCCGAGCAGGTCGCGCGCGATCACAACTTGCCGGTTGAAAGGGTTCATGAGCGCTGCTTCGGAAGTCAGGTCGGGGCCGTCCGGCGGGTCGTTCTGCGCGGAGTAGATGAACTGGCCGAGCACCGCCAGCCCCGCGCTGGTTCCGCCCACCGGCACGCCGCGCCGCACCGCATCGCGCAAAGCCGCTTCCACCGGCGTTCCCGCCCAGTCGTTGATATACCGCGCCTGATCGCCGCCCGCGATGAAAATCGCCGACGCATGAGCAATGGTCCCGATGACAAACGGATGCAAAGACGCGGCGCGGTCCGTCGTGATCAGCGTCGCCACCGAGTTGAGATGGCATAGCTTCTCCAGATACGGGTTGTAGGCGTCCGTTCCCGCCGCGCGGAGCACGAGAAAATCGCCGCCGTCCGCGCGCTCGCACAACCAGCGGAACGCCTCGTCGAGATCGGTTCCGCCCCCCATCAGCGCGTAGCCGGCGCGCGGATGCACCGCGACATCGTGCGCCGCTCCAGCGCGAATATACCGGTAGGCCGGCCCCGGCGCCGTTCGCGCGTTGCTGCTGAGCGCGGCCGCCAGCAGCAGCATCATCGCCCCCCGCTTCACAGCTTCGCCAGAGCCTGATCGAGATCGCCGAGGATGTCCGCCGCATCCTCGATCCCCACCGAGATGCGCACCATCCCCTGCGTGATCCCGATCCGCTCCCGCTCCTCCTCGGTCAGCGACGCATGCGTCGTCGTCGCCGAGTGCGAAATCAGCGATTCCACGCCCCCCAGCGACTCGCCGTTGGTGATGACGCCCACGCTGCGCAGAATTTTGTCGGCGTTAGCGCGCGAGCCCACCTCAAAAGCGATCATCGACCCGAAGCCCGTCATCTGCCGCTTGGCCAGCTCGTGCTGCGGATGCGAAGCGAGCCCGGGATACAAAACCCGGCTCACCTTCGGATGTTTTGAGAGGAACTCCGCCACCGCCCGGCCGTTTGCATCATGCTGTCGCATGCGCACCGCCAGCGTCTTCACGCCGCGCAGGATCAGCCAGCTCTCGAACGGCGAGAGAATCCCCCCCGTGCACTTCTGCACGAAGCGAAACTGCTCCGCCAGGTCGGGGCGCGTGGTGACGAGGATGCCGCCCAGGCCATCGGAATGCCCGTTCAGAAATTTCGTCGTCGAGTGCATCACCACATCCGCGCCCAGCTCGATCGGCCGCTGGAAATACGGCGACATGAACGTGTTGTCCACGCTCATCGGGATCCCGTGCTCGTGGCAGATATTCGCCACCGCGCGAATATCCGTCAGCGTCATCAGCGGGTTGGTCGGCGTCTCGATGTGCACTAGCCGCGTCGTCGGCCGGATCGCGCGGCATACATTCTCCGGGTTCGACGTATCCACCCAGCTGAACTCGATGCCGTGATGCGGAATCACCTGGCTGAACAGCCGCGTCGTCCCGCCGTAGACGTTGTCGCCGCAGATGACGTGGTCGCCCACCTTGAGCATCGTCACCAGCGCCGCAATCGCCGCCATGCCGCTGCCGAAGGCGTGACCGCTCGTGCCGCCTTCCAGCGAGGCCAGGTTCGCTTCCAGCGCGTCGCGCGTGGGGTTCGAGACCCGCGAGTATTCCCAGCCGCGGTGTTCCTCGATGCCCTGCAGCTCATACGTGGAGGTCAGATAGAGCGGAACATTGACGGCTCCGGTCCGGGGATCCGGTGCCTGGCCGTCGTGGATGGCGCGCGTAGCAAAGCCCAGCTGGCTGTTGGTCATGTCACAACCATCTTATCGAGTCGACCGAGCCGTGTTGTAAAAGCCGGCGGGTGCTCAGCGCCCGATCCCGCAGCCCGCAGGAGAAAAACCAGGCGCTAGCGCGTGTGCTTGTTCTGAAAACTGTGGCTCATCATCACGCTGATGGCCGCGATGCCCGCGAAGAAGATCAGCAGCGATGCGACGTTCCCCGCAGAGACATGGCCGGCCCGGAACAGCAGCCAGCCGATCGCCAGATTCAGCAGCGCCCAGAGAACGTTCACCGTCGGCGAGGACAGTCCTTTGCCCGGAGGCTTCGCGAAGGGCGTTGGAAATGGATCGCCGGAAATGCCATGCACGAAGTGTGGAACGACGTTGGCGAAGAACATCCCGGCAAAGAAACAAGCGATGTAGTCGTACCAGGGCATAGGCGCAGGGTCTCCGCGGATTGCGGATAGGGTATAGCAGGAGACCGGAACCGGGAAGGTCCCGGCTGCGCGGAGCGGACGAAGCCTGGCCGACGCTACAGGGCCGCGAGCTTCGCCTCGATCTCCGCCAGCGCCGCTTGCAGCGCCTTGCGGCGGATCGGGCTCGACGTGCGCTCGTCCAGAATCCGCTCGCGCTGCAGCTCCAGAGCCTCACGCTGCCGGGCCCGCGCGGCCCGCGCTGCAGCCTCCTCCGCCGTCGGTTGGCCGGACCTCGCCGGCTCAGCGGTGCGTTGCTGTTCCACCTGTTCTTCGACCGATTTGCTCTCCCATCCCCGGGCCATAGCAACAGGGTATCGCGGCCAGGTTACGGGACACAGCAACAGGAAGGTGCAGACGGCCCCCCGGCTTCACCTGAAACCCCCTCAGCCGGCCCGCAAAAACAGCAGGTCCGCCTGGATCGTCCGGCCCGCCCCGTCGTAGGAAGGGTTGTGAACGCCCGAGAGCTGGAATTCGTGCTCGGCCAGCAGCCCAATCACTGCCGGCGCGAGTTTCTGTCCCGTGTAAAGTTCCACGAACGAGCACTCGCAGTAAATCCACCGAAAACACGAGAGCAGGGAAGCGCAGCCCAGCAGCGCGTCGTATTCGAAGCCCTGCACGTCGAGCTTCAGCAGCGCGGGCGGCTGCAGGTCGGCGGCCTGCAAAAAATCCGCCAGCCGCGCCACCGGCACCTCCAGCAAACCCACTTCCCCCGTTCCCGGAAAAAGCGCCGACTGCGCAGCAATCGGCAGCAGCGACGACGAGTCGTCCCGTCCCGACACGTGCATCGTCAGCGTCGTGCGCTCGGGGCCCAGCGCGGCCTCATGCAGCGTCACCTGGGAATCGCCCGCGAAAACACGCCGGAACAGCGCGGCGGGTCCGGGCAGCGGTTCGAACGAGAAAACGCGCGCCCGCGGAGCCCACTCGCGCACCGCCAGCGCAAACTGCCCACGATTGGCGCCCACGTCGACGACCGTCGCCAGCTCCGCCGCCAGCACGCTGCGATGTTCCACGCCGGCCAGCACGCGATGCCGCGCCAGCACACGCGCCAGATAGGGCGAGCGCAGAACCTGGGCGACTTTGGAGAGTTTGGGCAATGCTGGATCGTTGCGCGCCGCTGGTGGCATCTTTATTGAAACAGAACTTTCCCGCGAGGTGTGGCCATGAAAGCCTGGAGGCTTCCTGCCTTTGGCGTCGACAAGCTGGAGCTGATCGAGCTCGCGGATCCGCAGCCGCGCCACGGCGAGGTGCTCGTGCGCGTCCACGCCGTTTCCTGGAATTATCGGGACCTGATGGTGGTCCTCGGAAAGTACAACCCGAAGATGCATCTGCCGCGCATCCCCTGTTCCGACGGCGCCGGCGAAGTTGTGGCCGTCGGCGAAGGCGTCACGCGCGTCCAGGTCGGCGATCGCGTCTGCGGCATCTTCATGCAGAACTGGATCGACGGCGAACCCGACGCAGCGAAAATTCGCGGCGCGCTCGGCGGCGACATCGACGGCGTGCTGGCGGAAATGGTCGTCCTCCGGGAGGACGGAGTCGTCCGATTTCCCGAATTTCTGTCCTGGGAAGAGGCTGCCACCCTGCCCTGCGCCGCAGTCACCGCCTGGAACGCCCTCACCCGCCCCCGCAGTATCAAAGCCGGCGACACCGTCGTGGTACAAGGCACCGGTGGAGTGTCCATTTTCGCACTCCAGCTGGCGAAAACGATGGGCGCGCGAGTGCTCGGAACCTCGAGCAGCGACGCCAAGCTGGAACGCGCGCATGCTCTCGGTCTCGACGCCGGTGTGAACTATCGCGTGCATCCTGAATGGGATACATGGGTGCTGGAACAGACCGCCGGACGCGGCGCGGATCGCATCGTCGAAGTCGGCGGCGCGGGAACGTTTTCCCGCTCGCTGCGCGCCGTCCGCATCGGCGGCGTCGTGGCGCAGATTGGCGTCCTGAGCGAAAGTTCCGAAGGGATACAAATTCCGTTACTGTTGCACAGGCAGGTTCATCTCTGCGGGATTTACGTGGGCTCCCGCGCAGATTTTGAGAAGATGAACCGAGCCTTCCTGCAGCAAAAATTGAAACCTGTGGTGGATGAGGTGCTTAGCTTCAGACAAGCTGCGGAAGCCTTGCGGCGCATGCAGTCGGGTTCCCATTTCGGGAAGTTAGTTACTTCCGTGACGCACTAGAAAAGTTTGCTCCAAAGGCGACATTTTGCCTCAAGATGCATCTGAAGAAGTGCCCAAGACAAGAACGTAAAGGAGGGCTCCCCAAATGAACTTCCTGATGTCCTGCCTGCAAGCGGTTCTCAGTTTCTTCTCAGAGATTCTTTTCGGATGCACCCATTCCCGCGTGACACGACCCTTCACGCTGAAGAATGAAACCTACGAAGTCTGTCTCGATTGCGGCAAGCAGATTTACTATTCGCCCACCGAGATGCGCCGGCTCACTCCGTTCGAGGTTCGTCGCATGAAAGCCGCTCGCGCCGGCGAAGTACGCGTCGTGCCCATCAACGTCCCGCGCCTGGTTCCGCGCGGCCGCAAGCCGAATGTGGCCGCTTAAGTTTCCTTTCTCCTTGTAATGTGTGGTTGGTTTCGATTGGGGAGCGCTCCTGGCGCTCCCTTTCCCTTCTCCCGGCCTTGTTTTGTAGCGACTTTTAACCCTTTCGGGGAAGGCTCTCGGCCGCGCCAGGCGTCTAAGATAGACACTGACCGCCCTCGATGCGCAGAACCCTCCCAGCCCGTTTGCTGCTGGCTTCCCTGGCCCTCTTCGTCGCCGGATGCGGCAGCATCGACTATGCCGCACAGGCGGGCGACGGCAGCTTTGCCCTGCGCGCCTCCGCTGCTGCCGTCACCACCAACGGCCAGGTCGCCCTCCAGGCCGTGCTGCCTTCCGGCGCGCCTGCCCCCGTCACCTGGCGCATCGCCTCCGGCACCAACGCTGCCTCGCTCGGCCAGGGCCACGTCGACTCCACCGGCATTTACACCGCGCCGGGCTCGCTTTCCGCCAACAGCGTCACCGTCACCGTTCAGGCCATCCTCGCCAACGCCGCCAGAAGCACGGCCGCCCTCGCCATTACCGTCCATCCCGGCTTTGTCCAGCCCCTCCTGCCCCAGAATGTCGCGCTCACCCCCGGCGCCTCCGCCGATGTCACCGCGCAGATCGCCGAAGTCGACGCCGGCCGCGTGCAGTGGCGCCTCGCCGCCGCTCCCGCAGGCGAAGAAAACGCCACCGGAGCCCTGGGCTTCCTCAGCCCTTCCGAGTGCCAGCGCAGTTCCGCCCACTACACCACCTGCACCGTTACCTACACCGCGCCGCCGGCCCTGCCCGCGTCCCCTGTCTACGTCGTCGCCGCGGTCAACGGAACCGCCGCCACCACTCCGCTGCACGTCCTGCTGAATAACCAGGGAATTGTATCCAATCCTGTTACGAATCAGGCGGTGCAACAGTCCGCGGTCGTGCTCGGCGCCTCCGGCGGCAACGATGGCGACTTCGACACCTATGAGGATCGCGATGGCGCAGCCTATGTCGCCGACTGCTGCGGCGGAACTCTCGGCGCCCTCGTCCAGGATCAGCAGGGAGACCAGTACATCCTCAGCAACAACCACGTCCTCGCCGAGTCCGACCAGGGACACATCGGCGACACCATCGACCAGCCCGGCCTCATCGACGGCGCCTGCACGCCGCTCAGCCGCCCCGGCTCCACCCTGCGCCCCGTGGGCACCCTCGAGTACTTCGTTCCTCTCGCCTCAGAACAGACCAACGTCGATGCGGCGCTGGCGCTCACCAGCCCCGGCGTCGTCGACAACTCCGGAGCCATCCTCGGGCTCGGCTCGCCCGCATCCACCGGCGCCCTCAGCGCGGCTCCGCCCATGGCCGGTCAGGGGGAAGATCTGACCGCCGCCGATCTCGGCATGAACGTCGCCAAAAGCGGCCGCACCACCGGCCTCACCTGCTCCAACATCCGCGCCGTCGCCCTCACCGTCAAAGTCGACTACTACAAGGACTGTGCCGAAACCCAGCCCTACACCACAAAGACCTTCACCGGCCAGATCGGCATTGCCGGCGCACATTTCACCGACAGCGGCGACTCCGGCGCGCTCGTCCTCGACGCCAGCAACTCCGAAGCCATCGGCCTCTACTTTGCCGGCGGCACCGACGGCGACGGCAACGGCCTCAGCCTCGTCAACCCCATCGGCGACGTGCTCCAGTCCCTCAGCAGCGAAACCGGCAGCCCGCTCACCCTGGTGGGAACCAGCACCCCGCACGCCATCGCCTGCCTGCGCTACGATCCCTCCACTCCAGCCGAGCCGTCCTACGTGGGGCCCGCCGCTCTGGCTCGCGCCGAAACCGTAGCCGAGAACGCTTCCGACACGCTCCACGGCAACGGCATCCTTGGCACCGCCGCCGGTCATAGCCTCGATGCTCCAGGCGATCCCGCCGTCACGGTCTATGTCGATCGCGCCACGGCGCCCGTCCCGCAGATCGTCGGCGGCCTTCGCACTCAGGTCATCGTCACGGACGCCGGTTCCATCCAGCGCGGAACTGCGCCCACCCTGCCCGCCCTCGAGCCCGGGCTGCATCTTTCCAGCGCGGAACTCGCCTCCGCCGAGCTGCTCGAAGAGAACGTCGCCCCCGCGCTGATGAGCGACCCCGCCATCTTCGGCGTCGGCGTCACCCAGAGCCGCGACAACCCCGCCGAACCCGCCCTCCTCGTCCTCGTCGATATGGGCCGTACCCCGCGCACCATGCCCATCACCATCGGCGGCCTCCGCGTCGTCTACCTGCGCATGCACCGCTTCCACACCACCCTCTCCAAATGGGCCACCGGCCGCCCCGCGTCCGCCTGCGAAGTGCAGGGGCTCAGGCGCGTCGAGCACTAAAGCCGGCTGGGCGGCCTGGCCAATTTCCCCGTTTTCCCTGAACGCAACCCTCAACCTCGTGAACCCAGGCCGTCTTGCGGAAGCAACTTGTGGCCCCGATTGAAAACCCTGCAATCACGACCGGATGAAAGTGGAGACCGAACATGAAGCCCGGTGAACCCAGCCGTACCGCTCTGTTAGTCGCCCGCCAGCGCGCCGCGCATCAGCTGCTCGATCGCGGCGCAATCCTCGACGACCCCCTGGCGGTGAAGATTCTGCGCGAAGACGAAAAGGACCTGCTCCAATTCGCCGGCGCCCATCCCCTGGCCAGTATTGGACGTCTCTTCACCGCCGCACGCAGCCGGATTGCCGAGGATGCTGCGTCCGCAGCTGTTGAAAAAGGGACCCGGCAAATCGTCATCCTCGGCGCCGGGCTCGACACCTTCGCACTCCGCACTTCTCCTGGCGCGCACCCGATCCGCATCTATGAGGTGGACCACCCCGCCACCCAGGCCTGGAAGCGCCAATGCCTCGCCGAAGCCCACCTCGCACTTCCGCCATCCCTGATTTTCGCGCCCGTCGATTTCGAGCGGGACGACCTGGCCGACGCCCTTTCCCTCGCAGGTTTCCAGCGCAACGCGCCCGCGTTTTTCACCTGGCTCGGTGTCGTGCCCTACCTCACCCACGACGCTGTCACCGGCACTCTGGACTACATCGCCTCCATCCCGAACGCGGAGGTCGCCTTCGACTACATGGAACCTCCCGAGGCATTCTCCGAAGAGATGCGCGAATCGGTGGCCAGGCGGACCGAGCAGCTCGACAAACTGGACGAACGCTGGGCCAGCCGTTTCTCGCCGGACGCCATGGCCGCGACCCTTCGCTCCCACGGCTTCTCCGCCATCGAAGACTTCGATTTCCAGGAGATTCGCTCCCGATTCGGCGCCGCCGTTCAGGGTCTGGCGCCCGGACACGCTGGCCTTCATGTTGTCCACGCCCGTACCGCTTTCCTCCACCCGAGTTCCCTCACCACGCACGGTTGAGACCTGCCCCCGGCCGCGCCTCCTGCCGCCCTCCTGCGAGAGATCTGTCAGCCTGCCCCTCGTGGTATGCTCATTCTCCCCATGAGCCTCCTGCCTCCACCCCGCGCGTTGTTCCTCTTTCTTACCGCTGCCATCGTCCTGCTCGTGATTCCGGGCCCCTCGGTGATGTACATCGTCGCCCGCAGCGTCGAGCAGGGCCGCAGAGCCGGCCTGGCTTCCGCTTCCGGCATTGCCGCCGGCAGTCTCGTGCATGTGGTCGCCGCCGCCTTCGGGCTCTCCGCGTTGCTCATGTCTTCCGCCGCGGCCTATTCCGTCGTGAAATACGCCGGTGCTGTCTACCTGATCTGCCTCGGCATCCGAAAATTCCTGGAGCGGCCCGCTGCAGCCGGCCCGGACGACATTCCCCCTGCGCCCCTCCGGCGCGTTTTCGTCCACGGCGTCCTCGTCGAAGTGCTCAATCCCAAAGTCGCACTTTTCTTCTTCGCCTTCCTGCCCCAGTTCGTCAGCCCGGACCGGGGCCCGGTGGCCCTCCAGTTCCTCCTTCTGGGACTGATCTTCAGCGTCACCGGCCTCGCCAGCGACAGCGTCTGGGCCCTCACGGCTGGATACGCCTCGAGATGGCTCCGCGGAAACCAAACCTTTCTCCGCCGCCAGAAATACCTCTCCGGCACCGTCTACATCGGACTGGGCCTCGCGACCGCAGCCAGCGGCGTGCGCCGCTCTCCCGTCCATTGATGCGGGATGGATTTGCGGCGGCTTTGCGCGCTCAGAACATGCCACGACCAGGATCGACCGTCAGCAAGAGCACACCCCTGCGCAACCAGACAGCCCTCGAACGGGTACTTAGGCTTCTCATCGGGTCTTAGCGGCGAGTTTTGCCGGGCGAGAAGTAAGCGTTGACCACGGGATCCAGCGAAAGCAACCGCATCCCGGCGGCGCGTGCCTGCGCCACGAGGAGCCGATCAAACGGATCCTTGTGCCGCCAGGGAAGCGCGTCCACTCCCATCGCCTGTTCCGCTGTCACAGGCAGTTCCTCGAACCCGGTCTCCCGGGCGCCTTTCCAGATTGTCTCCGGCTCGACCGGGAAGTCGCGCCTGGCCAGAGAGTGCTTGATGGCAATC
>DATJNE010000003.1:0-15393 GCA_035508305.1 Acidobacteriaceae bacterium | reverse complement strand
TCCGGAACACCCCGTCCTCGAGCTTCGTCCCGGCATGGAACACCTCCACCTCCGGAACCCGCGCCGCCTCCTCGAGCCCCGTGATCGCCTTGCCCGACGCATACGCGCCCGGATACCCCTGCGACGCCGCGACCACGCACGCCGACGCCCCCGGCTTCCAGCGAAATTCCGTGTCGCTCAGCCGCCCCTCCACGCAAGCTTCCAGCGCCTCCACCAGATCGCTCTCCATCCGCACGAGGATCGCCTGGGTCTCCGGATCGCCGAAGCGCGCGTTGAACTCCAGCACCTGCGGCCCCTTCGCCGTCATCATCAGTCCGCAGTACAGCACCCCCACAAACGGCGTCTCCTCCGCGGCCATGCCGTCGATCGCCCTCTGCGCGATGTGCTCGAGGATCCACGCCCGCATCGCCGGATCGAGCATGTCATCTGTTGAGTAAACCCCCATGCCGCCCGTGTTCGGCCCCGTGTCGCCCTCGCCCAGCCGCTTGTGGTCCTGCGCCGGCACCAGCGGCGCCACATGCTTCCCGTCGCTCAGCACCAGGAACGACAGCTCTTCCCCTGTCAGGTGCTCTTCGATCACGATGCTGGTCTCCGCCGACCCCAGCAGCTGCCCGCTGAACAGGTCCGCAATCGCCTGCTCCGCCTGCGCCTTCGTCTCGCAGATCAGCACCCCTTTGCCCGCCGCCAGACCGTCGGCCTTGATCACCACCGGCAGATGGAACATCTCCAGCGCCGTCTGCGCTTCCTGCCGCGACGCGCACACCGCGTACGCCGCCGTCGGAATCGTGTGCCGCTGCATGAACCGCTTCGCGTGCGCCTTGCTGGTTTCCAGCAGCGCCGCTTCCCGCGTCGGCCCGAAGACCTTCATCCCCCGCGCCTGCATCGCATCCACCAGGCCCAGCGCCAGCGGAAGCTCCGGCCCCACGACCGTCAGTTCCGGCTTCTCCGCCGCGGTCACACGCAGCAGGTCGTCGAGGTCCTTCGCATCCGCCCGCACGCACCGTGCCGCCTGCGCAATGCCGCCGTTGCCCGGCGCGCACACCACCTCGGTCACCCGGGACGAGCGCCGGATCGCGCGGCAGAGCGCATGCTCGCGCCCGCCTCCTCCAATCACCAGAACCTTCATCGCGTGGTTGTTCCCCACCCGAGCCTATCGCACCATCGTCCGTCAGACCAGGCCGCCGGCACCGGTCGGAGAACTGAACGCTGAGAACGGAACGCTGTACGCTGTCTTTCACTTCACGGCGAGCCACGCCTGCCAGAAGACCACCGCCATCATGAAGACCAGATACAGCCGCAGACCCCACAGCAGCACCAGCTCGCCGCCCTGCAGCTGCCGCCGCGCCACCGGCTCGCGCTTGGCCGCCACCAGCTGGTCGTGCTCCAGCGTCTCCAGAACCAGGCTGGCCTCCGCGAAGCTTGTGTGTTCCTCTTCGTGCTTCAACCCTGTCCTCCTACAGCCGTCCCAGCCAGGCGAACGCGTTCGGCGCCACCACGCTGATGCCGTACAGAATGCCCGCTCCCGTCAGCAACACCACCACGAGCGTGGCGAGGACGTTGGCCCAGCGCGGGCTCGGCACCTCGCCCATAACCTCCCGGTCGTTCACCAGCAGATACAGGAAGACCAGCGCCGGCGGCATGGCCAGCACCGCAACGACGTTCACCACCAGCACCACGAACACCAGCGGCAAATCCGGGATCAGCACGATGCCCGCCGCCGCCGCGGCGCACAAGCCCAGCACCGCGTAGAACGACTTGCCCTGGTTCACCGGCAGATTCAGGCTGTGCGGCCGCTGCGCGACCTCGCCGAAGGCGTAGGCCGACGACGTGGAGATGGTGATCGACGCGACGATGCCCGCCTCGACCATGCCCAGCGCGAACAGGCTCGCCCCAAAGCGTCCGATCAGGGGCTGCAGCGCCTGGGCGAACTGGGCCGCCTCGAAGTTCCCCGCGCTGATGTGCCCAAACAGCGGAGCCGTCGCCAGGATCGTGCCCAGCGCCGCCGCGGCCGCGAGCGCCGCGCCCAGCAGGGTGTCGATGCGCCCGAAGCGGATATCCTTCGTCGTCATCCCCTTGTCGACGGTCGCGCTCTGCTGGAAGAACAGCATCCACGGCGTCACCGTCGCGCCGATGTCGGAGAGAACGATCATCAGTGTGTCGTTGCTGAAGGGCGGCAGAGGCTTCCAGCGCACCAGCGCGTGTCCAACGGCGCCCCAGTGCGGATGCGCCATGAGCGCGACCGGGATGAAGATGAGGTTGAAGGCAGCGGCGGCGAGGGTCACGCGCTCCCAGGTCCAATAGCGGTGGCTCAGCAGCGCGGAGTACAGCACGCCGAGCGCCATCAGGATCGCCGCCCAGGGCGGCACGCCGAAGAATCCGAGCCCTGCTCGGATCGCGATGAACTCGGTGATCAGCGTCAGGAAGTTGCCGATGCCAAGGTCGATCATCGAGAACCAGCCCCAGAACGGCCCGAAGCGCTCGAAGATCAGCTCGGCGTGGCCGCGATGGGTCGCGGCGCCAAGGCGCACCGTCATTTCCTGCACGACGAACGCCATGCCAAAGGTGAGCACGACAAAGGGAAGGAAGAATCCGACGCCGAACTTCGCGCCGGTGGCCGCGTACGACAGCATGCTGGGGCCATCGTTTTCGCCCAGCATCACCAGGATGCCCGGGCCGATCAGCAGCCACAGCAGCCAGGCGCGGGAGCGCAGCGTATGCCCGCTCCGCGCCGCCGACACGCGGGCCCGGTCGTGCGCGCGGTCGATGTCCTCGTGGGTGACGACGACTTCCTCGTCCGCCAACACGACCAGCTTCTGCCCGGCTTGTGGCTCTGCCTTCATCTTTGTTGTGCGCGTCGAAGATTCGCGTCGCTTCCGACCACCGGAACCGGGAAAACCGGCGCGCAGGGGCCAGGCCGGAAATGGTTCCGATCTCAGGAGTGTACTTCGATTTTGTCCATATTTAAACCATGGTTAACGCGCAAGTATTAATAAAAGTTCACAATCGGTCCCTGCGTAACCGGATCGCGGGGCAAACCCTCGCCTCCTCTCTGTCCGCCGTTCTAAAATATGGAGCGGTGACAACGAGCTTTCTCATCTCGTTTCCCTCGCTCCTTCGGCGCTTTCGCCGCGGACGTCATGACCGCGGACGACGCATCTTTTCCTGATTGGCCGCACCTTTTCCGCTCAAACTCTGAGGCTTCCGGCGCTCCGCCGGCCGCGCCGATTGAGCGACACTTTTGCGCCCTCTCACCACGAAAGGAATCGTCATGAACTCCTTCGGCAGTCGGTCTGAACTGAAATCCGGCGGCAAAACCTATGAGATTTTCCGCCTCAGTGCGCTTGAGAAGCGCGGTGTTCGCCTCGCGCGCCTGCCCTTCAGCCTTCGTATCCTGCTGGAGAACCTGCTCCGCTACGAGGACGGCAAGTCCGTAACCGCCGATGACATCGAGTTCCTCGCGAAATGGGAGCCGAAGGCGGAGCCGTCGCGCGAAATCTCCTGGATGCCGGCCCGCGTCCTGATGCAGGATTTCACCGGCGTGCCGGCGGTCGTCGATCTGGCCGCCATGCGCGACGCGATGAAGGGGCTGGGCGGCGATCCCCAGAAGATCAATCCCCTGCAGCCCGCTGAACTGGTCATCGACCACTCGGTGCAGGTGGATGAATTCGGCAACGGGAACGCGTATTCGGTGAACGCGGCGCTGGAGTTCCAGCGGAACCGCGAGCGCTATGCGTTCCTCAAGTGGGGACAGACAGCGTTTCGCAACTTCTCCGCGGTCCCGCCGGGCATGGGCATCTGCCACCAGGTCAATCTTGAGCATCTGGCGCGAGTCGTCTTCACGACGAGCGGCGCAAAGCCGCAGGCCTACCCCGACACCCTGGTCGGAACGGACTCGCACACGACGATGATCAACGGCCTTGGCGTTCTGGGCTGGGGCGTGGGCGGCATTGAAGCCGAGGCGGCGATGCTCGGTCAGCCGGTTTCCATGCTGGTGCCGCAGGTCGTTGGCTTCAGGCTCACCGGGAAGCTGCGGGAAGGCGCCACCGCCACCGACCTCGTCCTCACCGTGACCGAGATGCTGCGCAAGCTGGGGGTCGTGGGCAAGTTCGTCGAGTTTTACGGGCCGGGCATCGCCGAGCTGCCGCTGGCGGATCGCGCCACGATCGGCAATATGGCGCCGGAATACGGCGCGACGTGCGGCCTCTTCCCCGTGGATGCAGAGACGCTGCGCTACCTGCGCCTCACCGGCCGCAGCGCCGAGCAGATCGCGCTGGTCGAGGCGTATTTCAAAGAACAGGGACTCTTCCATACGCCGGATGCGCCCGAGGCCGAATACTCGCAGACGATCGGACTCGATCTGGCGCAGGTGGAGCCCAGCGTGGCCGGGCCGAAGCGGCCGCAGGATCGTGTTCTGCTGCGTGAAACCGGCGCCAACTTCAGGAAGCAGCTGCCATCGCTGCTCGGTCCCAATGCCGACAAGGTCGGCCAGCGCCAGGCCATTCGCTGGGAAGGCGAAGGCGGGCACGCTTCGTTGAATGGAGATGTGCAGTCGACCCACGCGGCCGTCGAGCCCGCCGCGAATGGCAACGGACACGTGGCCGCTACCGTGAAAGAGCGCTTCGGCGTCGATATCGAGCCCTACCTCGATCACGGCTCGATCGTGATTGCGGCCATCACCAGCTGCACCAACACATCGAACCCTTCCGTGATGGTGGCCGCCGGTTTGCTGGCGAAGAAAGCCGTGGAAAAGGGACTGAGTGTTCCACCGTGGGTGAAGACGTCACTGGCCCCCGGCTCGCGCGTCGTCACCGACTACTACGACAAAGCCGGCCTGACCCCGTGGCTCGACAGGCTGCGCTTCAATACGGTTGGGTACGGGTGCACGACGTGTATCGGCAATTCCGGCCCGCTGCCCTCCGATATCTCGAAGGCCATCGAGGATCACAGCCTGGTCGCCGTATCGGTGCTGAGCGGCAATCGCAACTTCGAAGGGCGGATCAACTCGGAGGTCCGCGCCAACTATCTGATGTCGCCGCCACTGGTCGTCGCGTATGCGCTCGCGGGCCGTATCGACCACGACTTCGACAAGGACCCGATCGGCACGGACAAATCCGGCAAGGCAATCTTCCTGCGCGACATCTGGCCCACGCAACAGGAGGTTTCGAGCGTGATCGCCGCATCGATTACCTCGGACAGCTTCACGAAGGAATATGCGACGGTCACCAAGGGTGACGCGAACTGGCAGAAGCTCAGCTTCCCCACCGGAGACGTCTATCACTGGGAACAGGACTCGACCTACATTCGCAAGGCGCCGTACTTCGACGGCATGCCGGCACACCCGGCACCGGTGAAGGAGATTTCCGGCGCGCGGGTGTTGGCAGTGCTGGGCGATTCGGTCACGACCGACCATATTTCTCCGGCGGGATCGATCAAGCTGAACTCGCCGGCCGGGAATTACCTCACCGAGCACGGCGTGAAGCCGGCGGACTTCAACTCCTATGGCTCGCGCCGCGGCAACCACGAGGTCATGGTGCGCGGGACCTTCGCCAATGTGCGGCTGCGCAACAAGCTCGCGCCCGGCACCGAGGGTGGCGTCACCCGGCTGCTGCCGGAGGGTGAGCCGATGTCGATCTACGACGCCTCGGTCAGGTATGCCGAAAGCGGCACGCCGCTCATCATCCTGGCCGGCAAGGAATACGGCTCCGGCTCGTCGCGCGACTGGGCGGCGAAAGGGCCGCGGTTGCTCGGTGTTCGCGCCGTCATTGCCGAAAGCTTCGAGCGCATCCACCGGTCGAATCTTGTCGGCATGGGCATCCTGCCGCTGCAGTTTGAAGCGGGTAAGAATGTCGAGTCGCTGGGGCTGACCGGAGAGGAGACCTACGAGATCGTTGGGCTCAAGCCGAGACTCGAATCGAAGTTCGCCGAAGGCCGGACGGTTGCGGTGCGCGCCACCGACGCCTCCGGCAAAGCGAAAACCTTCGAGGCGAGAATCCGCATCGACACGCCCCAGGAGATTCTCTACTTCGAACACGGCGGCATCCTGCAGTATGTTCTGCGCCAGCTCGCCGCCCAGAAGGAAGGCTAGCTTCATGGAAAACGGTCACCGCAGAGGGTGACCGCTGCTGCGCCCAGGCGGTCGAAGAAAAAGAAGAGCGCGGAGCGGAACGCAGGCGCAGTTTGGTGCGTCTATGCAGGCATGCGCATGCCTTCCGGCAAAGGACGGGTCGCCGCTGGAGTGCTGGCGATCGCCGGCCTCTCGGCGTTGGGGCAGAGCCATTCGCCTCATCGCGCGGGGCAGCCTCCGGATCCGACCGGAGCCGTTCTTCCGATGCCGGCCGACCGCTCTGAAGACTCCTATGCGATCTACTCGCTCCTGATGCCGGGTAGGACGCTGGCCAGCCTGCCCTCGGCGCAGGGAGCGGACTGGGCAATTGCGGATGTCACGGTGAGCGAGGCGGAACGCAATCCGCAAATTCCGCCGCAGGGACAGCTCAAGCCGCCGTCCGACGATCCGCGCGGATTCACCGAAGCCGTGGGTGACTACGAGGCAAACAAATACGCGCGGATTCGGCTGGAGAAGGACGATTTTCACCTCGATCATGCATTCACGCTGCTGAACCCGGACACGGCGAAAAGCGCCGGTTATCCCGGCGTAACGTACTTCAGCGAGGTTTACTTCGACAGCAAACACCGGGCGGCGCTGGTGTACATGTACGAGTGGTGCGCGAACCTCTGTTCTGCGGGGACCTGGGTTTACCTGGAGAAACACGGTGGCCGGTGGGTGAGGCGCTCAGGTATTGTGACCGGTGGCGGATAAGCGTGCGCGCTATCTGGCTCGTGCGCGCTCCCGCTGCAGCTCACGCCAGATGTCGCTCTTCGATGTGCCGCTCTCGCGGGCGATGCGCTTCAGCGCATCCTTTTCGGTCAGGCCGTCTGCCTGCATCAGCTCTGCCAGCCGCCCCTCGACGCTGGTGGAGCGGACCGCTGCTCCGGCTGCCGCCGGCCGGGTTTCGACCAGCAGGACCATCTCGCCACGAAGACTCTCCCGTGCCGCCAGTTGCTTCCGGACTTCCTGTACCGTCCCGCGGAGAAACTCCTCGTGAATCTTCGTGAGCTCGCGGGCGAGGACGATCCGGCAGTCCGGGCCCCACACCGATCCGATGTCGGCCAGGGTATCGAGGATGCGATGCGGCGCCTCATAGATGATCAGCGTTGTCGCGACCGGGGTGGTGCGGGACAGATCTTCCAGAGCCGTGCGGCGCGCGCCGGCCTTCGGAGGAAGAAACCCGGCAAAGCAGAACCGCTCTGTGTTCAGGCCGGAGGCGACCAGCGCGGCCAGTCCGGCGCTCGCCCCGGGAATCGGAATCACGGGGATCCCCTCGGCAATCGCCGCACTTGCCAGCACCATGCCCGGATCGGAGATGCCCGGCGTTCCTGCGTCCGACACGACGGCGATACGAGCGCCGTTCTTCAACTCCGCGATCAGCTGGCGGCTGCGCTCGGCTTCGTTGTGCTCGTGGCTGCTGATGGTGGAGGTCGTGATTCCATAGCGGTCGAGCAGCCTGCGCGTCTGGCGCGTGTCCTCGCAGGCGACCCGGTCGGCCGAGCGCAGCACGCGCAGGGCGCGCAGGGTGATGTCTTCGAGATTGCCGATGGGAGTGGCGACGAGATAGAGGCCCGGCGCGAGGGGTTGGTCGTTCACGACTCGTTATCGGCGCGTTCCATGCGGCGATACTCAGCGAGCAGGCCCATGCTGCTGCTCAGGTTCTGCCAGGTGACGATGCCCACGATGCGGCCGCTTTCCGCGACGGGAATCAGCGAAAGCCGCCCGCTGCCGATGCGGCGGATGAGGGCGCCGAGGGAATCGTCGGGCTGGGCAACCTGAAAGGCTCGGGACATAATCGCCTGGACGTAGCCGTTGCCGCCGTGGCGAAGGGCCTGAATGATTCCCTGGCGCGACACCACCCCGACGAGGGCTGCGCCGCGAACGACGGGGAAGTCGTCCTGCAGGCTGTGAATGGCCTTGTAGAGCGCGTCGGAAAGGGTGTCGGAGGGGGAGAGCGTATCGAAGTCAGTCAGCATGACGTCGCGCATGCGCACCGTCTCGACGACGGACTGGAAGAGCACGCCCTGATCTTCCAGTTGTGCGCCGATGAAGACGAAGAAGCCGCCCATAATGAACCAGGGGCTGAGCGAGGTTGCCAGGTGGGTATTCGGGATGGCGAGCAGCGCCAGACCGGCAACCACGGCGCCGATGCCCAGCATCTGGCCCAGCCCCGATGCGGCGCGCGTAGCCTGGGCCACGCCGCGTGTGCGAGAGAAGGTGCTGCGCATCAGGCGCCCGGCATCCAGCGGATAGGCAGGGATACAGTTGATGACCGCCAGCGCCACGTTCAGCCAGACGGTGGAGCGCATCAGGTGGGCGGGGGTAACAATGGGGAGCGCGGCAATCCGGACCTGTGAGCTGGCTCCGAGGATGAGCGTCGTCACCAGAGCGGCGAAACCCAGATTCGACAGGGGACCGGCAAGGGTGAGGGCCCACTGCGTCGGCCCCTCTGCAGCACGCTCCGCCATTTCCGGACTCGAATAGGAAAACAGGCCGCCGATGGGAAGCAACAAAATGCTGCGCACGGTGAGTCCGTGATAGGCGGCGGTGAGCGCCCGCGCAGATTCGCGGCCCAACACCGCGCCAAACAGGAGAAACCAGAGAAAAACGCCGCGCCAGGATGCGATGCCCGAGAGGTTCGTGGAGAGCACGCAGAAGAGCAGGAGCAGGAGAAAGAAATAATGGATGCGCAGATGCACACCAAACCAGCGTCCAAGTGGTAACGACCAGGCGCGCATCTCGTTCTCCGAGGTCCTTGCCGTTATTGTAGAGGGTCGGCGGATTTTCCCGCGGAGAAAGCGATGCGCGTGATTGCCGGGCAGTACCGGTCGCGGGTTTTGCAGGCTCCGCGTGGGCTGGACACGCGGCCCACCAGCGACCGTTTGCGGGAAACCCTCTTCAATGTGCTGGCGCCGCGAACGGAGGGTGCGGTGTTTCTCGATCTCTATGCGGGATCGGGAGCGGTGGGCATTGAGGCGCTCAGCCGCGGCGCGCGGGAAGCAATCTTTGTCGAACAGGCGGAGGCCGCGAACCGCACCATTCGCGCCAATCTCGCCAGCCTGGGCATCCGCGGCGGCTACGCGCTGGAAGCGCGCGGCGTTTCTGCCGCGCTGCGGAGACTGGCCGAGGCGGAACGGCAGGTTGACCTGGTGTTTCTGGATCCGCCCTACGCCGACGCCGGGGAATATGAAGCAGCTCTGGGTCTGCTGGGGGGCGAGTGCGCCACGGTTCTGGCGCCAGGGGGGCTCGCGATCGCCGAACATGAGAAGCGCCGCGGTCTGGAGGAACGCTACGGACGCCTGGCGCGCTACCGCGTGCTGCAGCAGGGCGATGCGGCGCTGAGTTTTTATCGGGCGGAGCCGGAAACCGGATGAGAGGTTTCCCCGGTTTGCAGATCGACGGTGAAAGGGAGTTCGCGATCCGTGATCAGATCCCATCCAAAGCCGTGCAGCTCGTTGCCGCGAATCTCAGCGATCCGCACCCCTTCCGCGGAGAGCCGCCGCGTCTGCCAGGTCTCGCCGTTTGGTCCCCAGGCCAGGAGTGCCTGATGTCCGGCAAAGAGGAGCAGCTTCTGCACCGGCAGAGCGCAAATCTCGAGGACAGGCCGAAACGGAAGATGGGTGAACCGCGATGGATCGAGCGTGTTCACGACGTAGGCGTAACCACCGGCAACGGCGCAGAGCTCGTCGGGATTCGGGCAGCTCCAGAGGCCGGTTGGCGCGGCGGAATCGGCGAAACCGAGGGCGAACGTAGCCAGAAATTGCGGCGCATTGCCGGCCGGCTGAACCATCACCTCCAGCGCCCCGCGCTCAACCTCCTCGGCTTCACGCGGGTACGTATAGCAGCGCGTCGGCATGATCAGCGGCCTCTGCGGCAGGACCTGCGCCTCCCATGAATGCGGGAAGGCGAAGGTCACGGCTCGGGGCGAAAGTTGAGGATCCATTCCAGCTGCTCCGGCGTGTCAGGAACCGGGAATCCGCGCGCTCGCTCGATGAGCCGCAGGGCTTCAGTCGCGTCCCAGCCGAGAGCAATCATGACGGAGGCGATCAGGACGGTGGAACGGCCGATGCAGCCGCGGCAATGTGCGCCCACGCTTTTTCCCGCACGAACCTGGTCGCGCAGGTCGGCCACCAGCCGACGAAATCCGGCGGTATCCGAGGGTGTGCACCGATCCAGAATCGGATAAGAGACGAACCTCATCCCCAGTTGCTGCGCGACGCGGCTTTCCTGTTCGAGCCCCAGATCCACGTTGTCGTCCGGTGTAAGCAGCGACACAAGGATGTCGATGCCCGCAGCGCGCGCCACCTCGAGATCGGGCCGCAAGCCGTCTCCGCCGCGTGGACGCAGGACAATGGCAAGTCGCGACGGGTCGGCTTCCCCGATCCAGAGAACCGTTTTCATCGGCCACCGTTCATGAATTGTTCGATGCGTTCGCGCACGCTCAACACATGCACCGGCAGATCGAGATGACTGCCCTCTTCGAGAATCGGGATCGTCCTGTCGAACTCAGGGCCGGAGTGCACTCCCGTCAGAGCGATGCGAACCGGATGAAAGAGGTCCTTCCCTTTAGCGCCGGTTTCGGTTTTGATCTCGTTCATCCATCCTTTGAACTGCTCCGGCGTCACCGGTCCGGCATGCGCCGCGACGCGGGCCGCGAAAGCGGCGAGAACTTTGCCGGCGGTTTCGGCGGCCAATATGGCGGCGTTCTCCTCATTCGCGCGTGCTGCATCCGGATTGAAGCGAAATACAAACGCAGCCTTTGCAGGCAATTCGTCAAGCTGGCTCACGGCGGGCAGAATCAAGGCCAGCAGCCTGGCGAACCATGTGTCGACCGCCGAGGCCGTCTCCTGCGGCCCGCTGTTCTGGGGGGGGAGCCAGGCGGCAGCCACAAAGTATGACCACGCTAGTTCCGCAACACGCTCCGGATCGGCTGTTTTCAGGTAGTGCCGGTTCAGCCAGTGCAGTTTTTCCCAGTCAAAGATGGCTGGAGAGGACGTCACCCGTTCCAGGCGAAACTCCCTGATCAGTTCTTCACGGGAGAAAATCTCGCGGGTGCCGCCTTCCGCGCCCCAGCCCAGCAGAGCCAGGTAATTCACCAGCGCCTCAGGAAGAATTCCCATCTCGCGAAAGCTGGCCACCGAAGTTGCGCCGTGGCGCTTGGAGAGGCGCTCGCGGTCGCTGCCCAGAATCGTCGAGAGATGAGCGAATTCGGGCGGTTTCCACCCGAAGGCCTCGTAGATTGCCACCTGCTTGGGCGTATTCGAGATGTGGTCATCCCCGCGGATGACGTGCGTGATCTCCATCAGTGCATCGTCGAGCGTGACGACGTAGTTGTAGACCGGCATGCCACTCGATCGGACGAGGATTGGGTCACTCACATTGGGAAACTCGACGATGCCGCGGATCAGGTCGTGAAAGCGAAGGGGGCGGTCCGGGATGCGCAGGCGCACGGCAAAGGGCTCGCCCCGCGCGGCGCGCGCGGCGGATTCGGCATCGCTGAGGGTGCGGCAGCGCCCGGAGTACACCTGTGGCCGATGGGCGGCTGCGGCTTCGCGGCGCTCCTCTTCCAGCTGCTCCGCGGTGCAGAAGCAACGGTAGGCTTTGCCCTCGGCCAGCAGGCGGCCGGTGTGCTCACGATAAATGCCAAGCCGCTCCGACTGCCGGTAGGGCGCATGCGGGCCTTCAACGCCCGGCCCTTCGTCCCAGTCGATGCCAAGCCAGAGGAGATCCTGCATCAGCTGCGCTTCGTGGCGCACTTCGCTGCGATCGAGGTCGGTGTCCTCGATGCGGAGCAGAAATACTCCGCCGGTATGGCGCGCAAAGAGCCAGTTGTACAGCGCGGTGCGGGCGTTGCCGACGTGAAGAAACCCGGTAGGTGAGGGCGCGAAGCGAACGCGCGGTGATGGAGTGGAGGGGACCATGGCAGAGACCAAACTCGATCTTATGAAAGGGACGGAAACGGGACAACTCGCGGGCGGGGAGGCATCGTCACGGATTCGTCGGTCGGTCGAGGTCAGGATGCCATCCCCAACCCGACCAGATTGGCAGCCGCGATGATGATGACCATCCCCGACCAGAGGAGCTGCACGGGACGGCCACGGGCTCCGCGCCACTCGCCCAGCGCCAGGCCGACGATGCCGCCGAACAGGACATAGCCGCTCATGTGCAGCATCCAGTTCACAAAACTGAGGTGTGCGGGGATGCAGGCCGCACCCCAGGCGTAGAAGAAGAACTGCAGGTACCACATGATGCCGCCGGCGGCGGCCATGGAACTGTTCCGCACCAGAGTGGGTCCGGACTGGGAGAGGTCGCTGCGCAGCGAGATATCTTTGCGAAGAGCGAGGCGGGAAAAGCAGTAGGCGAAATTCACCAGCGCCCCACCGCCCATGATGATGACGTAGCTGGGCAGGGCGGCATACAGCGGCTTGACGCCAACGTGCTGGGCGGCGGCGGCAATGGACCGCGCAGCGTCGATGGCGAAGGACATCCCAGAAGAAAAGATGCCGCAGGCGACGGCGAGCAGAAGGCCCTTCGTGAGGTTGAACTCCTCTGCGCGAACGCCCAGACGCTGTTCCTTTTGGTGGCCGGCCCAGGAAACGACGGCGATCCCGATCAGGGCCAGCACGATGCCCGCCATGGTGAAGGCGCCGCTGCGGCTGAGGATCAGGTAAGCAAGCTGTCCATGCATGATGGGAGGCACCAGCGTGCCGACGACCAGAGTGACGCCGATGGCCACGCCGATGCCGAGCGACATGCCCAGGTAGCGCATGGTCAGGCCGTAGTTCACGTTGCCGATGCCCCACATGCAGCCGAAGAGGAACGTCTTTGTGAGCACGGCCGACGGAATGGCCGCGTAAAAGGCGCGAAAGTCGGGAAGCAGAATAAGGCTGACGGCGATGGGCAGCAAGACCCAGGAGAAGATGCCGGCGACGGCCCACGTCGTTTCCCAGGACCACTTTTTCACCTTCTCGATGGGCGCGTAGAAGGACGCAGCGGAGGCGGCACCGACCATATGCCATCCGATTCCGCCAAGAATGGCAGAGGACATGCGGGTTCCTTTCGGCGCTACGCGACCAGCACTGCGGAGAGCGCGGAGACTTTTTCGGCAATCGACCGGGGCTGGAGCGGGCCTGAGGACTGCTCGATCCGCGCCCATTGTATGGCGAAATTTCCGAGGGTTGAGCTTTCCATGGAGCAGCGCTGCACCGGCAGTCCGGTGGCCTGTGCGGTCAGGGCGTTGAGGTACTCATTCCGGCTGCCGCCGCCGACGATCGAAATGTGGTGCGGCTGGCGCCCCGTCATCTGGGCAATCTCCGCAAACAGCGCAGCGTAGCGCGCAGCGAGGCTGTGAAAGATGAGGCTGGCGTAGTGTGGGGCGGCGTCGCATCCGGGCGGCAGCGCCGCTGCTCCACAGCTCCGGCGCTGCATGTTGATGCGCGCCATCATGTCGCCGGGCGGCAGCAGAGCCGGATCGTCCAGATCGAGCAGCTGCTCAGGCGCAGGCAGCTGCCGCGCTTCATCGATGAGCTGGCCGAGCTCCCAGCGGCGGTCCTGGTCCCAGGTATTCATGCACTGGCGCAGCAACCACATGCCGGGAATGCCGCGATGAAAAAGGATGCCGCCGTCGGCCGCGCCGAGATTCGTGAAGCCTCGTTCGAAGGCATCGTGTGTGCGCAGGCTGTGCGCCAGTGGCGTGCCAACCAGAGACCAGGTGCCGGAGCTGATGTAGGCCCAGTTCCCGGGACGCTCCGTGATCCCCGCGATCGCCGAGGCGGTATCGTGACAGGCGGGCGCGACGAGCTGCGTGCGGGCAAACGCAGGGAGCCGCCGCAAGTCCTCGCGAACCGGCCCCAGAGCCGTTCCTGGCGGGGTGATTTCCGGCGCGGCTGCACGATCCAATTCCAGGGCGGCGAAAATTTCGGAGGACCACTGACGTGTGTCGGCATCGATCAGGGCAGTGTGGGTCGCGTTCGTGTACTCCGCGATTCGCGGCGCGCCGAGCCAGTGAAGGATATACTCCGGCAAATTGACCCAGGGGGCTGATTCCGGAATGCCGCTCCGCCGATCAGCAACGAGCTGATAGATGGTATTGATAGGTTGAATTTGCACGCCGGTTCGCGCATACAGCTGACTGGCAGGAACGATGCCATGGACGTCGCGCATCGATCGCAGATTGCGCTCGTCACGGTAACAGAACGGCGGAGCGAGGGGTTTCCCGGTCGGGTCGAGGCGAACATAATCGACGGCCCAGCCGGTGACGCCGATGCCCGCGATGCCCTCCGGGGTCATTTCCGCCGAAGCGCGGAGTCCGGCGTCCAGTTCCGCGCAGATGCGATCGAGATCCCAGTGCCATCCGGCGGCGCCACGATCGCGAGGACCGTTCTCGAAGCGCCGGACCATGGTGATGCGCGGCTCATCGCCCTGCCAGCGCAGCAGGGAAACCCGGCAGCTCTCCGCGCCCAGATCGATCGCGACGAGGGCCGGATTGCTGCTCACCGCAGGAATGCCTCCGGCAGGCCGCCGTCGACCGGAATCAGGTGACCTGTCGTGCAGCGCGTATGGGGTCCGGCAAGAAAGAGAATCGCCCGCGCGCAGTCATCGGGGTCAATCGGCTGGTGGGTGAGGGTGCGATGGGCATAAAAACCCGCCAGCAGATCGCGCAGCTGATCGTCGGTCATGGAAGGGTCGAAAGCGATGCCATATTTCGTGAGCGAGGCGATAACCCGGTCGCGCGGGAACATGGTCGAACCCTTCACCACCGTCGCAGGGCTGATGCCATTTACGCGGACCTGCGGGGCCAGCGAAACGGCCAGTTCGCGCACCAGGTGGCTGAGAGCCGCCTTGCTCACGTCGTAGGCTTCGCTGCCGCGCTTGGGAACAACTGCGTTCGCCGAGCTGGTAAGAACGATGCAGCCGTCGATCTGCTGCGCAGTGAAGACCTGCGCGGCCTCCTCGGCCAGCAGGAAATTCGCCGTCACGTTGAGGTCGAGGGTGGTCGACCACATTGCATCGCTGACCGCGCCCTGCGGGGAGGACGGGAAGATGGCCGCCGTGTTGATGAGAATGTCGAGTCCGCCGAAATGGGCAACCGTGTCGCGCACGGCGGCGGCGATCGAAGCGCGGTCGCGGATGTCGACAGCCGTAGTGGCAATCGTCTCTTTCCCAGCCGCAACCCGCGCCTCCTCAGCGACTGCTTCCGCTCCGGTCAGGTCGCGATCCGCGATCATGACGTGCGCGCCCCGCTCCGCGGCCAGGAGCGCTGCCGCACGCCCGATACCGCTTGCACC
>DATJNE010000002.1:0-13680 GCA_035508305.1 Acidobacteriaceae bacterium | reverse complement strand
AACAAAGTTACCAACGTGACCCGTTCCATCCAACGTGACACACTAAGGGAACGCTCGGTATAGCACGAAAGCGTTAACGCGTGAAATATCAACGGAGAAGGTCTTCCGGAAGTCGGCCCGCGCGTCGACCAACAGTACCCTCAGGGCGCTCCGCTGCACTGCGCGCAGAATGCCGGCGAGGCCGCGAGCCCTCCTTCTCATTCCCCAAACGAGTGATTGAAAACCTCGCAGGGCGGGTTCTACTCTCTGGAGCGAAAGAACCTGGCCCCGTCCTTCCGATGCAGCACGCCCGTGCAGGTTACGGACAGCAGTTCGACGGCAAAAAAGATCCAAACAAAAGCCAGGCTCGTGATGGCAACGCGGATGCGCCGGCTTCGAATTCCCGAGCACGACCTGGGGATTCCCGCCGGTTTCGGTGAGGTAGATGCACCAACCCCATGTCAGAGAGGCGGAGAGCATTCTTCGCTGACGAGCTCGGATCTTCTCCCATCGTTGCCCGAGGGGGGGCGCCGCCCTTGCGGCGGCGGGCACGCGCGTCTTGCTTTGTGGGGGAGAAACCCGCCGGTAACAACGCCAGACGGGAGTTACCCGGAAGCACCAAAGAGGCACGGCCTGTACCCTCTTTGGCTTATTTGCGCAACCGTTAACAGGTCTTCGTTAGCACAAAGTAGTTATTGAATGCTGGCGCCGAGTCGCTACCCTCATATCAGTTGCGGGAGCGGTATTTGGTTCGTTGTTTTGCACGCCGCAATGAACTGTGCAGTGCAAGAACGACGGGACTTGAACGGAGAAACGCAGTGGGCTCCAATTTTCGCGGTTTTCGCAAGCGGCTCAGCTTCAGGGGCTGGGCTTCGGGTCGAATTTGCAGGGATGAACAGGGTTCGACGCTGGCCGAAATGGCTATGGTCCTGCCGGTCCTGCTGGTCGTCCTCACCGGTATCTTCTCCTTTGGCATCGCGCTGAACCAGGAGATGGTTCTCACCAACGCCGTCAATGCCGGGGCCAGAGCCTTTGCCCTGAGCCGGAGCGGGGAAACCTCGCTCGCGCCCAGTGCAGATCCCTGCCTGTATGCGGTCACCACCGCGACAGCCGCGGCATCGACGCTCAGCGCAGCCAATATGAGTTTCACCATCGTCTATTCGCCCACCGGCAACGGCAATCCCAGCAAAGGGGGCTCGGCGACCACTTACACGGCAACCGGGTCGTCTACCAGCGTCTGCGCCAGCCTGGGAATGTACACCGGCGACATCGTGCAGGTGAAGGCGACGTATCCCATCACACCGAGCATCTTCGGATGGTCGCAGCAACTGAGTCTGAGCGGCACCAGCACCGAGCTCGTGAACTGACGGCGGCAGCCTGGTCGTTCCAGACAGTCCGGGACGGGCACTGCGGCGGGCCCCGGGGACACAGCAACAACCGCAGGGAGGTCGTGCGATGCAGGATAGAAAAGAAAAACACATCACGTCTGACCCGAATCGGCGTGACCATCGGCTGATCCGGCAGTTTTGTCCTGACGAAGGCGGGCAGGTTTTGCCCTGGGTGGCGGTCGTGCTCGTTGTCGTTCTGGGAGTCTCCGGCCTGGTGATCGACGTCGGTCGCGCTATGGTCGTTCAGCGGCAACTGCAGAACTCCGCCGACGCCGCCGCCCTGGCTGCGGCCGAGTCGCTGACCAACGGGACCTATTCCACTGAGGGTGCGACCTTCAGCGGCGGAAGCGGCGACGAGAATGCCTACTCCGGCGTCTCGATCGGAACGCCGACCATCACCGGACTCTGCCTGACGACCGTGGCCAGCTGGGGAATGTCCTGCAGCTCTTCCAGTCCGAATGCTGTCCAGGTCACCGAGACGGCGTCGGTTCCGACGCTGTTTGCCGGCCTGCTCGGCAAATCGAGCATCCCGGTCAGCGCCACCTCGACGGCGTCTCCGGGCCGCCCGCAACCCTACAACGTCGCCGTCATTCTCGACACCACCCCGTCGATGGCTGACTCCGATACCAATTGCGGATCGGGCCAGACCCAGCTGAGCTGCGCCGAAACAGGCGTCCGGCAACTGCTGCAGGGACTGGCGCCTTCGCTGGACACCGTCAGCCTCTTCACCTTCCCCAATCTCTACACCACCTCGGTTTCCAACGAGTACAACTGCACCGGCCAGAACGACGATCCGGTGCCGCCCTACACCTTCCCGTCCGCCACCGCGACGAGTCTCACGAACATGCCCTACACGAGCACCTCGGGCGGGTGGAATCCGGTAACGACGACCGTGTACGCGACGTACCAGGTGGTTCCTTTCTCCACCGACTACCGTACCTCGGACACCGCGACGACATTGAACTCCAGTTCCAACCTGGTGAAGGCCGTAGGAGGAAAGAGCGGTTGCGCCGCGATGGGAACCGGCTACGAGAACACCTACTATGCCGGCGCGATCTACGCGGCGCAGTCGGCGCTGCTGGCGGAACAGGCAACCCAGGTGGCTGCCGGGGTCACCAACTCGCAGAACGTCATCATCCTCCTCAGTGACGGCAACGCAACCGCGAAGGAACAGAACCCGGGAGGATCGTTCAGCCCCGGGTCGAACGACATGGTCAGCAGCAGCAGCCAGAGCACGACCTGGGCGACCTCCTCCGGCACCTACCCCAACACGAACGGAGGCGGCTCCTGGATCGGAGAATGCGGGCAGGGCATCACGGCTGCCAAATACGCCGCCTCGTACACCAACGACAACACGACGGTGTTCACCATCTCCTACGGTTCGCCCTCGACATCCAGCTCGTCGAACTGCGGCAGCGACCGCAGTGGCGGCAGTTATCCGGACGTCTCCCCGTGCACCGCGATGCAGGACATGTCGTCCGGGTGGCCCAACGACAAGTCGCATTTCTATTCCGATTACTACCTGCCGGGTTCGGATACGGGGTGCCAGGCCGCGGATGCGAACAACACGATTACCTCGCTGAACAACATCTTCAAGTCGATCCTTGTGGATCTCACCGGAGCGCGCCTGATCCCGAACGGCACGCCCTGACCGCGTCTGCGGCGGGGCAGTGCTCCGCCTTGACAATTCCCGTCTGCGTTCGAAAAAATGGCTTCTTTGCCGGTCCGCGCTGAGGTACGACGTACCTTGGCGCGGAATGGCGCGTGTGAGAGATGGCCATGGCCGACCGCTTCAGGCTGGACGGGAAAACTGCGCTGGTAACCGGAGCAGCCGGCGGGCTGGGCGCAGCCATCGCCCTCGCCCTGGCCGATGCCGGCGCCGCTGTTGCCTGCCATGGCAATCGCCGGCCCGCCGAAGAGACAGCGCGGAAGATTCGCGAACTGGGCCGCGACGGGCGGGCTTTTTCGGCTGACCTTGGCGCGGACGACGGAGCCGATCGCCTCTTCTCCAGCGTCACTGCCTCGATGGCTGCTCCCGACATTCTCGTCAACAATGCCGGCATGATTCATCGCGCCGCCGCCGAGGATCACGGCCTGGATGCCTGGAAGCAGGTGCTGCAGGTGAACCTCACCAGCGCATTCCGCCTCTGCCAGCTGGCCGGGCGCGCCATGCTGGAGCGGCGGCACGGCAAGATCGTGAACATCGCTTCGATGATGGCTTTCCAGGGCGGAATTCGCATCGCCGCCTACACCGCTTCCAAGGGCGGCATCGCCCAGATGACCAGGGCGCTGGCCAACGAGTGGGCGCCGCGCAACGTGCAGGTGAACGCGATTGCCCCGGGCTATTTTCGAACCGAAAACACCCTGGCCCTGCAGAAAGACGAGACTCGCAACCGGCAGATCCTCGAGCGCATCCCCGCGGGGCGATGGGGCGAACCGGAAGATCTGACCGGCGCCGCGGTCTTTCTGGCCTCGCCGGCCAGCGATTATGTCACCGGCACGGTGCTGGTAGTGGATGGCGGATGGCTCGCGAGGTAAGGTTGAGTTTGGCGATGCGGCAAAAGACGGGGAAAAAACAACCGGAGTCTGCCGACCAGCCGGCCACCGGCAGCCGGACAACCGATCCTTATCAGTTGCAGAGCCTCGACCGCGCGGTCTCGGTTCTCGATCTGCTGGGCGAGAGCGAGGGGCCGCTGGGTCTTGCCGACGTGTGCGAGCGCATGGCGCTGCACAAGAGCACCGCGCACCGGGCGCTCATGGTCCTGGAGCGCTGCGGCATGATCGAGCGGACGCCCGAGAACCGCTTCCGCCTGGGGCTGAAGCTCTACGAGCTGGGAACCCGGGCCGTCGAACAGATCGACCTGCGGGCGCGCGTGCATCCCTGGTTCCGCAGGCTCTCGGCACAGGTGGGCGAAACCGTCCACCTTGGCGTCCTGCAGAGGACCTCCGTGGTGTATCTGGACAAAGTGGAGCCCAGCAACCGGCGCGTATGGCTGGCGTCGCGCATCGGAGCGTCCAATCCGGTTTACTGCACGGCCATGGGCAAAGCGATGCTGGCCTTTCTGCCGGCGGAGACGCTCGCCGAGATCCTGGGCAGAATTCGCTTTGTCCGCCTTACCCATCGCACCCTCATGACTCCGGAAGCGCTCATGCGCTCCCTCGAACGGGTCCGCCGGCGCGGCTATGCCATCGACGACGAAGAAGTCGAGGAGGGCGTGCGCTGCATCGGCGCTCCCATTCTGAACGAGAGCGGCCAGCCGATGGCCGCGGTCAGCGTCTCCGGGCCGACGTCGCGGATCACGCAGCAAAGCGTGCCCGGGATTGCGGAGCACCTGATGCGATGCTGCCGGGAGATTTCCGCTTCGCTGGGCGTCCGCGAGCGCAGGAGATCCCATGCGCCCTCGCCCTTCCTGCAGCACTACGGCCTGTAGCGCGTCCCTCAGCCCCGTCTCAGGGCTCGTGAACCTTGACGACCACCGCGCCATAGACCGTTCCCGGCGCAAGAATCAGCTGGTGCGGCGTGCCGGCGCGCACGGTGAGCACGTCGCCCGGCCTGATGGTGCGGGACTCGCCGTTCTCGACCCTGGCGCCGTGGGTCTCGCCGTCGGCGCTCGTCCTGGCGTCGACGACGGTTCCGCCGGTGATCAGCGTGGCGCTGCCCTCCTCCACGATCATCACGTCGTCCCAGTGCGCGTGGACCTCGGCCCCGCCGCTCGCGGTACGAACCGAGAGCTGGATTTTGTAACTGCCGTAGTCCTCTAAGGTGGCGCCGCTCGATCCCTTCTCCCTGGCCTCAGCAGCGAGCTTCTCCAGCTGCGCATGCAGATCGGGTGTCGGGAACAGAGGAGCGCGATCGTGCGACACGCCGGAAGACGGTGCCTGCGCGAGCGCCGGCAGGGCAAAGGCGAGTGCGGCGGCAGCGGAGAGAAGCAGCTTCATTGGAGACTCCCGGGTTTGGATCGTTGGTGGGATGGTCTTACAGCAGCGTGTCCAGCGGAGCGGGATCCATGTCGGCGTAGTCCTGATTTTCGCCGCCCATGCCCCAGCAGAAACTATAAGCCTGCGTGCCGACGCCGGCGTGGATCGACCAGCCGGGCGAGACAACGATGTCGCGATTGGCGAGGACCAGATGGCGCGTCTCCTGGGGCGGCCCCATCAGATGGAAGACGCGCGCGTCATCGGGAAGGTTGAAGTACATGTAAATCTCCGAGCGGCGCATATGCGTGTGCGGCGGCATGGTGTTCCAGGCGCTCCCGCGGTGCAGGTGCGTCACACCCATGACCAGCTGGCAGCTGCGCGCGCCTTCCAGATGGACGTATTTGCAGATGGTGCGATGATTCACCGTCTCCGGCGCGCCGATGGTCGTCGCCTTCGCCTCGGTCTTTTTCACCAGCGTGACCGGATAACTGGCGTGGGCCGGATAACTGAGCAGATAAAAAACCGCCGGATGCTCGGCCGACCTGGATTCGAAACGGATCTCCGCATGGCCGCGTCCGATGTAGAGCAGATCCAGGTTGTCCAGGCACGACGTCTCACGTCCCATATGCACCGCGCCCTCACCGCCGATATTCAGCACGCCCAGTTCGCGGCGTTCGGTAAAGTGATCGGCGCGCAGCTCGGGAAAAGAGGGAAGCGCGATGGGTTTGAGACCGGGCACAGCGTAGCCGGCAACGGCGCGATCCAGATCCACATACGCCAGCTGGAGCGAGCCGTGGGCGCAAAGGCCGTTCAGCAGAAAGGTCGATCGCAGTTCCTCGGTGGTCATGCGGGGATAGCGAACCGGATCGGCCATCAGTATCGTCTTCATGCAGCGCTCCAGCGCGGGGCACAGTCAGAATTGGCCCGCAAATCAGCAACAGAACAGACGTTCCCTGTCTATCAGAAGGTTGCGGGCGACGGGTGCCAAAGAGGCGGGAAGGTACCGCATTACGGGATACCGGCGGCGCTACGGTGAGCCGTTCAGCACCGGCAGAGGGTTGGCCGGAGTCGCTTCCGCATGAAAATGCGCGTGAATTTCCTCCGCGGTTTTGGGCGGAACGACGGCGGCCAGAGACTCCAGATTGGCCGCGGCGACGCTGCGCAGGCTGCCGAAATGCTCGAGCAGGCGCTGCCGGGTGCGCGCGCCGACGCCCGGGATGGCCAGCAGCTCCGAATCGCGGTCGCGCATCTCGCGGCGCTTGCGGTGGTAGGCGATGGCGAAACGGTGCGACTCGTCGCGAATGCGCTGCACCAGATGCAGCACCGGCGAACGCCGGTCGAGGACGATGGGCTCGTCCTCCTGGCCGTAGAGGTAGATGACTTCCTCGCGCTTGGCGATCGAAGCCAGCGGCTGCGTGGTGATGCCGAGGGACTCGAGAGCTTCGGCGGCCGCGTGCAGCTGGCCGAGCCCGCCATCGATCAGGATCAGGCTGGGGAGCGGCGCGGCCGGGGACTTCGCGTCCAGCGGTGCTTTTCGACCGGAGGCCTCGGCGGTCTCCGCCTCTTTGCCCAGCGCGCGGTAGCGGCGGGTGACGACCTCGCGCATCGAGGCGAAATCGTCGACTCCTGCGACGGTTTTGATTTTGAATTTGCGGTAGGCGCTCTTCTTCATCGCGCCGTCTTCCCACACCACCATCGAGGCCACCGTTTCTGCGCCCTGGATGTGCGAGATGTCGAAGCACTCGATGGTGCGCGGCAGGTCTTCGAGCAGGAGCGCGTCCTGCAGCGCTTCCTGGATCGCCTTGCGGCTGGGCGCGAGAACGCGGAAGCGCTGGTCGTAGCTCTGCTTGGCGTTCTGCCCGGCCAGATCCACCAGCGAGCGCTTCTCCCCGCGCTGCGGGACGGCGATTTCGACGCGGTGTTTTGTGTGTTCGGCGAGCAGGCCGGCCAGGGTCCCGCGGTCGGCAAAGTCCACCGGCAGATAAATGCTCTTCGGAACATACTGCTGATCGATGTAGAGCTGCTTCAGCAGGGCCGAGAAGAAGGCGCCCGGATCGAACGCGGCCACCGGCTCCTCCCTGGCCTCGGACTCCGGCAGATCCACCACGAACTCAGGCAGATCTTCCCAGAAAAACTCCCGCCGGTCGACGATCTTGCCGCCCCGCATGTGAAAGAGGTTCACGGCGATCATGCCGCTCTCGCAGTGGAAGCCGAAGACATCTGCATCGTCGTCCTCCGCGGAGGCGATGCGCTGTTTTTCCGAGAGCTGATCGACCGTGATCAGCAGGTCGCGGTATTTCGCCGCCAGCTCGAACTGCTCCGCCGCTGCCGCCGCCGCCATGCGTTCCTGCAGGGACGCATTCAGATCCGCGGTGCGTCCCTCGAGGAACATCTGCGCATCCCGCACCGCCTCCGCATAGGCTTCCGGCGTCGTCAGATCCTGGACGCAGGGCCCGAGGCAGCGTCCGATGTAGTACTGCAGGCAGGGCCGCGGGTGCCAGCGGGAGAGATCCACTTTGCAGCTCGGCAGCAGAAAGCTGCGATGGATCAGATCGACGACGCGGTACGCGAGATTGCCGGGAAAGTAGGGTCCGTAGTAAGCGCTGCCGTCGCGCCGCAGCCGGCGCGTCACAAACACCTTCGGCCAGCGATCCCCCAGCGTGAGCTTCACGTAGGGATAGGTCTTGTCGTCGCGCAGCAGAATATTGAAGCGCGGTTTGCGCTGCTTGATGAGGTTGTTTTCCAGCGCCAGCGCTTCGTGCTCGTTGTCGACCAGGATGTAGTCGACGTCGACCGCATCGCGCATCAGCGAGCCGGTCTTGGCGTTCGCCTGGGACGCCTCCAGCAGATAGGAGCGCACCCGCGAGCGGAGGTTCTTCGCCTTGCCGACGTAGATCACCTCGCCGTCGGCGTTCTTGTAGAGGTACACGCCGGGCCGGGTCGGCAGGGTGCGTATCTTCTCGTGTAAATCCATTGCGGCCTGGAATCCAGTTTACGGCCCCCATCTCTGGTGCCTGCCCAAGGGGCGCGGGGAAGGAGGTTTTGGGGTCCAATGCAGCCGAAATCTGCGTAAAAAATACTCAAATCGGCCCTGTTCGGAGCCCAAAATGGGCCCGTCAGCGTCGAGCTAACTGTAATTGTAACCTATAGTTAACGTTGACTGCGTCATTTGGGCCTGCGCGTGCTCCCTAGTGCTGGCAAAGGGACGCATCCACCCGCCCGGTGGAGGCTCTCTCAGGCAAAAGAAGGAATCACGAAGAACAGAAACGGAGTGTCACCCATGACGCGGATTTCCAGAACAGGTTTTGCGACCGCCTCGGCAGTTGCGGCGCTGTCTTTGGTTTTCACAACCGGTTGCACGACCAAGAATTACGTTCGCAGTCAGACCGAGCCGGTGATCCAGAAGACCAACGAGCTTGACGATGCTACTGCGGCCAACAACCGCGCCATCCACGATGTCGATGCGCGGGCCCAGGCGGGCATCCAGCAGGCGCAGAATTCGGCCAACCAGGCGCAGCAGAACGCGCAGAACGCAACCCAGGCTGCCAATACCGCCCAGAACACCGCGCAGGATGCGGTGAACCGCGCCGACTCCCTGGCGGGCGTCATCGCCAACCTCGACAACTACAAGCAGGTCGGCGATGTGTCCGTGACCTTTGGCTTCAACAAGTCGAACCTGACGAAGAGCGCCCAGGATCAGCTCGACCAGTTCGGCACCCAGCTCGCGAGCACCAGGAACTACATTCTGGAAGTCACGGGCGGAACCGACTCCGTGGGATCGAAGGAATACAACTACGCGCTCAGCGATCGCCGCGCGATGAGCGTGGTGCAGTACCTGGCGTCGAAGTATAACGTTCCGGCGCACAAGTTCTATCTGGTGGGCCTGGGCAAAGACGTCGAGATCGACAGCAATAAGACGGCTGCCGGCCGCGCGAAGAACCGCCACGTGGAAGTCCAGCTTCTGAGCAATTCCGACAATGGTGCGCCGCCGGCGCAGAGTGACGCCAGCCCCTCGGGCGGAGCGCCTTCCGGCCGCTAAATCTTCCGCAAGCAACAATGTCCAGGGCACGTGGCAGCGTCCACGCGCCCTTTTTCTTTGTCTGAGCTGGTCTCCTCCGGCCCCGGCCGTTAACCCTGTTGCAGCTGGCGCACGTGCGCGGCGCGCACATCGTTGGCCGTGTAGAGGCGCAGAAACGGCGCTCCCTGGCAGGCGGCTTCCAGGGCCGCGCGGCCTCCGGCTTCTTCCCGCTCCACCAGACAAAGCGCCGCGATCACCCGCATGCCGGCTTCGCGCGCCGCTTCAATGGCCGTGATCGTCGATGCGCCGGTGGTGCAGACATCATCGACAATCAACACCGGAGCGCCCTCCTCGCAAAATCCCTCAATACGACGGCCCGTGCCGTGCGTCTTCTCCGCTTTGCGGACCAGGAATCCGTGAATCAGCGGCGCTCCCGGCTGCTGTTGGGCGCGGCATGCGCTGGCAATCGCCACGGCGGAGACAACCGGGTCGGCGCCCATCGTCAGTCCGCCGGCAGCCGCGGGCTGCAGGTTGTGCTCGTGCAGCAGGTCGAGGATCGCCAGGCCCGTCAGGCGTCCGCCTTCAGCATGCAGCGTGGTCGTGCGGCAATCGATGTAGTAGTCGGACCTGGCGCCGGAACTGAGCGTGAAGTTGCCCAGCCGGAACGAGGTCCGCGCCAGCAGATCGAGCAGGGCAGTGCGGGCATTCGAGTCTGTCGTCATCTGGGTTAGTGTAACGGGCGGAAGCTCTGGACTCATCCAGCTTCCATCACAGGCCGTCGACATCCAATGCTACCGGCTACCGGCTACCGGCTACCGGCTACCGGCTACCGGCTCTACTTCTACTTCTTCTTCTCCGGAGCAGCGGGCTTGAGTCCGGCGATCGCATCCGTCAGGCCGCTGAAGGTCACCGAATCGAAGGAATAGAGCGACGGACCATCGTCCCGCTTCGCAATTGCGCCGCCGTCCCCGGTTTTTACCAGCTCGATTTTCTCCACGCGCTTGCCTTTGTTCGAAGTCACCGTCACATCGATCGTCGGATTCGCGAATCCGGTGGTGACAAATTTGGTTGCCGCCATATCGCGCATCGCGGTCACCAGGGCCTCGACGCTGTCCGCGTCCATCTTCTTGCCGTCCGACTCCCAGGTCTCGCCGCTGCGCGTCAGTACAATCGAGGTCGTGCCCGCGTGGTATTCGATCTTCTCCGGATCGATGTAGCCGAAATCGAAGAGCTGCTTGTTGCGGAAATCGTCGAGGCTGCGCTCGAGGTCCGCGTCCAGGGCGCTGGAGCTGGTGGAGTCGATCTGCCACATGCCCGGAATCGCGCTCGACTTCGCATAGTAGTTGTCCTTCTCTTTGCGGACCTCCAGCGTGTCGTTGCCGGAGCTCCCGGTCAGTTTGACCGTGGCAAGCGGCGCGGCGTGCCCAAAGTCGCGTGCCGCATCGGCCGCCGAGACCGAAGGGTCCCATTTCGCCGTGGTCAGCTGCGTCAGCAGATCGTCCACCTGGAAGGTGTCGGTGCGATACGACTCCGGCTTCTCGATGCGCCACCCGTTCTGAATGCGGGCGAAGTCGATGTCCTCGCCTTTGCGGATCAGATCGATGCTGCTCACCGAGCTGGCGTCGACCGGCAGCAGGCGCTTGTCGCGCAGGTCGCCGAGGCTCTTGTTCAGGCCGGTCTTCACGTACGATCCCACCGTGAACACCTTTGGGTTGCCGGCCAGCTGAACGTAGACGCCTTCATCGGCGGGCGCGTCGTCGCCCAGCAGCAGGCGGCTGGTCTTGTTGTCCTTGCCGGTGACGTCGACCTCGAGCGAAGGGTCGCTCAGCCCGTATTCGCCCAGGTTCGCCGGCTGATTCTCCACCACCGCCTGCGAGTTGAGCGGCGCCAGGTTCGAGAGCATCCCCGAGACGGTGCTGCTGTCCGCCGGATAATCTCCCGGAGCCGTGATCTTCCACTGCGTCCCGGAGCGCGTCAGCGTGACCGGCGGCGCATCCTTCTGCTTCACCGTCAGGGAAGTTACGCTCGCCGGATCGATCTTCAGAATGACCGGCGTCGCGGTCGCGGTCGCCGTAGTATTCGACGAAGGCTTGTGATGCTGGGACCAGTAGAGAACACCGGCGAGAATCAGCAGAACGGCTGCAGCAACGATAAGACCGCGAAATTTCATGGCAATTCTCTCAGCCGCATGCGGACGGCTATCTCCGCCTCCACCACACGAAAATGCCGCCCGCGATCACAATCAGCGGAAGCACGAACTGGCTCACCAGCCGTACCATGTTCAGCTGCGCGCGCGTCATGGTGATGCGTCGGTCCTCCGGCGTCTTCGGCCGAATCGAAATCAGGTCCTCATCGGAACAGAGCCAGTTGACGGTGTTCGTGGCAAGGTCGCCGTTGCCGTTGAAGTTGATGAAGCTGTTCGACGCCCAGTCCGAGCTGCCGACGACAACAAAGCGGCCCTGCGCATTCGCCTTGCCGGTGCTCAGCGTTCCCGCGACGCCCAGCGTCAGCGGCCCATGGATATTATTTGGATCCTTCACGTCGACTTTCGGCGAGCTCAGATTCTTCGTGGCGAAGCTGGTGTCGGAAGTATCGAAGAGCTTCTCCACCGTGCTCTTGTCGGTGCTCTTGAACGTCAGCGAGCGCGCCAGCGGGAAGCCGGTGAAGGTGGTCTTCATGTCCTGGACAATAGGCTGCGTGCCGTAGCTGTTCACCAGCGCCACCTGGCCGCCGAATCCGTAGAGCTGGCCGATGGGGTTCAGATCGAGAACCAGGTCCTTCTCCACCGTGACGCCCCAGTCCTGCAACAGCGAAAGCAGCGCGGCATTGTCGGCGATCGCCGAGGGTCCCACGTTGAGCGGGGGGTCGAGCATGAAGAAGGCGCGCCCGCCGTTGGTCACGTACGTTTTGATCGCGTCCACCTCGGGCTGCTCGTAGTTTTGCGTCGGCCCGTCGATGACGATGGCGGTGCAGTTGCCGGGCACCTCAGCCTTGGCGATCAGGTTGATCGACTGCGTCTGATAGCTGTCCCGGTCCAGCAGTTCCTTGAAGCGCGACTCGCCGTCGCGGCTGGAGTCGTCGATCTGGTGCTCGCCGCTGCCCGTCAGGAAGCACACCGTGCGCGTATTGCCCTTGATGTCGCGGATGAAGGCGCCGGTGATTCCCTCTTCCGTCATGTCGTTGGCGATTTCAGTGTGATCGCCAATCTGCACCGTCGCCGTGCCTTCGTTGCGGATGCCGGCCTGGCGCGCCAGCATCGGCTCCTTCACCGGATCGACATACTTCACGTGAACCTTCGACGAAAGCGCCGCGTACTCGTCGAGGATGTCTTTGCCTTCGCTGAAGCGCGTGCTGGCATTGAAGTAGGTGATCGTCGCCGGCTCCTTCAGCCCGTCGACAATCTTCTTCGTTTCCTGGGAGAGACTGTAACGCTTGTTGGAGGTTGCGTCATACGATTTCGTGTAACGGTTGGCGAGATAATTCACCACCACCACCACAGCGAGGACAACCAGGACGTAGGTGGTCGCGTACGCTGCGTATTTGGTTTGTCTCGCCTTCAGCCACTGGCTTGCCATTCCTGCTTACGACCTCCAGCGAAGAGATTCCATCGAGCGCGCGGTGAAGAACAGTCCAAGGAAGATGACGCTGAGGTAGTAAATCGCGTCTTTGGACGTAAGCACGCCGCGGTCGAAGGCATCGAAGTGAGTGATGACGGAGAGGTACGAGAACACCTGCGCCCAGGTCGAGGAGTCATAACTGCTCACCCAGGAGAAGACCCACAGCAGCAGGCAGGCGCCGAAGGTGCAAACCGCGGCGATAATCTGATTCTTCGTCAGCGTCGAGATAAATGTGCCGATGGCCAGCAGCGCCGCACCCTGGAGGAAGATTCCCAGGAAGGTCACCGCCATCGGCTTCCAGTCCGGATTGCCGTAGCGGAACAGGAAAACGAAGCTGATGCTGGCGAAGATCACGATCCAGCAGTACAGCAGCGTCGCGGCGAACCACTTGCCGATGATCACCTCGATATCGCGCACCGGCGAAGTGGCCAGCAGTTCGATCGTTCCGTTCCGCTTCTCTTCGGCAAAGAGCCGCATGCTGATGAGCGGAATGATGAAGAGCTGCAGGAAACTGCTCGTGCCCAGCAGCGGTCGGATGATCTGTTCGTTCACATTCATCGGCTGCATCTGGCCCATCATCTCCATGTCGAATCCCTGCTTGATGAACTCGGCGACGAAGTTCCAGAAGATCCATCCGAAGATGATGCTGTAGATCGCCAGCAGCAGCCACGCAATCGGCGAGCTGAAGTAACTCGACATCTCGCGGCGGCAGATGATCCAGATGTTTCTCATGCGTTGGCCTCCGGAGCGGGGGCGCTGG
>DATJNE010000001.1:0-24035 GCA_035508305.1 Acidobacteriaceae bacterium | reverse complement strand
CGGCAGAACGGGACAGAATGGCCTTTCTGGTGGTCGCCTGTATGCAGTTGTCGTCCACCAGCAAAATGTCAGCAATCATTGGGATGGGAGATTCCCTGGGAGAGATTTAGGTTGCCTGGCCCACGGAGCGCGATCGTAACTACGGTGATTCCTGTGTTTCGATCAGGAGTCTCTTGTACGCTCGCGTATCCGCGAAGACAAGACCGAGGTAGGCCATCATACATCCCACTTTAGTCACATAGCTGTGGAATTCCGGGCGGGGAACCTGGAAAAGAAAACGGCGGAGATCCGCGGGGGATCTCCGCCGGGTTTTGGCTGGGCCAGACTTCAGAAGGTAATGCGCCCTCCGAATTCCATCTGGCGGGGGTTGTTGGCCTGGGAGTTGAGCACGCCCCAGACGTTGGTTTCATACGGTCCCAGGCTGGGATCGAAGAACTGACGGTGGTTGAGCATGTTGGTGGCGATGAAGGAGAACTCGAAGGTGGCGGATTCGGCGATCCGGACATCCTTCTTGATCTGTCCATCGACGTTCCAGTACGGCTGACCGGTAATGGGACCCATGCCGGGGTTCTTGGTGTCGATGCCCAGAATCGGAGCGCGGGTCTGGTTGTAGACCGCGTTCGGATTGCTGAACATGTTGACCGGGGTCACCGAGGTGCCCGTTCCCACGCCGGTTGAGGCATCACCGGCTACGCCGAAGTGCGCCGAGTGGCCGGCGGTGTATTTGCTGGTGAAGACGCACTGTTCGTTGTCGAAGTAGTCGGCGCCGTCGCCCGAGCCCCACGCCTGGGCGTCAGTCCACGTGTTGCAATAGACCGGCGGGCCGGATCCGGCGGTGAAGATGGGCGAGAAGGTCCAGCCGCCGGCAACGCGGCCGAGGAAACCGTTCTGCCCGCGGAACCACGGCTCGGCAGCGACGATGTAGGTGTTGTAGACGAACTTGCGATAGTAGTTCTGGTTGCCGTACATGGCGCCCAGGTTGAAGGCATCGTTCTGGGTGTATTCGCTGGAGGCCTGCACCACCGCTCCGGTGCCGAGCGCTTTGCTGTAGGTGAAGTTGTGCTGCATGGTGAGGCCATGCCAGTTGCGGGTGCCGAAGCTGATGAAGCCGGCGTTGTAGTTCCCGTAACCGGTGCTGGCGTTCTCGGCGACGCCGCTGCTGAACTGTCCGCTGCCACCGTTCGCCTGACCGAGGATGGCGGTGTTGCTCATGGTGCGGGGGAAGTTGAAGCCGGGATTGGTGCCGCCGTTGCCGGCATCCAGATCCGACCACAGACTCCAAACCGCCTGGTAGAGCAGGTTACCGGTGCCGTTGGGACCTTCCTGATCGAGGACGGCGGCGGTGCAGCTGGCGTAGCCATTGCAGTAGCCGGTTCCTTTCAGAGCCGCTTCAAAGAAGGGCTGGGCGGCAACGGAACTGAGGAAGCTGGTGTAAGCCGCAGTGCCGGGCGTCGGAATATTGGCGCCGCAGGCCGCGAAGGAGGTAGCGCAGCCGATGTACTTTTCCAGGGCCGCGTAAGCTGCCTGGAACTGCTGGCCGCCCACGGACATCATGTACGGCACAGCGTTGAGGTTGACCGGCTGGTATTCGTGGTGGATGAGGCGGCCGATGTAGCCGACTTCGAGCAGCGACTTCTGACCGATCTGACGCTGAACGGTGAGATCGAAGGCATCGGAGTCGTTGGGACGGAACTGCGGATCCATCGCCTCGCTGGCCGATCCGGCGATGGCGTTGTAGCCCGGGTAGACCGGCTGCGGCAGGGTCGCCGCGGCGGCGGGAAGCGGAGCGGTATTGCCGTCCACGCCGATACGGAAGGCGTTGGCGACGGTTGGGTTGGTCGGGCCGCAGGCTCCGGTCATAAAGTCCTGGCGGCACTGTACGGCCTGGATGAGTCCAACGCCGAGCAGAGGAGACAGAACCAGATCGACGCCGTTGAGGCGGCCGTAGATTCTGCCGTAACCGCCGCGGATCACCGTGGCTTTGGAGAAGCTCGGGTTCCACGCCACGCCGACGCGCGGGCTGAAGGATCCGTAATAGGGATCGTAGGGATACTTGTAGCCGTTGCCGACGTTGTGGACGAGGGCGAAACCGATCTCAGGGTTATAGACCTGACCCTGTTCGGCCTGCATTTTGCGTTGATTGAGGAAGTCGGCAGACTTCACCGGCTCATCCGAGGCATCGACCAGCACGGTCTGTTTGCCGGAAGCCTCGGTGGGAGGCATCTCCAGCGTCCAGCCCATGCCGTAGGTCAGCGTGAAGCTGGGCTTCATGTGCCAGGTGTCGCTGAAGTAGACGTTGTAATAGGGAATCGTGCTCTGATCGAAGGCGTGCGTGAGCGGGGGGTTGAGCGCGAGATCGCTGCCGCTGCGCGTGTAGGCCACCTGGGAATCGGTCACGATACCGTAGACAGCTGCGGCGTCGCGCGCCGCAGTGGTCGTGGTGGGATATCCCTGCGCCGACAGGCCGGAGAAATCAACCAGACCGCCGCCGTTGGAGTCGCCCAGCTGATAGGTCGGCGTGAAGTTGATGCCGCCGCCGTTGTCGGAGCGCTGGTGGTAGTCGAAGTTGTGCTGGTACTGGCCGCCCCACTGGAGGAGGTGGTTCCCCTTCAGCATCGACATGTTGTCGCTGAGGAAGTGATCCTGGCCATCCCAGAAGCGGGTACGGATGCTCTGCGTGTTGAGGTTGAAAGGCGCGAGAACGTTGCTGGAGGTTTCACCGAAGGGCTCGAGCGCGCCTCCGAGGCCGGAGATCTGCGGGGGAGCGTTGTCGGTGGACCACGACCAGTAGTTGCGCAGGAAGCTGTAGTGGAGGTCGTTGGTAAGGCTGGGAGTGATGCTGGTGGTGAGGCCGGTGACCAGGTACCAGGGCTGCTGCGGGCGCTGCGCGGTGGAAGCCGCCGTGCCGAGCTTGTCTCCGGAGAAGAAGCCGCCGATGTCGACCTGGCTGCCAAAGGCCTGGGTCAGCTTGTAATAGCGGTAGCTGGCAAACCAGCTCCACTTGGAACTGAAGGCATGATCGACGCGGAAGGCGAGATCGTTGCTGCTCAGCGGGAGCGAGAGGTTGGCCTTGAAGCCGATCTCGTTCACGCCGTCGCACTCGGAACCGGCATTGCTGCCGCAGGTTGGATCGTTGCCGGCGGGCATGTACTTGGTCCACATGGCCTGCACATCGGGGTTGATGCCGATGCCGCGGGGATCCAGAGTCTTCATGTTGTACGTGGTGCCGCTGAAGGTGAGCATGCCCTGCTCCATGGCGGCGGAGGGCACAGCGCGCTCGATGGTTTCTGCCTGAGGATAGCGGTATCCCTCATAGAAGCCGAAGAAGTAGGTCTTTCCGCCGAGCATCGAGGGCAGGATCCAGCCGCCGGCCTTGGCTCCAAAGCGGCTGTAATGGAACTGGCTGATGGGGAACGCGGTCTGATTGTTCTCCCAGGTATTGGCATCGAAGCCGTTGTCGAGGTAATACTCGTAGGCTGCGCCGTGCCAGCGGTTGGTGCCGCGGGGTGTGGCGAATTCCACCTGCGCGCCGGCGGAGTTGTCGAAGTCGGCGGTCTGGTTGGAAGTATTGACCTTGACTTCCTCGACGCTGTCCTGCGGAGTGGGCATCACGCCGGTGGGCCCGTTGGCCAGCATGCCGTTGGCAGAGGCGACGCCGGTGGGGTCGCCCGCGAAGCTGCCGGTATAGACGGCCATGCTGCCGTCCATATCGTTGGTGATCTGGCCGCCGTCGAGAAGGAAGGTGCTCTGGTCGTTGACGGCGCCGGCAACGCTGCCGCTGGGATCAACGCCGGGCTGCATCGACGTGAACGTGTTCACGTCATGGTTCAGGCTGGGCAACGAGTCGATCGCTTCCTGGGGAATCGTCTGACCGACCGTCGAATTGAGGGTCTGGAGCTCAGCGCCGGTGGTCTGCACCTCGACGGTTTCCGTGCCACCGCCCACCTTGAGCGCGAGGTTGATGGTCAGCTGGCTGCCGATGCTGACCTCCTGGCCGTCGGTTCTGGCAACCGAAAAGCCGGCTTTACTGGCCGTGACCGAATAGACGCCGGGCGGCACGGTGGTGAAGGCGAATTTGCCGGCCGCATTGGTGTTGGCCGTAATTCTGATACCCGAGGAGGCATCGGTCAGCGTGACCGCAGCCCCGGGAATCATGGCGCCACTCTGGTCGGTGATCTGGCCGACCACGGTGCCGGTATTTGTTGCCTGGCCCAGAGCCGCGTGCGGGTAGGCCCAGGCACACAGCACTGCGGCGACCATTGCAATGATCCATTGCAATCTGAGTTGCTTCATCACAGCTCCTCCATATGGATTACTGCTCGCTTCGTTGCCAAATCTGAACTGCAGCCGGGCCGGTGAACTGTGGGCCCGGAAAGGCGTGGCCAACTCGAACGGGGAGAGGCCCTGTGCGTTTGTTTCCTGCCAAAGCAGCGAGTGGTAGCTACAACGTGGGAGAGAGAGTCGACCGAAATCGGGGAGGAAGATAGCGAAGGCAGGAGCAATTGTGTGCCCATTCCCGGACAGCGGCGGGATTCGATTCCACAATGAAAATCAAAGGTTTAGGGACAAGGGGGAACGTACTGTGGATGAATGGCCTCCGGAAATTCATATTCTTTTAGCCTCTGTCTCCTGAATTGCAGATAACGTTCTGCATTTTCAATCGTCTAAAGCGGAACGTCCGGCAGATCGGGCGGTTCGCCTGCTGGATGATCGCGCGGCGCGGGGAGAGCGGGGCCGGGAGTTGTGCCGAAGAGGAATCAGGGAAAGGCGCCCGAAGGCGCCTTTCTTTGTGTGTGAAAGCTAGAAGATGAACTTGAGGCCGAGCTGCGTGTTCCGGTTGGACCCGTAAGCGAAGCGGGAATCCTCAAAGGTGTTATTCGCGGGGACATTGCTGACGTCATCGATACCGAGGTCCGGCGTCCCGAGATACTGCCGGTTCCAGGCGTTGTAAGCGATGAGCTGGAACTGCGCGGTCACGCGTTCGGTAACTCTGAAGCTCTTGTAAAGGCTGGCATCGATATTGTTCCAGGTGTTGGCACGGACGGTATTTCGGCCCACTCCGATGTAGGGCGAGTCAGCGCCGAGCTGCTGGACCAGGGACTGCGTGTTGCGCAGCCAGTGGACCGAGGACGCGGAGATCGGAGTGCAGTCCGCCCAGTTGTAATAGCCGGGCGCGCCGCCGCAGACATTGCCGTCCGGATCGTAGACACCCACCGTATTCAGGGGAGCTTTCGGATTGGAGACGACCGGGCGCATGACGTCGTAGCCGCTCAGCTGCCAGTTCATGAATGGAACGTCGGCGGTGTAGCTCTGATATTCAGGACCATCGCCGAAGAAGCCGTATTGATACGGGGTGCCGGGCTGGCCGGTGTTGAAGGTGTAGATGCCGTTGAGATCCCAGCCGCCGACGATTTTGCCGAGCAGGTTCTGCTGGGTTGGGAAGAAGGGGAGGCGGTAGGTGAAGCCGGCGGAGACATCGTGGGTCATGGAGTCGCCACTGACGCCGCGCTCGGGCTGGTTGGGATTGAGCGGGTCGGCAGAGAAGGTGATGCTGTTGCCTCCGCTGTAAGTCGAGAAAATTTCCGAAGCGTTGTCGATGGTTCTGCTGTAGGTCCAGTTCAGCTCCGAGGTGAGGCCGTGGAAGCTCTTGGTGGAGAGACGGGTCTCGAGTCCGTTGAACTCAGCAAAGGCGCCGTTGGTACGGGTGCGGACGTTGGCATGGCTGCAGTCGGGACGTCCATACCCAGGCTGGGTCGGGTCGGAACAGAGATTGACGTCGGCATAATTCGCGAACGGACTCTGCTGCAGCGGAAGCAGGTAGGGATTGCCATCGGTGCTCTGAAAGTTTCCGACCTGGTGATTGCCGACATACTTGACGTCGAGGGCAGCGTGACTGCCCAGTCCATACTCGAAGCCGAGAAGCCAGGACTCGGTGTAGGGGTTATGGAAGTTGGGCGAGTTGTAGGTGGTGTTGCGGAAGCCGGGATTGATGCCAGGCCCGGTGGGGATGTAGGGGAGAGACTGCGTGCGCACCTGAGACGCCAATGATCCGCTGGAAGGGAGACACTGCTTGCTGGGGCCGCATCCGCTGATGGTACCGAGGTTGACCACGGGGGCAGCCGTGGCGGAGTTGAGGAAGATGTTGTAAAACGCGGGATCGAAGTTGATGGCGAATCCGCCCCGGACGACGAGCCTGCTCTGCAGCGCCGGATTCCACGCGAAGCCGATACGAGGCTGGACGTTGTGATAGTCGGGATTGGTGTAGGGGAAGGTGCGAACCGACAGAGGCAGGGACTGATCCCAGAAGGCGGTGGCGGAGTTGGTTTCGCGCTTGAGGGTTTCGTTGTGGAGCAGGTTAACGGCCTGACCGAAGAACTCGTAGCGGACGCCAAGGTTGGCGGTGAAGTGGGGCGTGAGCTTCCAGTCATCCTGGAAGTACAGAGCGAAATCGTTCTCGGTGAACTTGCTGGTGAAGGGGCCGTTGCCGAGAGTGAGGGAACCGGTGCCGGTGAGGAAATTGCTCATCAGCGGGTTTGTGGCGCCGGTGGCGCCGGAGAAGACAAAAGCGCCTTCCCAGTCGGGCAGGAAGGGGTTGGGCGAGTTCTGATAGTCGTATTCGCCGCCGAACAGGATGGTCTGGCGACCGGTCGTCCAGGTGGCGTTGTCCTGGACCTGGGTGACCTTGACCACGCGTCCCTGCGGAATATTGGTGGCGTAGCCATAGCCGATGAGGCTGTGGGTTCCGCCATCGGAATCGGTGACCTTTCCACTGAGGGAGATGTTGGCGCTGCAGTTGTTCGGATTGACGGCGGTGCAGCCGCCGATCGCGCCGCTCTGGAAGAGGAGAGAGGTCTGCTGGAAGGAGTAGCGGAGCTGGTCGACCCAGTTGGGGCTGAAAGTGTGTTCGAGGTCGGCACCGACGGAGTGGGCCGTATCGGGTACGTTGTACCAGTTGCCGGCCGTGACGCTGCCGCCTGCATTCAGGTAAGGATCATCCTGGTAGAAGTAGCGAAGGAAGATGTGATCCCTTGAGCTGGCCTGCCAGTCGATGCGACCAAGGACTTCCTCGTCGTTCGAGAGGGAGGGCACGGAGCGGCTGATGCCCGCCATGTCGACAGGAGCCGTGGTGCTGCCGATGGTGACGGGAATCTGATAGACGGTGCCCACCGGCTGCGGATTGCCGGCCTTGACCGAGTAGGGACCGGTGTTGGCCAAAGAGGCTACACCAGGCGCGCCAGGAAAAGCCGCTTCGAGTTGCTGCAGGCCGCTGGGCGTCGGGGTGAGGGAGAGGTTGATCGATGTGCCGCCGCCATTGCGATAACGATCGAAATAAGCGCTGGAGAAGAAGAAGACGTGATCTTTCCAGAGGGGGCCGCCGAAGCTGCCGCCGAAGCGGTTATCGACATAGCGGGGAAGAGTCGGTGTGACGCAGCCGGTCGTGGCAGAAACGCCGGGCGGGCAGAAGCCCTGATAAGGACTCTTCTGGCCCTGAGCGAAAGATTCACCCCAGTTTCCCTCGTACCACTCGAAGGCGGTGGCGTGGAAGGCGTTGCTGCCGGAGCGGGTGAGGTAGTTCACCACGGAACCGGCGTTGCGCCCGTATTGGGCGGAGAAGTTGTTGGTGATGACCTCGATACTCGATATCGCATCGGGATTGGAAAAGAAGACCTGGGGGCCGGCGACAGAGTTATCGTTGTTGGACTGACCGTCGATTTCGAAGTTGTTCGAGCGGCCACGTTCCCCCTGGGAGGAGAAGCCGCCATAGGCGCCGTTGTTGTTACTGAAACTGTTGTCGTGAGTGATGACGACGCCGGGCGTGAGGAGAGCCGCTGTGTCAAAGCCGCCGCCGAACGGAAGGTTGGTGATCTGCTGCGAATCGATGGTCGCAGTAACCTGCGCCTGGGTAGTGGTCAGCAGCGGAGTCTCATTTGCCTGAACCTGCACCACGTCGGTGGCGGCGCCAACCTTGAGGGTTTGAGGGCCGATGTCGGACTGTCCCACGGCAACCGTCACGCTTGCGAGCCGGAGCACCTGAAACCCGGAAGCCTCAATGGTGACCGAGTAGTTGCCGACGGGCAAATTGAGGAGAGTGAAGGTCCCGTCCCCCCGCGAGTGCTGCACGGTCTTGATATTCGTATCGAGATTGGCAGCGGTCACCGTGGCACCCGCAATTGCTGCACCGGAGGAATCGATGACCGCTCCGGCAATGCCGCCGGTGGTGATGCCCTGCCCGAAAGAGCACTCCGTGTGGACGGTACCGAAGACGGCGGCGAGACCGAAGACGACAGCAAATCGTTGCCAGAAGTGCAGCTTTTTCATAACTTTCTCGATCCTCTTGGTTGGAAAAGGTGGACAAGCGCGGGTCTGGAATCGACTTTCAAATCCAGGCCTCCTGCAGCGGAATCCAGCAGATTGTGGAGGATAGTGAGGGGAAGGCAATTTGCAGGCCACTTCGGGGGTTCGAGTTCCCGGGACGGGGAGGGAGAAAAGGGGCGGAGTGGTTACGGCAAGGTATCTGTTTGATAAAAATTCTGTTACAGATTCGGCGACGAAGCCGCGAAGCATTGTATGAGTGGTAATGTGCGCGACTTCACTAGTGGCATGCTGGCTATGAGCACGACGGGCAAAACATCCAGAAATTCATAACACCTTGGTGGGAAAGTATGGCGGATCAGAGCCATACGGTACTTCAAGCCCCACGCCCCTGATCGTTCCGGTCGTTTTGCCACGAAATGCCCCCTTGGCGCTCCCCCCGGAAGGGCCGTTCCGTGTTGAGCCGCTTGTGAAAAAATAGGGTGAGATGCCTCAAAGGAGGCATGGGAATGAATACCCTCAAGACTGCGTTGCTGCTGACGGCTCTGACTCTGCTGCTGGTTCTCATCGGAAGCCACTGGGGCGAGAACGGCGCGATCCTGGCCTTCGTCGTCGCTGCGGCGATGAATTTCTTCAGCTATTTCTATTCGGACAAGCTGGCCCTGGCGATGTATCGCGCGCAGCCCGTGACGCGGGAGCAGTTGCCGCGGGCGTATGAAGTGGTGGAGCGGATGACGCAGCGGCTGGGGCTGCCGATGCCGAAGATCTACGTGATCCCGACCGACGCGCCGAACGCCTTCGCCACGGGACGGAATCCGCAGCACGCTTCGGTTGCGGTCACGCATGGCATCCTGCAGTTGCTGAACGACGAGGAACTGGAAGGGGTGCTGGCGCATGAGCTGGGCCACGTGCGCAATCGCGATATCCTGACCAGCTCGATCGCGGCGACGCTGGCGGGCGCCATCACGCTGCTGGCGCGCATGGGCTGGTGGGCGGAGATGTTCGGCGGCTTCGGCGGCGGAAGCGGTCGCCGGCGCGGCGGCGGCATCAGCGCGCTGTTCATGCTGATTCTCGCGCCGATTGCGGCGATGATGATCCAGCTGTGGGTTTCGCGCACGCGGGAGTATGAGGCGGACGCGACGGGCGCGCATATCACGGGAAATCCGTTCGCGCTGGCCAGCGCTCTGGAGAAGCTGGATGCCTATTCAAAGAGGCTGCCCATGCCCGGCACGGCGTCGACGGCGCACCTGTTCATCGTGCAGCCGCTGCTGGCGCGCGAGGACTTCGCGAATCTGTTCTCGACGCACCCGCCGATCCGGAAACGGATCGAGCGGCTGATCGGGCGGCCGAGCGTGTACGGGCCCCAGTAGCGGGAAGCTGGAAGCCGGAAGCTAAAAGGCCGTTTTCATTGCGCCCAGCCGAGGCCGTCGGCGCCGCGGCCTGCGTCCATCTCTTTTTCGACCTTCCACTGAGCGAGATCGATGGCGGCAACCTGGCCGGTTCGCATGCAGGAGACGTAGGCGACGCGATCGTCGGGGCGGACGAGAATCTCCTGCGGATCGGCGGCGACGAGAACTTCGCGAGCGAGGCGCATGGTTTGCAGATCGATCACGGCGACTTCGTTCCTGTCGGGGATAGCCAGGAGGAACCAGCGGCCGTCGCGGGTAGCGGCTCCGCCGTAACCGAGGCCGGGCAGGTCGATGCGGGTCCTGACCTTTCGTGCGGCGGTGTCGATCACATCGAGCTGGGGCTTCGTCTGGTCGGAGGTAAAGACCCAGCGATCGTCGCGGGAGATGGCGATGCGCTGCACTTCGCCGGCGACGGGAATGACGGCGATGGTCGTGCGGCGATCGAGATCGAGGACGGAGACGGTGCCAGGGCCGACGTTGGCGGTGTAGCCGAAGCGGCCGTCGTGGGAGAGGGCGAGCATGTGCGACTGCGGCTGGCCGGTGGGCACGCGGCCGACGATCTTCAGGGTCCGTGGATCGATGACGGTCATGGCGTGGTCGAGTTCGGTGGTGACGTAAAGCAGGCCATGGCTCGCATCGAGCACCGGTAAATGCGGGCGCACCCCATGGCCGAAGCTGACTGTGCCGGTGACTTTGCGCGACGCAATGTCGATGACCAGCATGCGGTCGCCGTCGATACCGGGCCGGCCCACGCCGGAGTTGCCGTAGATGGGCAGGAATGCGGTGCGGCCGTCGGCCGACGCCGCAATCTCATGACCCCACTGGCCGGGGACGTTCTCCGCGAGAGTGGCCACCTGTTTGCCGGCGGCCGGATCGATGAAGCTGACCGTGCGGTCTTCCTGATTGGCGACGAGCAGCGTTTGCGCGGCAGCGCCGGTCACCAGGGGGCAGGCACATGTAACGGCCATGAGTACAAATACAGGAAATCTTCGAATCATAGCCGCCACTCTATCGCGATCAGGCGTTTTCGGGAAGGCTCGAGCCCCGCCCGCTCCGCCCGCAGCTCCCCGGCGACGCTGCGCCCTGCACGCCGCTCCCTGTACCCTGTTGGTGCCATGAAGACCCTGCTCCGCACCCTCGTCTGGCTGGCCCTGATTTTCTGGCTGGGCGGCCTGCTGTTCTTTCCCATCACCGCGTGGGCGTCGTTCAGTACGATCGCGGACACGCATCTGGCGGGGACGATCGTCTCGAAGAGCCTTAATGTGCTGCATCACGAGGGATTCATCGCGGGCGGGGTGATCATCGTGATGCTGGGGCTGGGCTTTCTGCTGCGCGCTTTTCGCATGAGTACGATGTCGATCGGCATCGTGGTGACGCTGCTGATGCTCGCGTGCACGGCATGGTCGCAGTACAGCATCATCCCGCGCATGGAGCGGGACCGCATCGCCGCCGGGGGCGCGATCGACAACGTGCCGAGGACCGATCCGCGGCACGCGGACTTCAACCGCCTGCACAACGTGTCGACTGATGTGGAGGAAGCGGTGATGCTGGGCGGTTTCGTGCTGGTGATCCTGCTGGCGCGCGACTTTTAACAGAGCACAGCACGCGCGCCGTCGCAGCTCTCCTTATGGCTCGGCTGCTTTTGCGGCGAGCGCGGCGGCGACGCCGATGTTCTTCACCAGATCCGCGGGGACGCCATGGCGCTGCTGCAGATACTCGGGGCTGTTCCAGGAAAGCCAGACGGCGCCGGCGCCGTCCTGCCAGACGAGAATCTTGAGGGGCAGATCGATGGCGATGGTGGGCGCCGCCAGCATGACGGGCGTGCCGCCGGCCGGATTGCCGAAGAGGAGAAGCTTCGTCGGGGGCATCTCCAGGCCCACTTTCTTCGCTTCGCCGCTGTGGTCGACGAGCGCGAAGAGGGTGATGCCTTTGGCGGCGAGGATGCTTTTGAGGCGGGCGACGGTCTCGTCGACGGTGTGCTGGCTGGGCTGGCTGACAAAGCCGTTGGCTGTCGGGGGCATGGCAATCTCCTGAGTTTATCTTTGGGCCGCACCGTAAAGATGCACGAAAGCAGGGACCCGGAACGTGAGTCTCTGCCAGAACTATCCTTCCGTATTTCGCGGAACTTCGCTCATCAGGCCGAGCGTGTTGCCGCCGGGATCTCTGAGGAAGGCCATCCAGAGGTCGTGGTCCTTCATGCGCGCGACGAGATGCGGCTCCTCAAAGAAGGCTGCGCCTTTGGCGACCAGCGCCGCATGGACGGCGTGGAGATCGGGGACGCGAAAATAAAGGATCGCGCCGCCGGGCCCACTTCCCTGCTCGCGCCGGCCGATCATGAGCCGCACGGAGCCGCACTGGAAGAAGGTCATCGCGCCGGCATCGAAGAGGAACTGCATGCCCAGGGTGTCGCGGTAGAAGGCGCGCGCCTCGTCGAGGTCCGGGACGCTGAGGGCGATCTGGCCGATTTCATCGAGGTGGACGGCGGCGGTTGAGGTTTCCATGGGCGATCTCCCCTTCGTTCGCTGCGCCCTATCATCGATGGCCGGAACGGAATAGGCAAACGCCGGGTCCGTTACGGTTCGTCACAGAGCGGGAACCGGAGCACGGGCGGTTCCGTATCGCGCATCAGCCCATCGAGCGAGGTTCCCCGGTTGAAGCTATCCATTGAAAATGTCGGCAAGCGGTATGGCAGCCAGACGTGGGCGCTGCGGCGCTTCAGCCTGGAGCTGAAGCCGGGCGTGCTGGGGCTGCTGGGCCCGAACGGCGCCGGCAAGACGACGCTGATGAACATCCTGGCGACGATTACCCGCGCCACCGAGGGCCAGGTGATGTGGGGCGGCGCCGACGTGGCGCTGGAGCCGAACGCGGTGCGCGCCGTTCTGGGTTACCTGCCCCAGGACTTCGGCGTGTATCCCAACCTGAGCGCGCAGGAGTTTCTGGAATACCTGGCGGCGGTGAAGGGACTGGATGCGCTGCCGGCACGGCGGCGCATCGATCAGCTGCTGAACCTGGTGAATCTCTCCGACGTGCGCGGGCGGCCGCTGGGCGGCTATTCGGGCGGGATGAAACAGCGGGTGGGGATTGCGCAGGCGCTGCTGAACGATCCGCAGCTGCTGATCGTGGATGAGCCGACGGCGGGACTCGACCCGGAGGAGCGGGTGCGCTTCCGCAATCTGCTGGCGGAGCTGGGCGGGGAGCGCATCGTGATCCTCTCGACGCACATCGTTTCCGACGTGGAGGCGACGGCGACGGAGATTGCGCTGATCGCGAACGGCGCGCTGGTGGCGCATGCGCCGCCGGAGGATCTGCTGCGCCGGGTGGAGGGGCGGGTGTGGGAGTGGGTGATTCCCAGCGCCGATCTGAACGCGGTGAAGCAGTGCTACCGGATCAGCAACACGGTGCGGCGCAGCGACGGGGTGCACGTGCGGGCGCTGACCGACGAGCCGCCGAAGGGCGCGCTGCCGGCTGCGCCGACGCTGGAAGACGCGTACCTCGACTCGCTCTCGGTGTATCGCGCGGCGGGAGTGCCGGCGTGAGCCGCGGGCGCGTGCTGGGTCATCTGGTGAAGGCGGACTTTCTGACGCGCGTGCGCCGCACCAGTTTTCTGCTCACTCTGGGCTTCGCCGTTTTTCTCGGCTATCAGACGTTCGCGGGCAACATCGTGATGCAGCTGGACGACTACCGGGGCGTGTACAACTCGGCGTGGGTGGGCGCGCTGATGGGCGTGGTGACCAGCACGTTTCTGACCCTGGTGGGCTTTTACATCGTCAAGGGCTCGATCCAGCGCGACGAGACGACGCGCGTGGGGCAGATTCTGGCCGCAACGCCGATGAGCAAAAGCTTCTACACGGTAGCGAAGTTCCTGGGCAACTTCACCGTACTGGCGGCGATGGTGCTGGTGATGGGCGTGGCGGCGCTGTGCATGCAGCTGGCGCATTCCGAGGACCGCACGCTGCACCTGTGGACGCTGCTTTCGCCCCTGCTGCTCTTCGCGCTGCCGGCCATGGCGTTTGTGGCGGCGCTGGCGGTGCTGTTTGAGACGCTGCCGCTGCTGCGCGGCGGCGTGGGGAATGTGGCGTGGTTCTTTTTGTGGACGGGACTGCTGGTGGCGGGGATCGGGCCGGCGGCGACGCGCGGCGGGACGGTGACGCACGCGGACGATTTCCATGACTTCAGCGGCATGCCGGGACTGTACGGACAGATGCGCGGGCAGCTGCTGGAAGTCGCCCCGCAGGCCCACGAGAGCTTTTCGCTGAGCATCGGCAGCATGAAGCCGCACAAGCGGTTTCTGTGGACGGGAGTCCACTGGGATGCAGTGCTGGTGGCGGCGCGGCTGACGTGGTTCGGGTACGCCCTGGCGGCCGCGCTGCTGGCGGCGCTGTTTTTCCATCGCTTCGATCCGGCGCGGAGTTTCGGACCGGCCGGGCGCTCGCGCCGGCGGAACGCGGTTCAGGAGCGGGCGCCGGTGGTGGAGTTTGCGGCGGCGAAGCAACTGGCGCAGGCCGATCCGTGGACGATGCGGCTGACGCCGCTGCCGCCGGCGAGCGGGAAGAACCGCTTCTTCGCGATGGTGGCGGCGGAGCTGCGCCTGATGCTGCAGGGACATCGCTGGTGGTGGTATGCGATGGCCGGGGCGCTGTGCGTGGCGTGCGTGGCGGCGCCGCTTCCGGTTTCGCGCGGAGGCATCATTCTGGCGGCGTGGATCTGGCCGCTGCTGGTGTGGTCGCCCATGGGCAGCCGCGAATCGCGCTACGCGACCGGCTCGCTGATCTTCTCCGCGCCGTTCGCGCTGCAGAGGCAACTGCCGGCGGTGTGGACGGCGGGGGTGCTGGTGACGCTGGCCACAGGCGGAGGATTGCTGATCCGTCTGCTGATCGCCGGAGACGGACGCAGCGTGGCGGGTTTTCTGGTTGCTGTGTGCTTCATACCCAGTCTGGCGCTGGCGCTCGGCGTGCTGAGCGGCGGCAGCAAGTTCTTCGAGGCGCTGTACACGGTGTGGTGGTACACGGGCGCGGCGCACCATATCCGCGGGCTCGACTTCACGGGGACGGTGGATGCGAGCAGCACACCGGCGCTCTATCTGGGACTGACGATTGTGCTGCTGGCCGCATGCTGGATGCGGAGGAGAACGCAGCTCGCCTACGCGTGATGGCGGGCTGTGACTTCAATTGGGCGCTTCGGAGGAGCCGGACAGAATCCTGGTGCTGACGCGGAACTTCCGATAATGTCCGACAAAGATGTGTCCAGCGCCATCGATGGCAAACCCGAAATAGTGCCCCTCACCCCATGCGTCCAATCGCGAAAGCAGCCAGATGCCGGACTCCACTCGCCTGTTGGTGAGGGTGATCCGTGTACCTTTGTGGATTTTGATGTTCCCGCCGTCTAGCTTCACGTCATTAAAGAAGCTGCCTTCGATATGTTGAACCGCGTGTTCCTCCTCGTCGATACCAACCGTGCCGGAGAAGGGCTCCAGAAGCGCTTCGCTTGCGTTCATTGGATTCGCCGCCGGATTCCAGGCAAAATCGAGCAGAACCGTCGAGCGCCCGTCTACTTTCTGGCGACGAGGGTTTGAGAAGGTGCACAACTCCAGCATTCTGGAAAGGAGAATCTGCGGCGGTTGGCCGGGAGAGCTGGGATTCTTTCCTTGTGCGCGGAGCGCCTTCGCCTCGGCGACTTCTCTGTCAACACGCTGGTTTTCCAGGGCGAGTTCGGTAGCGGAGACAGGAATGTTCATGATGAAAGAATCTTCAGGGCCAGCTCCCTGCCCACAGTGATCGCAGGTCGGCAGCACGCGTGCCACGCGAACCCCGTCGAGCCAAAAGATCTCGAAATTGTGTTCCGTATATTGGACGACCCGAAAATAGTTGCACCTTGGCGCCCATGTGCATGCCGTCGGTAGCCGGATGTCATTGGTTTCTTCGCGAAACACGTAGTCCTGCTCTTTCGATTCCGCGAATCTCTGCTGCTGAATGGTCCGGCGGATGAGGGTCGCCAGTTCCGGCAACGGAGCCGTGGACTGAGCGCTGGCGATCATGGCAGCGGTGGAGATCAGAATTAGAACAACCTTTGCCGGCCATCTCACGATGCACGATCCTCCGACGTTACGCGTGGTGCCGGATGAGGAGATCCGCCGCGACGAAGACGAAGAAGATCACGGCGATGACGCCGTTCATGGTGAAGAACGCGGCATTGAGGCGGCTGAGATCGCGCGGTGAAACGAGCAGATGCTCCCACAGCAGCAGCGCGGCGACGGCGGCGGTGCCGACCCCGGCGATCAGACCGAGGTGGAAGAGCAGGGCGAGGGTGACGAGCAGAACGAGCATCACCAGGTGCATGGCGCGGGCGATGCGGAAGGCGGGCGCGAGACCGAGCGTGGCGGGGATGCTGAGGAGCCCGGCGGTGCGGTCGTGCTGCTCATCCTGGCAGGCGTAAAGGACGTCGAAGCCGGCGACCCAGAAGAGCACGGCGGCGGTGAGCACAAGGATGCGGGGATCGAGCGAGCCGCGAATGGCGATCCACGCGCCGGTGGGGGCGATGCCCAGGGCGAGACCGAGAAACAGATGCGACCAGCGCGTAAAGCGCTTGGTGTAGGAGTAGAGGAAGAGCACGGCGAGCACGACGGGAGAGAGAATCAGCGTGAGGCGGTTGAGACGCCACGCGCCGAAGAGGAAGACGGCCGACATCGCCAGCGTGAATCCCGCGGCGAAGTTGCGGGTGAGCAGTCCGGCGGGGATGGCGCGCATGCGGGTGCGCGGGTTAGCGGCATCGAGGTCGGCGTCGGCCCAGCGATTGAATGCCATGGCCGCCGAGCGCGCCGCGATCATGCAGAGGACGATCCAGCCGAGCTTCGACGCGAGCCAGGTCAGGTGCGCGGCGGGCGGAAATCCGTGCGCTGCCAGGGCGGCTCCGGTGAGGGCAAAGGGGAGCGCGAAGACGGAGTGCTCCCATTTGATCATCTCGAGGGTGACGCGGATGCTGCGAAGGACCGGCATGAAAACAGGGTACAGGAGCAGGGTAGGAGGGCGCCGGGCTTCGGGATTCGGGCTCCGACCACCGCGGACCGCGAAACTTCGGACGCCTGGCAGGTCCTCGAGGACGAGGGGCTGGCAGGCGTCCCGTTCTTTTATTTCTCCGGCGTGGCGTTCGCCACCTGCAATTCATTTGTCACGCTGAAGACGCCGGGGACCCCGTTGGCGCGGATGTAGGCGGCGTTCTTCTCGGCCTCGGTATCGACCGTGCCGTAGAGCGTCACATGCCCGTTCGCGACCTGGATGCGGATCGGCTTCATCGGATCGATCAGAAACTGGCTGAGCAGAGGATAGCTGTAGACGGCGCGAAAGACGGCGAGACGGATGCGGTCGTCATTGGGCGAGGGCGGATCGACCTGAATGTTGTCGACCACGTCGCGCACGCCTTTGGTGTTCTCCACGATGGCGACGGCATCGGAAGCGTCGACCGGGCCGTAGGCGTGGCCGCCGAGGAGAGCGACGCCGTCGTGCACCTGCACGGTGATGGCATCGAAGGCCGTCGTGCCGTAGCCGACCATGTCATAGGCGATGGCCTTCTGCAGCTTTGCCTGCAGCTGTGCGTCGGACACCTCGACGCCGCTGTTGACCTGGATCTCATCGCGGAGAGCGCCGACGCCCTTCACGTGGCGCGCTTTGCGGTCGGCGTCGGCTTTGGTGGCGACCAGATCGACCTTGCCGCTGAGCGTGACCACGCCGCCCTGGACAGAAATCTGAACGCCTCTGAAACGCGAGGCGCCCAGAGCCTTCTGCACCGATGCCTGAATTTCCGAGTCGTTTTGCGCGAATGCCGCGGGCACCGCAAGAGCCGCAGCAAGGAGGAAAAGCAATATCTTTCTCATCTTCTTTCTCCCGGGGCTGTCTCCCTGGATTTTGGGATCTGCCGGCCGGCGAGGCGCGGGCCGGGGGAGACAACCTTCCGACTAATGAGACACAGGAAAGCGGAAGTCGGATGCGCGTTTAGCGCAAATAAATTTGCACTGAATGACAATTTTCGGCGCCGGTGAGCTTGCCGATTCCGTGCCAATTGCGGGCGCCTCGGGCGGCGGCGCGAGGCGCTAGTGATAGCGGCGATGCAGGCGGAAAACCAGGCTGAAGACGCCGGATTCATCGCGCACGGCGACGACCGAGAAGTCCGGGGTGATACGCCACTCGCCCTGGATCAGCTGCTCCGCTGTGGAATTGACGTTGGTGGCATAGGTAAGGGTAGCGTTTTTCGAAATCGGCTCCTGCACAGTAATGCGCGCGGTGGCGTTGCCCACGCCGCTGACGTAGGTGGGGTCGATACGGACGCTGCCGCCGCCGAAAAGTTTTTGAATCCGATTGCTGATGGTGGCATTGAGGGCGCCGCCCAGCAGCGAATTCGCGGTGGAGTTGACGCCCGCCTGCTGCTGCTCGGTGGAGTAAATCTGCTGTTCTTCCTGGGTGCGGCCCATCGCCAGGAGCGAGAAGATGTCCTGCTCCGACAGCGGCGGCTCGGAGCGGAAGGTGGGATTCAGGTTAGTGGTTGGACCCTGGAGCGCGATGGTAATGGTGTAGTTTTCGACCGTGGTGGTGGCGGTCAGATCGAGCACAGGCTGGATGCGCACCGGGTTGCTGAAATAGATTTCGCCGTGCTGCAGCTCGAATTTCTCGCCGTTGAAGGTCGCCGCGCCTTCGGTGATGGTCACGCGGCCGAGGACGGTGGGCTGCGCCAGGGTTCCGCGAATGGCGAGATCGACGTTGCCCGCCAGGCGCGCGAAGGAATTTTGGAAATTCAGCGAGGGCGCGGAATCGATGCGAATGTCGAGGCGCACCTTGTTGGTCGGCGAAGAGGGGCTGGGCGGCAGCGAGACGGTGTTGTTGCTGACCAGGGAAGCAAAGTCGACGTCGGGATTGATGGCGAAACCCGTCAACACCACGCGGCCGCTCACCAGCATGCTGGTCTGGTTGCCCTGCACGCGAATCCGCGCGCTGGCCGTCGAGGTGACGCCTTCCGGATAGCGGATGCGGACATCGGTGGCATCGGCAGTGAGGTCGCCGTAAAGGCCGTGATGATAGGTGACGAAGCCGCCGATTTTGATGAGGCCGCCGCCGCTGTAGGCGGTGACGTTTTTGAAGTCGAGACGATCCTGATCGAAGACCAGCTCGCCGTTCATGCGGCTGAGACCGTTGACGTAGTCTTCCATGGCGACGTTGACGCTGGTGAACTTCACGTTGCCGGTCAGGTCGGGCTTGTCGACGGTGCCTTCGGCACTCATGGTGAAGTCGACGTGGCCGGAGGAGATGATGTCGGTGTCGAGGGTCTCGGCCAGCGCCATGTTGATGGAGCCTTTGGCGGTGCCGTGGATGGGCCGACGGGGACCGAAGACGCCGATGGAGCCCTCGGTGACGAGATCGGTATCCGGGCCGACGATGTGGACGGGGTCCACGGCGAAGACGCCGTTGCGCAGCATGGCGTGCACGGGGCCGTCGCTGTGAATGGGGACGTCTTCGAGGGTGACGTTCAGCTGGCTGAGGCGCGCGTCGCCGCTGAGCTGGCGGGGATGGCGGAGCGGGCCGGAGACGGTCACGAGGCCGGCGATCGACGAGCTGCCGCGGATGCCGGTGACGCTGAAGGTGCGCAGCAGGGGATCGATGTTGAACTGCGCGAAGTTCAGCGTGGCGCGGGTGGGGTCGTCGCCGTTGAGCTGCGTCTGGCTGCTCAGGTCGATGGTGGAGGTATTCAGGTGCGCGTGGAGGTTGAGCTGGAGGGCGCGTCCTCGGGTGTAAGCGTCGGCGTCGACGAAGCCCCTGAATTCGCGGGCCAGCTCGAGGTTGCGCACGTGAACGCTGGCCTGCAACACCGGATCTTCCAGGGTGCCGCTGCCCTCCGCTTCGAAGTCGACGGTGCCCAGCACGGGATACTGGGCGTTCTCCAGGCGTTTGATATGCGCCAGTTCGAAGCCGCTGCCGCGGAGGTTGAAGTGCGCGGCCTTCGACGTGAGGTTATACCCGCCGTCTCCGCTGATGCGGCCGCCATCCATGGCGAAGATGAGGTCCGTCGCGTTCACATCGCGCCCGCGGAACTGCACGTCGGCGGTGAGGGAGCGATACTGCTCGCCGTACAGTGTGCCGCCGGTGAGGCTCATGGCGCCGGAGCCGTCGAGATTGCCGATGGTTCCACCGGTGGTGGCGTGGAGATTCAGCGTGCCGGAGACGGGGTAGCTGTAGCCGGCGAGCTCCATCCACTGCCCGAGATCGGCATGGCTCACCTGCACGCTGGCGCGGATGGACGAGGAATCGTCGAAGAGGTCTCTCGGCTCGTCGGACTGGCCGCGCACCGCGCCGGAAAACTCGATGCTGGTCTTTCCCTGCACCAGCGTGCCCGCCCTCACGGCGAGCGAGCCGGCGCTGTAGTCCGCGTCGGCGGTGAGGCTGTCGAAGTGGATGCGAGTCGTCGGCGCGGCTTCCGAGGCTGAGATGGATCCGGATGACAACGGCGCAAGGCTGAAGTCACTGGCCTGCAGATGGCCCTGGAACTCGGGCGAGCGCAGGTTGCCGACGACATCGCCGTGGAACTGCGCTTCGCCGTGGAGGTCGGCGGGAATGGGCGTCGGCTGCCCCGGAGCGGAGATGCCAAAGGCGGCGAGCACCGGGTTGAACTCGGCGAGGTCGCGGGTGACCAAGCTGGCCTGGAGCTGGGAGCGGCGCGTCATGGGGTAAACGCCCAGACTGCCGCTGACATCAATCCCGGAGGCGGGCGTGTGAACCTCGAGGGTGCGGATTACGACGGTTCCGGTGCGATTCAGATACTGCGCGTTGACTGCGCCGGTCATCGGCACCTCATCCGGAGCCGGTGTGGCGGGCGGGGTGAGGTTGACGTTGACCGAGCCGACGACGTTATCGATGGCGCCGGTCCAGTCGACGCTGGCGGTACCCGAGGCCGACGTGGCAAAACCGAGGCGGCGGAAGCGGCGCGGGGCCACGCTGTCGAGAAGCGAATCGAGGGTGAACCCCGACAGCTGCGCGCGGATGGTCCCGTGCTCCGGGGCGCTCTTCGGCAGGGTCTGGTCCGAGGGCGCCTGCCAGTGGTCGATGTGCATCTCGCCGGTCAGCGCGCCGCCGGTGGCCAGGCGCGCGTGGATGCCGGTGACGGCGATCTGGTCCTGGGTGATGTGCGCGAGGGCGTCGGCGGTTACGCCGCCTGCGTCCACGGTGCCGTCGCGATACTCGCCGCCGCTGATGCGCCCGTTGCCGTCGATGGCAAACTGCAGGCCCACGCCGTGTCCACTGGCTTCCAGTTGCGCGGTGCCGCCGGCGAGGCCGGGCGTGCCGGTGAGCGCGTGCAACTCGAGCGCGTCGATCGCGCCCTTCGTGGTAAAGCTCCAGTGCGGATCGGCGAAATTGTCGAGGACGCCGCTGGCGCGCAGAACGGTTTTCTGCTTTGCGCCCTGCGGGCCGCTCTGCAGCACAAGAGAGACGAGGCTGGCGCTGTTGCGGCCGGCTTCGATCGAGGCGTCGACGACGGAGTGCACCGGCGTGTCGGCTCCGCGCTGGGCCACGAGGTCTTCGACGTGCAGCGTGCCGACGTAGCGGTCGTGCGTGGGAACATAGCTAACCTGGGCGGCGAGACGGTTGGCGGCCAGGTCAAAGGGGATCGACCGCTCGTTGAGGATCGCGACGCCGTCGCTGAGGACGGTGCGCGCGATGGCCAGGTCGAAAATCTGGTTCGTCGTGCTGCCGGTGGAGGGATGCTTCGGCCGGGGCTGATTCGTCGAGCCGTCGGGGTAAACGATGAGATGAAAAACAGGATGGTCGGCCTCAAGGTAATTCAGGCCGATCTTCGGCCGGAAGAAAGAGAGGATCTGCAGGCGCACGTAGAGGCGGTCGATGTGCGCGTAGGGAATCTGATCCGGGCCTTCGAGCCCGTGGATGGTCAGATCGTCGGCGACGAATTCCAGATGGGTCAGGCGCCAGGTAAATTTCCTCAGCTGGACGCGGCCCCCGGTGGACTTCTGCAGCTCGTCGATCACAGCGCGGCGCACGCGGTTCTGGAACGCGGGGGTGCCGGCCAGCCACGCGGTGACGCCCAGCATGCCGGCGAGGACGATCAGCGCCCAGAGCGCGCCGAAGATCAGCAGGTTGCGGACGCGGCGGGGAGGCGGCTGCTCGCGGCGAGGCTCCTGGTCTCCGGCCGGTTGCAGCGCGGTCTTCACTGGTCCCCCGCGGCGGATTTGGCATCGAGGTCCGCGCTGTAGGCCTGATCGACGATCTGCACGTTGCCCTGGTCGCGCAGGCTCGACAGCCAGTCCTGGAAAAGGCCGCTCACCTGCTGCTGGAGAAGGATTTCCTGGATGCGGGAGGCCACGCCGGCGAGGGGCGGGGCTTGCTGGTTCTCCTTCGCCAAGGCAGGCGCCAGGGTGTCGTGATAATACGCGGCGATCTGATCCTGGGAGATGCGAATGCCGCTGCGGAAACGCAGATCGATGTATTGCAGGATGGCGATGCGCTGGCCCCAGCGCTCCCCGACCAGCTCGGGGGTGAGATCGTTGGCGGCAAGGAATTTATCCCAGCCCCCGGCGGTGTCGCAGTGGAACTGCGCGCAGGCGGGGATCTGCGTTTTCAGCTCGGCCAGCGACTTCGCCCCCTCGGGCTCGGGCGCGGTGGTGGGCTGCAGCTGCTGTTTCATCTGCTCGAGGATGAGAGTGCGGTCGATGAGGCGGCGCAGCGCGGAGTCGGGCGTGTTCTGGCCAGGCAGCACCTGGAGGGGCTCGAGCGCGGAGAGATGCATCTCCTGCTCGACATCGCTCTGCAGCAGGACGTTGGAACCGATCATGGCGACGACATGATCGAGCTGAACCGACTGGCCGGCGGCGGGAGAAGAGGGGGGCGGCGGCGAAGCCTGCGGCGACTGGATCTGCGCGCGCGCCGCGGACGCGACGAGGGCGGCGCTTGCCAGAAAAGACAGGATGCGTGCGCGCGTCTTCATCGCCGACTCTCTAAAAGGCCTGCCCGATGCTGAAGAAGAAATTGAAGTGGGCGGCCTGCCCCCAGCACTGCGTCGCGTTGGGGTTGGGATAGCAGTTCAGGTCGCTGGAATTGGTCGCGTTGCTGTTGCCGTAGGTGACCAGGACCGGGTACACGGGCGGATTCAGGTTATAGCCGACGTCGAAACGGATGGGACCGATGGGCGTGTGGTAGCGGGCGCCGAGGCCCACGGTATGCGAGAAGTCGTTGAAGTCGCACAGGCCGGTCCGGTTGGTGCTGGAGGAACGGGTGACCTGCTCCTGCTGCGCGACGGTGAGGAACGCGGCCGCCGTGCAGGTGTAGCTGTGCGGCTGCTTGATGCGGATGGCGCTGGGCCAGATGTCGGACGAGTTGTTGAAGACGTTGCCAGCGTCGTGGAAGAGTACGAAACCGAGTGCATTCCCAAAGTAGGGGAGCATGGGATTGGGCAAACGGAGTTCTGTGCTGTTCACGAACGCACCAGCGCCACCGACAGGGAAACCAGTAAGTGAATCGCGCGGACCAGCTGAGTTGATGGCAAAGCCACGCAGCGATTGCGCGCCACCAGCATAAAGGCGCTCAGGCAATGGGATGTATCTGTACTGGTCCTCGCCGAAGGAACGCTCGTATCCGAAGCGGGTGGAACGCGCGAGGACAAATTTTCGCTTGCCGAAAGCATAGTAGCTGGCATTGGTGATATCGAGCCGGTTGAAGTTAGCCTCCGACTCGAAGATATTGTCGGTAACGAACTCCGAAGTGCTAGTGTAAGTTCCACCGGTGGCGTCGAGCGGCGAGGGACGCCGTGTATCGCGAACCCAGGTGAAGCCAGGGCCGCCGACGCGGACCGGCTCGGAGACAAGGGGAATCTCGTTTGGCGGGAGCTGCACGCTGTCGGCGTCAACCACGACCCGGCGGTAGGTAAAGAAATAGATCAGCGTATTCGGCTTGCTGGGCCGTTGGGTGAGCCGGACTGTTGCCTCCAGGCGCGATGCAGCATAAGTCGTCACATCCTGCGAGTTGGTATAGCCGCCGCTGACGGAAAAATCAAAGTTCGGGCTGTTGAAAATATGCGGGCTGGTGAAAGCCACGCTCGCGAGCTGCTCGAGCGAGCCGTAGGCGGTTCTCAGAGTGATGGATTGATCGCGGCCGCCGAGGTTGATACGCGACAAGTCAAACTGCACCAGTCCGCTCGCACCGGTTCGTCCATTCGTGCCGCAGGGCTCGGTAGAGGTGCTTCCCGCGGGCGGCGTGTTGGGACAGTTGCTGGTAGGGTTGCCAGTCTGCACCTGAAAGCCGACGCCGTAGCTCAAGTCCCAGCGCT